>NC_013223.1:1645833-1975000 GCF_000024325.1 Desulfohalobium retbaense DSM 5692 | reverse complement strand
TGTGTCATGTCGTTTGAGTGATGGGGGGACGCAGAAGGGTAGACCATCCAGGTGTTGGACATCCTGGTGCAAGCCAGTAGGCTGTGGTTCTAGGCAAATCCGGAACCATAAGGCCGAGAGGTGATGCCGAGACATTATGTCGGAAGTGGTTGATCCCAGACTGCCGAGAAAAGCCTCTAAGCGAGATATGATACAGACCGTACCGCAAACCAACACAGGTGGGCGGGTCGAGCAGACCAAGGCGCTCGAGAGAACTCTGGTTAAGGAACTCGGCAAAATGACCCCGTAACTTTGGGATAAGGGGTGCCCTTTGAGGTGAACATCTTGCATGGTAAGCCTTGGAGGGTCGCAGAGAATCGGTGGGGGCGACTGTTTACTAAAAACACAGGTCTCTGCAAAGTCGCAAGACGACGTATAGGGACTGACGCCTGCCCGGTGCCGGAAGGTTAAGGGGACTTGTTATCCTTCGGGAGAAGCACGAAACCGAAGCCCCGGTAAACGGCGGCCGTAACTATAACGGTCCTAAGGTAGCGAAATTCCTTGTCGGGTAAGTTCCGACCTGCACGAAAGGCGTAACGATCCCCACACTGTCTCAACCAGAGACTCGGTGAAATTGAAGTCCCGGTGAAGATGCCGGGTACCCACAGAAGGACGGAAAGACCCTGTGCACCTTTACTACAGCCTGACATTGGATTTTGGGCTAGCATGTGTAGGATAGGTGGGAGACTATGAATCGGGAGCGCTAGCTCTCGAGGAGTCGCCCTTGAAATACCACCCTTGTTAGTCTAGAGTTCTAATCCTGACCCGTAAGCCGGGCAGGAAACAGTGTCTGGTGGGTAGTTTGACTGGGGCGGTCGCCTCCCAAAAAGTAACGGAGGCGCACAAAGGTTCCCTCAGGCTGATTGGAAACCAGCCGTTGAGTGCAAAGGCATAAGGGAGCCTGACTGCGAGACAGACATGTCGAGCAGAGACGAAAGTCGGTCTTAGTGATCCGGTGGTCCCGTATGGAAGGGCCATCGCTCATCGGATAAAAGGTACGCCGGGGATAACAGGCTGATCGCGCCCAAGAGTTCACATCGACGGCGCGGTTTGGCACCTCGATGTCGGCTCATCACATCCTGGGGCTGGAGCAGGTCCCAAGGGTACGGCTGTTCGCCGTTTAAAGTGGTACGCGAGCTGGGTTTAAAACGTCGTGAGACAGTTTGGTCCCTATCCTCTGTGGGCGTAGGAGACTTGAGAGGAGTTGCCCCTAGTACGAGAGGACCGGGGTGAACGATCCTCTAGTGGACCTGTTGTCGCGCCAGCGGCATAGCAGGGTAGCTATGATCGGACAGGATAACCGCTGAAGGCATCTAAGCGGGAAGCCCCCCTCAAGATAAGGTCTCCCTTGTCTTCGGACACTAAAGGTCCCTGGAAGACTACCAGGTAGATAGGCTGGAAGTGTAAGCGCAGCAATGTGTTCAGCTAACCAGTACTAATAGACCGTGCGTCTTAACTCTCTTCTTCCCTATGTTAACTAATATATTTGCATAGTTTGTCCTGGTAGCCATAGCGGAGAGGACACACCCGATTCCATTCCGAACTCGGCCGTTAAGCTCTCCAGCGCCAATGATACTCCGGTTTTAACCGTGGGAAAGTAGGTCGCTGCCAGGACATTTTTTAAAAAAGCCCCTCATCTCGAGGGGCTTTTTTTGTGTCCGTGGCCTGTCTCCACAGGTTTCCGACCGAGGGGAATCTGGGATCGTACCGCTTGGCCGACCGCCTCTTGCAAAAGGGCTGTGCCGGCGTTGGGGGCTACTTGGTCTAGCTCTCCTGCACCAGGCAAAGCGTGCGCCAGCAGTCCTGCCCCAGCCGCCTTCAACGCTCTCACGGGCGCAGTCATGCTGGCCCTGAGGGGATTTGGGATTCCACGGAAAAATGGCCACTGCTGCCGCGGCATGGTGGTCAGTGAATCCACAGCAAAGAGACCACCGATTCCTCACCATGGTGGCCTGAGGGCGGTGTTGTAGAGGTTTTTTGCTCCCCCGATGGGGGAAACTCATGTGAAATGGGGAACGGGAGCAGCATGCGCGGTGTCGCTCTGCTTGCAATTTTGCTGCTTACTGTTCGATTTTATTGATTTTTTTATTGTGCCCAAGAGTCGCACTTGCCCTTGGCGGGCAAATCGGCTACAAGGACGCTTTGACTTTGTTGCCATAGGTATCTGGGAGTGGGTTGAAGCGATGACGCTTCTTTGGATGCGGGCAACAGCATCATAGCGATATTCCATTGATGTAAGGAGGTTGGAGTACATGGCTGCAAGTGAAAAGATCAGTCAGATGCCGCAGAATCAGGCATCCAAGGCTGACTCCCCTGAGGAAAACATGGCCAATCCGGAAAAATTGCTTGAGGAAACACGGCGGGACATGGGCAAGGTAGGTCTGTTTGTCTCATTGTTGGCTGTCGTATTGGTCGTCGTTTTTTTCTACGGGATCAATCAGAATCTCACCGGCCTGGAGCATCGGGTCGATGAGTTGGCCTATCTGGAAGAGGATGTGGCCAGCCTGAACGAAAAAATGACCACCATGGACGGCAAGATCAGTGCCGTGGAAGGGGATGTCAGCTACCTCGACAATTCGCTGACGACGCTCGGTGAAAGTGTCCAGGGTGTCAAATCTCAGGTTTCCGGCATGTCCGAGGAAGTGGCTGCCGTTCAGGAAGATGTCACGCAAATGGACGCCCGTGTGGCCGAGTTGGAAGACCTTCCGGAAAAGACCCGGAAGATGCTTCTGGTAAACGCCCTGCAGGAAATCAATCAGAAAGCTGGCTATCTTGGCCAGCAGATGAGCGAAGAAGAAGCGGCCAAGCTTGAGCAGGCCCAGAAGCTCATGCAAGAGGTTCAGCAAGGCCTGCAATAAAGGCCTGGGACCGATTGTCCTGAAAGTTGAAGCGGCGCCTCTCTGCTCAAGGGAGGTGCCGCTTTTTTTGTTGCTCAATGCGGCTGTGGCTCGGGGTTGTAAATGACGCCTCCGGCCGGGAATTTCCGCACCCAAATCGCCTCCCAGAAAGCAGCTGTGCAGAATTCCTTATTAAGTGGCCGGAGTGGAGTCACTGCTTTGCAATTGGGGCGGTAGAGGTGCACATGCAATCGCCCCTTCGTTCGAGCCGGGTCAGTGCGTTCAACTATTTTGCACTTCGTCGATGCGCTGGCGGAGTTGCTGAAGATACGGTTTTAAGGTCTGGAGTTTTTCCGGGGATAGTGACTCCCCAGCGCAGCCCAAAAGAGTGGCCAGATGGTGGCAGCCCTGGATGCAATCTTCCAGCATCGTCGAGGTCTCGCACACACTCTCTTGGCTACACAACCGTTTCCAGGCGTCCCATTGGAGTTCGTCCTGCATGCCGACAAGGCGGTGCAAGTCTTCCAACCGATACTGGCTACTGTAGCGGCATCCATCTTTTATGGCTTCGGGGAGTTTGTTCAGTGCCAGGTAGGCATCTATTTCCTCCGGGGAGGACTGGAAGATTTCGGCGAGCTGGTTCTTTGTGAATTGGTAGGCGACGGCTTGCTGATAGGCTTCGGCGCGTTCGATCGGAGTGAGGTCCTGCAACAGAAGATTTTTTATAAAAGTGACCTCACAATATTTTTGGGCACAGTAAATAGCTGGGATGACATCCCATCCGGCTTGTTTCGCAGCCATCAGACGCCGCCCGCCCAAAATGAGCTGGAGTTGCCCCTCTGGGGTCTTGCGGAAAAAGACCGGTTGGAAGAAACCGTGTTCTTTGATCAGGCGGGTGAGCTTGTCGAGAATCACCTCTTCATTGATCTCGACCGTTGACTGGTTGGGATCGAAATGGAGATCGTTGACCGGGATGTGGTATAATTGTCCGTGGATATACTCTGACGGTGCCATAGTCCCCTCCTTTCTCCAACGACGAGATTCAGGATGACTATGGCAGAAAAAGGGGGACAATGGCTACAATTTTCGCGCAAAAGTTTTTTTCCGCCGTCGGGCAAAAAAAGACCGGGTTGCCCCGGTCTCCACTTTATTGCGTCGTCTGCGTAGCAGCATTTGTCCCGCTGGTGTGCCCAGAGAGGATGCTCTGTCCTTTTTCGGTCCGTTTCCAGGCCTCGAACAATTGCATCCAGTCCACAAAGTCCATAACGCTCTGGTCGAGCTGCTCTTCGTGGGCCTGGACCCAGAGGTTGAAGACGCTGATTTCGTTTTCAAAGCTTTTGCTGTTCAGGACCTGCGCCACCGCTCCCATTTCATGGTGCTGTCCATCAAGCTGGGTATAGATGAATTCCACGGTGTCCCGCTGGGCGCTTTCCGGGGTGATCGGCTTATTATTATATGTTTCGGCAAGTTGGGCCAGAAATGGATAGTTTTCAGAGATGTGCTGCATGGATTGCTCAGGAATCTCAATAACCAAGTCCTCACCTGATTCCTGTGTGAAATAAAAACGCAACCATGTCTCAAATTTACAGATGTCGGTGACATCTTTCAAAGCGGATTTGAATTTACTGGCCATAGACGGTCCTTTCGGGATTGAGGTTTTTCCGGGTCGGGCCAATGAGGAAAGTAAGGTCGCTTAGCCGGGCTGACAAGGCATCGCCTGAGGAAAACCATCAGCCAAAGTGCTTGTATCTGTCCAGGTAGTCGTCGAGGTTCATTGTTTCCTTGGATATCGAGTGCCGGGTAAAGCTGAAGCGAAAAAGGCACCAGGCGTCATTGTCGATAAGGTCGAGATGGCCCCGGGCATGATCCGGCAGTTTGCTGCGAAGGACGTCGAGGAAATCCTCTATATCGTCGGGGAAAATGCCTTCGAAAATAAATTCCAAGCTACCGTCAGCCGCCTGCTCCAGGGTACAGGGCGATAGATAGGGCTTGAGAGCGACCGTGTCGTTATGGTCCACGCCAAAAAGCGTGCCGTACAAACGTTGGGAAGGCGTCATAGTGCTTGGTTGCCCAATTCGCGTAGTGGTTTCTGACTCCGGAGCGTGGCCCAGGGGCTCGTCTGTTGCATATGGGACTGGTTCGTCATGCCGGGGCAGGGTTGCGGCATCTCGCGCGTTTTGTCAATATTTTCCACCTCTGCTACCAAAGGGTGTTGGCAGAAATACGAATTCGGGCCAGGAGCCCGGCGATCGAGGAGGAAAGCGATGGAACGACTGGCAGGGAAACAGATACTCTTTTTTGTCGGCCCGCTGTATGAGGATCTTGAGCTATGGTACCCGAAACTGCGTCTGGCGGAAGAAGGGGCGGCCGTGACGTTGGCCGGCCTGGGTGAGGGACGGTATGCAGGCAAAAACGGATATCCCTGCGCTGAGGATGTCGATGTGCGCGACATCCAGGCCAAGGATTTCGACGGGCTTGTCATTCCCGGCGGCTTTGCTCCGGACAAACTCCGGCGGTCGCCGGCGGTGCTCTCCCTGACCGCGGAGATCTTCCACAGTGGCCGCCTTGTGGCCCATATCTGTCATGCCGGTTGGGTACCCATTTCGGCCGGTATAATGGGTGGAATGACCTGCACTTCGACGCCGGCCATTCGCGACGACCTGGTCAATGCCGGGGCGACATGGGTTGACCAGGAGGTTGTCGTGGACAAGAACATGGTTTCCAGCAGAAACCCCCAGGATCTGCCCCGGTTTTGTCAGGAAATCATCGCCTTTTTGAGCGCGAAGTAAACGAGGGGTCAGCCGGACTGCCCATGCCCCCGGACTGAAAAAAGGACCCGTCCGAGCAGGTCCCCTCCCTCTTCGGCCTGCAAGGTCTGATCGCTGCCGGGCTCCAGGCGGACCCCGTCGGGCTGGAGCCAAAGACGACGGAGGATGATGCCCGTGGGCAAGGTCAGTAGAAAGATGCCACCGTCTGTCGCAGTCGTCTGGGCTTGGTCAACCGCCAGGATATCCCCAGGCGTAATCTCCGGCTCCAAGGCAGCTGACGGGGCATAGAGAACGACGGTTTGCTCTGGCGAGCCCCATTGGGAAAGCCATCCAGCGCTGACCGGCCAGCCGGGACGTTCCAGAGGACGCAGCGTCCCGGTACCGGGGTCGAGTTCGGGCCGCACCCAGGGCAGGGTGGCGATGCCTTCAGTGTGGTCCGCGGATGACATATCCTGTTCCGGCTCCTCGTCTTCGCCGGCCAACCAGACGGGGTCAAGATCGTAGGCCCGGGACAAAAGCAGAATCCAGCGTGAGGGGACGCTGTTTTTTTGTTTGACCAGCGAGATGGCGGCCCGGCCCACGCCCAGGACTTTGGCGAGCTGGGACTGATTTTCGATGTCAGTGGCCTGCATGACCCGCTCGAAAAAGGGGCTGAATTGGGTGCGCATGGATTCTGTCCTCTTTTTGCAGGGGCTGGGAATGGACAACTGGAAATTCCAGGTATCCTGACAGGGGCTCCATTTTGGTCCGGATCACCAGGCCTCCTGGGCGGGGTCCCGGTTATTCCCGATCCGGCCGCCGGGGCAGTGGATTGAGCCGGGTGCGTTTAGGAGAACTAAACCTTTCCCGCTCTTTTTCACAATGCAGGCCTGTCATCCGAGACGAACGAGACCGAGGCCGATCGCGACAGCCCCCACGCCCAGGACGGTCTGCAAGGCGAGATTGGACAGACCTAGAAAATAATGGCCTTCCTGGAAAAGGGCCGTGGTTTCAAAAGCAAATGTCGAAAAAGTGGTGAAAGCGCCCATGAATCCGGTCAGGATGATCACCCGCCACTCACCGGAGACCACGGGAAGGTGCTGGTCGAAATAGCCCCAGAGCAGGCCAAAGAGAAAACTCCCGACCAGATTGACTCCCAGGGTGCCGTAAGGAAATCCGGTGCCGAGCACGTGCTGGGCCAGCCGGGAGAGACCGTACCGACTCAGGGTCCCGGCGCCGCCGGCAACAGCAATCAGAAGAAGGCGCGCGATCATGAAAAGCGGTCACTTTGTTTATGATGGTGTGTTGTCAAACTGAACATTTCTTGTAATTCTGCGGTGACGAGGTGTAAAGTCCCTCTTTGCCGGACCCTGGAAGGCGGACTGGAACCGTCTCCCTGCCACCACCGGGGCGCTTCTGGAACACTTGGCGAAAAGGCGAATTTGTGCGGCTGGCGATACTTTCTGATATTCATGCGAATTGGGCGGCTCTGCAGGCGGTGTGGCAAGACCTGGAGGAACAGGGTGTCGACAGCGTCTATTCCCTGGGCGATAATGTGGGCTACGGTCCCAGTCCCCAGGAGGTGGTCGCCTTTTTACACAACCATAATGTCCCATCGGTGCAGGGAAACCATGAGCGCGGCCTGACCAACCCCGCCTCACGCGCCTGGTTTAATCCCCACGCCAGACAAGCCTTGGAGCAGACCCGGGCGCTTATGGATCCGCAATGGATAACGGTATTGAGCCATTATCCGCTGTATCGCGTGGTCCAGGGGGCCAGGCTCGTTCACGGTGCGCCCCCGGATTCTGCGCACACGTATCTGTTCGAATGGGACGACGGGGAGCTTCCGGAGTTATTTACCCGGTTTTCCGAGACGCTGTGCTTTGTCGGGCATACCCATGAACTGATGCTCGTATGTCTGGAAAGCGGACGCGCCCGGCGGGACGTTTTGCGGCGCGGGGTATTTGCCCTTGAAGCCGGGTCCCGCTATGTGGTGAACGTCGGCAGTGTGGGGCAGCCCCGCGACGGAGACAACCGGGCCAAGTATGTGATTTGGGATACCGAGCAGGCCAGTCTCGAGGTGCGCTTTGTGGCCTATGACATCCAGGATACTGTCGATCGTATTGGGGCGTGTGGGTTGCCCCGGGCGAACGCCACACGGTTGTGGTAATCTTGTGTTGTGTCCCGGTATCTGGGGCAGCGGGGTAACGTGGTCTGCAGCCGGGAACCGGTCCTTGTGCGGGATTTTCCGGCCTCAAAGTGGTGATTCAGAGGGGGACAAGGACAAACAATGCGTCATATAGGCAAATACGAGATTCGGGGGATGCTGGGCCAGGGGGGCATGGGCAAGGTGTATAAGGCACGGCTGCCGGTTGTCGGGAAACTGGTGGCCCTCAAAGTCCTGGCCCCCTGGGAGATGACCGAGGTGCTGCTGGGACAAGACGGGGTTCGGGAATTGTTCGAACACGAGGCGCGAACCCTTGCGGCCCTGCGGCATCCCCATCTGGCGCAGATTCTCGATTTCGATACCGACAGCCAGGGCCGCCCTTTTTTTACCCAGGAGTTTTATTGCCGCCATTTAGGCCTTGTGCTCGGTGAAACGGACTCCGAATCGCCTACGGCCCGTGTGCTGCCTCCGGAACGGGCCACACGGTATGCGTTGGAGATGCTGCAAGGACTGGAACGTTTGCATTGGGCCGGTATTGTGCACAGGGATATGAAACCGGGCAATGTCTTGCTCGGTGAAGACGACCGGGTCAAATTGATCGATCTCGGCCTGTCGCTTCTTCCCGATGCCAAGCAACGCTTCCCAGCCCAATTCAAGGTCGGCACGCCCCTGTATGCCGCTCCGGAACAGGAGTACGACCCCGCTTCAGTGACGCCAAGCGCGGACCTGTATAGCGTGGGGGTCTGTTTGTGGCGGATGTTGACCGGCGCTGGGCTGGACAATCCAGGGAGCGGCTCCCCATTGCCCAGTGTCCTTCGGCCGGCCTTGGGGACTTGCTGGGACGAGGTGCTGCGCACGGCCGTGGCGCCGGAACCGTCCAAACGACATCCCTCGGTTGCGGCGCTCTCCGACGATCTCCAGGAGGCCCTGGCTTGTTGGCACCGCACCCATGCGCAGACCTGCCTGCTTCCCGAGCATGAGGCTTCGATCTCCCCTCCACAGGCTAAATGGCCCCGGCGTCGGAAGGCCAAGGTCAGTCGTAAGGAAGCTGAGCGGGTCTTTGGGCTGGATCGTCGCGGCCAGCCGCAGTCGTATGCGGAACAGGCCTTCACCGCTGAGGGGCCGGGAGAGATCCGCGACCCCTTGCGGGATCTGGTCTGGGAACAATCCGGTTCGCCCTATCCGCTCAATCGTCGCGAGGCCTGGGCCTATGTCCAGACGCGAAACAGAGAAACAGGGCGCGTGGCTCGTCCCTGGCGCCTGCCCACTGTGAATGAACTTTTGACCCAGGTGGTGCCCCCGGACAGCCATCGGGATATTTGTCAGAGTCCGCTTTTCGACCCCGAGCGGTGCCAGCTGTGGAGCGCTGATGTCCGCACCGAGCTTGAAGGGTGGTATGTGGACACTGAACTCGGGTTTGTGGCGGCCCAGGACAAGCATTGCCGTTGTTTTGTCCGTCTCGTTCGGGAGAGGGAAGAGCAGTAGCAGAGTAATGGGAAGGAATGGTGTGATGGGAAAGAGGATCGGTTGTCTTTTGCTGCACGGCTACGGCGGTTCGCCGTATGAGATGCAGGGGATGGCGCACCTCCTCCGTGAACAGGGATATGCGGTAGAGATTCCCCTGTTGCCGGGGCATGGGAAGACCCTGGAGGATCTGCAGGCGACCCGTTTTCAGGATTGGCAGGACGCTGCCCTGCAGGCTTACGACAGACTGTCCGCTCGCGTAGAACAGGTCTTTGTCATTGGGTTATCCATGGGGGGGACGCTGAGTTTGGCGGTGGCGCAGCAACGTCGCCCCACAGGCGTGGTGACCATCGCGGCCCCCGTTTTTTTGTACCGGTATCTTCCCCTGCAGGCGACGGATTGGCGTTTACCGTTCGTGCCGTTTCTCCGCTTTTTCCGTCCGATGTGGCCCACCGGGACGAGTTCGGAACAGGCGCGGGAGATCGCCCCCTGGCAGGGGTATGAAGGGGCCCAGCCCTTGCACGCTTTGACCAGTTTTCTGAAAGGGTTGCGCCGTGTTCGGACCGGTTTGCCGCGCATTACCAGCCCGATCTGTGTCCTGCACGCCGAGGGGGACCAGACCGTTCTGGTCGATAACGCCTGGGAGATCTTGCGCCGGGTCCGCTCAGAGTCGCGCCGTCTGGAATTGTTTTCCCTTCAAGAAACGGTCACCAGTCACCATGTCCTGACCACGCACGCGGAGACCCGCTCCCGCGTGGGCGACGTCGTGTTGGAGTTCATGGCCGCCCATCTGTCCCGTTATCGCGAACCGACGCAATAGCCTTCCTCTATCCTTCCCGAAGATCAGGCACCAGCCTCTTCAGCAGGGGCCGGAAATTCAAAAACGGCTCCCGCTCCATACGGCAGCACCCGCCCAGAAAACCGCCGGGCGAGTTCGACAATGGCTTCACGCCCGGTGCAATGGCCGGGGGCGATCCATTGGACCCCGAATTCCTCGAGGGTCTGCAGGGACTCCTCCATCGCCCATTGCGGGGCGTTATTGAGGTGCATGCCGCCCATGACGCCGTTGAAGGCGGTGTGGCCGAGGCGCTCGCGCAGAGCGATCAACGTGTTCGCCAGCCCGCTGTGGCAGCATCCCAGAATCACCACCGGGCCGTCCGCGGTTTCCAGGACGAGACAGGCGTCGTCCTGGACCGGATCGGGGTATTCCCCATCGCGGTCCAGAAAGAAATGCGCCGTGGCGGAAAAATGTTCCGGATCCCGTTCGATGGTGCTGACAAAAGTCAGGCCGCGGGCGAGCAGGGCCGTGTATTCCACAGGAGAAAAACGGGGCAAAGTGGTCCCCGGCGGCAGGCCTATTGACCGGATTGCTTCGCCCTGCTTGAGCACGAACCGTTCCTGGTCTAGTACCGGGTTGCCGACGATGGTTCCCGCGAAGCCGGAGTGTTCGACAAGCGGCGAAATCCCGCCGGTGTGATCGTAATGGCCGTGACTCAATGCCACACCAGCACTGGCCGCCAGATCGATGCCGAGTGCGGCTACGTTGTTGAGAAGCGCGGCCGACTGTCCGGTGTCCCAAAGCCATTGCTGCCCGTTGGCCAAATGGATGTGAACGCTCAGTCCGTGTTCGGTGGCCAGACTGGAATCAATGGCGGTGTTGTCGATAAGGACTGTCACCCGGTGCAAGGTCTTCATGTCTCCGTCCTGGCCTGGGCCATGGCTTGTTCGATTTTCAGCTGGTCGTTTTTGAACAGCTTGTAGTTGATGGCGTCCTCAAGGGCCTGCCAACTCGCTTCAATGATGTTGTAGGAGACGCCGACAGTGATCCAGCGCGATTGGCTGTCCCCGGATTCGATCAAGACCCGGACATTGGAGGCCGTGCCCTCCTTGCCGTCGCTGGTGCGTTGCGGGGGCAGGACCCGGACCTTGAAGTCCAAAAGGTGCATTTCGGTCAAGGTGGGGTAGAATTTTTCCAGGGCCTTGCGCATGGCGTTGTCCAGGGCGTTGACCGGCCCTTCGCCAGCGGCGGCGGTGTGCTCGGTGACGCCCCCTACCTGGACCATGACCGTGGCCTCAGAATAGGGGTCTTTGTTTTCCTGCCGTTTTTCGTCCGTGACCCGAAACCCCAACAATGTGAAGTATTTTCGGGCCCGGCCCAAGGTCCGGTTGAGCAGGAGTTCGAAGGAAGCTTCGGCGGCGGAGTATTCGTAGCCGTTGCTTTCGCGTTCCTTGATCTGGGAGAGCAGTTCGAGGACGAAAGGATCGTTTTTGTCGAGGTGGTAGCCGTATTGTTTGGCTTTGAAGAGGATATTGCTCTGGCCAGCGAGATCGGAGAGCAGGATCCGCTGCTTGTTGCCCACTGTTTCGGGTTCGATGTGTTCGTAGGTCCGGGGATTGCGTCTGACAGCGCTGACGTGGATCCCCCCTTTATGGGCGAAGGCGGAGCGGCCGACAAAGGGCTGACGGTGGAAGGCCTGCACATTGGCGACTTCAGAGATGTACAGGGCGGTCTGGGTCAGTTTCGGGAGATGGTTCTCCGGAAGGCATTTGTGTCCCTGTTTGAGCTCCAGGTTCGGGATGATGGAACAGAGATTGGCGTTGCCGCACCGTTCGCCGTAGCCATTGATGGTCCCCTGGACGTGGGTGGCGCCTGATTGGACCGCCTGGAGGCTGTTGGCCACAGCCAGTTCACTGTCATTGTGGGCGTGGATGCCGAGCGAAGCCTGCGGCAGCTCCTTTTGGACCACAGCCATGATCTCCGCGATCTCCTGCGGCAGACTGCCGCCGTTGGTGTCGCAGAGCACCAGGGCGTCGACTCCGGCCTCATGGGCTTGGTGCAGGCAGGCCAGGGCGTATTCCGGGTTGGCCTTGTAGCCGTCGAAGAAATGTTCGGCGTCGAAAAAGAGTTTGGCCACCTCGTCACGCAGGTAGGCCAGGGAATTGTGGATCAGTTCCAGGTTGCGTTCCAGGGGGACCCGCAGGGCGTCACGAACGTGGATGTCCCAGGTTTTGCCGAAGATGGTCAGGACGTTGGTCCGGGCGTCCAGCAATGACTGGATATTGGGGTCGTTCTCCGGCGTTGTCCGGGCGTTGTGCGTGCTGCCAAAGGCGCTGACCCGGGCGTGTTTCAGGGTGTAATTGCCGATTTCCTCGAAATACCGTCTGTCTGTTGGGTTCGAGGCCGGCCAGCCGCCCTCGATGTACGTCACACCGAGGTCGTCCAGTCGCTGGGTGATGCGCAATTTGTCTTCAGCCGAAAGATTGACATCTTCGGATTGGGTGCCGTCGCGCAATGTCGTGTCGTAGATCTCTATTCTGTTCATTGCGATTGCCCCGGTTCCTCGCAGGCGGGTTGGGGTTTCTGGTCCAGTCCAAAGGCTTCGTGCAGGGTGCGCACGGTCAGTTCGGTGTATTTTTCGTCCACCAGACAGGAGATTTTGATTTCCGAGGTGCTGATGAGCATGATATTGATGTTTTCCATGCGCAGGGCTTTGAAGGCGATGGACGCGATGCCGGAGTGGTTGCGCATCCCCATGCCGATGACCGAGACCTTGCTGACCTTGGGATTGTGGAAGACAGCCTTGGCGCCGATCTGGTCTTTAATATTATCTATGATCTGAAGTGTTTGCTCGAGGTCGCCCTTGGGGACGGTGAAGGTCATGTCTGTGCGGCCCTCACGGCTGGGATTCTGGACAATCATGTCTACAACCACGCCGGCAATGGCCAGGGGTTCGAAAATAGTGGCCGAGATCCCGGGTTCGTCATAGACGTTGGCCAGGGTGATAAGGGCTTGGTCTTTATCGTAAGCGATTCCGGATACGAGTGCTGATTCCATGCTGTTGTCCTCCTGAACGAGCAGTGTCCCCGGGACGTCGGTAAAAGTCGAGCGGACATGGACCGGGACATTGAATTTCTTGGCGAATTCCACCGACCGGATTTGCAGTACCTTGGCTCCCATGCTGGCCATTTCCAGCATTTCGTCATAAGCGATTTTATCCAGTTTGCGGGCCTGGGAGCAAACATTGGGATCCGTGGTATAGACGCCATCGACATCTGTATAAATTTCGCAGACTTCTGCGTTTGTCGCCGCCGCCATGGCCACGGCGCTGGTGTCTGAGCCGCCCCGGCCCAGGGTGGTCAGTCGGTCTTCGCAGTCGCAGCCCTGGAATCCAGCGATAGCCAGGACGTCGTACTGCTCGAGCATGGCCTGCAAGCGTGGGGAATCGATATCCAAAATCCTGGCGCGTCCGAAATTGCTGTCCGTGCGCATGGGGATCTGGAAGCCGAGCAACGAGCGGGCCTTGATGCCCTGATCTTGCAGGAGCATAGAGAACAGCGCCACTGAAACCTGCTCACCGGTGGTGACCATCGAGTCCAATTCGGCGGGATCCGGGGTCGAGGACCATCTGTTGGCCAGGGAGAGCAGGTAGTCGGTTTGTCCGGCCATAGCCGAGAGCACGACAAGGACTTTGTACCCGTCGTCGAGCGCGGCGCGGACTTTGTTGAGAACCTGCTGCATGCATTGCAGATCGGCTACGGACGTTCCTCCGAATTTCTGGACCTTGATACGCATTGTATTGGACTCCTTTTCACTCTCTTCGGTAGCGCTGCGGCGGTGTCAAACCGCCCGGATAAGCGAGGCAGGCGCGGACTATTGGGGGCAGGGACCGGGGTTGAAGGCGGCGAGGGCGGAGCAAAGCGCTTCCTGATTGTCGTCGGCGCGCCCTGTCAGGGTCATACGGACCGCCCGGCCCGAATTTGTATGCTCAATATGAAGGGTCACGACGTCAGGAGGAAGGTCTTGCCTGGGCACAAAGCGAGCCCATTCCACAATCACGGTCGTGCCGGGGTGCTCGATCCATTCGAACAGGCTTTCGTCGGGCCCGGTGTCCTCGAGACGATAGAGATCAAAATGGGCGATTTGCGGCTGTGTGGGGTAGATGTTGCAGATATTGAAGCTCGGACTGCTGACCTCAGCCCCCCCGCCGCCAGGCAAGGCTCGGACCAGGGCTCGGACCAGGGTGGTTTTGCCTGCGCCGAGTTCCCCGTCGAGAAGCAGGATACACGCCTGCCACGCCTCATGGCAGGCGGCCAAGCATTGTCCCAGGCGTTGCGTTTCCTCTTCGTTGGCCAGGGGAAAGCATATTTCCGTACTCATCGCCGGTTACAGCAAGGTCTTCAAAACGTCTTCCTTGCCGAGGACGCCGACGAGGGTTTCGCCGTCGACCACGGGCAGGGTGTGGAAATTTTTGTCGACCATCAGGGAGGCGGCCTGATTGAGATCCGTATCAGCCGTGACCGTGATCGGATCGGGCGTCATGGCCTGCTCGACGGTGGTGGCGGCTATTTTTTGGACCTGCTTTTCCATCTGGCCCATGGAACTCAAGGGGATAAACCCGTCGAGTATGGTGAATACCGTTGGCAGGGGGAAGTTTTTCTGCTGCGTGATCAAGTCGCTTTGGCACAAAATCCCCACCAGTCGACCTTCATCGTCAACGACGGGCACGCCGTTGATATGGTTTTCGAGCAATTTTTTAGCGGCTTCGCCAATGGGGGTATCTTTTTGAACAGTGATCACGTTCGTGGTCATGATGTCAGCAACTGTGGGCATCGTGTGTCTCCTTAAAAACGAGGGGCAGGATGTCGGCCAACTCCGTGGCTCGGTTGCCTCTGTAGGGGTATCTCTCCCGGAGGAGTTCGCCGGCGAAACCATGCCAATACACGCCGAGGCAGGTGGCCTGCAAGGGGGAAAGGGAGCTGTTGCGTAAGCTGCCTATCAGACCGGCCAGGATGTCGCCAGCGCCGCCGATGGCCAGGTTGGCGCAGGCGATGGGGGAGACGTACATGGGCCGGTTGGGCGCAGTGATCAATGTATTGGCCCCTTTGAAGACCATAGTGCACTGGAAATCCTGCACGGCCTGGCGCAGGATAGCTGGTCGGTTTTGCTGGACTTCATTGTTGGATTTCCGGCACAGCCGTGCCATTTCCCCGGGGTGGGGCGTCAGGATGCATTCCTGATCCAGATGTTGGACACATTGTGGATCCTCGGCCAGCCAATACAGCGCGTCGGCATCGATGACCGTCGGGGGGTGTTCGCTCTGGAGGTAGGCACGGAGGAAATTCCGGCTCCCAGTGTCGCGGCCCAGCCCCGGGCCGATGACCACGCTGTCAAAGCGCTCGAAATGGGGACTCAAAGCCTCAATGAGGGATCCGCTCCATTTGCCTCCCTCACCAAGGGGCAGGGTCATGATGTCCGCTGCGCCGTTTTTGACTTCGGAAGCCAGCGCCCCCGGAATAGCGATGGTCACCAAACCTGCGCCACCGCGAAGGGCGCCGAGGGCGGCCAGATGGGGGGCGCCGGTCAGTCCTTCAGAGCCGCCGACGATGAGAACATGTCCGGCCGTTCCCTTGTGCAGGTCGTCCTGCGGAGCGGGGTACAAGGAGAGAATGTGCTGGTCGAGGCCGAAATGACTGGGCGGGGCGTCTTCTGAAACCCGGGCGGGCAAGCCGATGGAGCGGACATGGAGGTTGCCGACATAGGGGCGGCTTTCAGCCATGAATAAGCCGACTTTGGCAAAGGCAAATGTGGCGGTGGCGTCGGCTTTGACCGCGGTCGGGCTCGGCAGGCCGGTCCAGCCATTGATCCCGGAGGGGATGTCCAGGGCAAAGACAAAGCTGTTTTTCCCCATGCGATTGATATGGTTGATCCAGTCTTTGTATTGCTTGTTGAGCAGGCCCCGGAACCCAGTGCCGAGCAGGCCGTCGACCACGATGTCGGGATGGGTCAAGAAATCGAGGTTGTATTCCGGCAACCGCACCAGGGGAACCTCGGTATTCAAGGCCAACTGGAGGTGGTAGGCGGTTTCCCGGGTGTATTCCTGTTGCGCCTTTTTGTGCAGGACCATCACCTTCGCGCCCATGTCGGTCATATGCCGGGCCAGGGCAAAAGCGTCGCCGGCATTGTTCCCGGAACCGGCAAAGACCACAGCGGATTTCCCCTGTAAGGATCCGAATTCCTCGAGCAGGACATGCAGAGCCTCGCGGCTCGCGTTTTCCATGAGCATTTTGGCGTCAATGCCGTAAGTGTCGATGCTGGTTCGGTCCCAAAGGGCCATTTCGTCCGGCGTTGGCAGGGGAATGTACATAGTCAAAGACTCCTTGTCTGACCGCTGGAGCAGTTCCGGAACAGAGGGGTTTGAGCCATCGCACCGTCAGAATCACGGCATGTCGAACACAATCGGGGTTACGGCGATGTCTTCGTTTCTAAAACCACCACAGCCACAGCGTTGTCGCGGCCATGCGTCATGCTGACATGGCAGGAGACCACACCGAGGACGTCGGCCTGAATACGGGCCGGACCGAAAAAGGCTATCTGGGGCTTTCCGTGCGCGTCGGAAAGAATTTCCAGGCACTTCGGTGTGATGCCGTGACTGAATCCTGTCCCGAGGGCCTTGACGCCGGCCTCTTTGGCCGCGAAACGGGCGGCGAGCGCCGGAACAGACGGCGTGTCCAGGGCGTGTCGCTCTTTTTCGGTGAGGATCTTTCGGGTGAAATGGTCACCGAACCGATTCCAGATGCGGGCGATGCGGTCGGTTTCGACAATATCAATTCCTAACCCGACGATCATGACGTGTCCTTGGCAGCTAGCGAATGGTGCAGCAAATTGCTGATACAGAGCCCCGGCAGGAGCAAGGGGCAAAACCCTCGGACGCTCACGTCTGGGAATATACCTTCGCAGCAGGAATAGCGCGCTGGGAAAGGTTCCCGGTCGTGGTCTCCCTCTCGGGACCGTTTTTTGTCAGGAATCGGGATGGTTTGAGGTGCAACCGGTTCGATACCGATCCTTCTGGCCAAACGCAATCCAAAGGGATTTCAGGGTTACCGGGAATTGTATCGTTATGCCGCAGCCTTTGAGGTTTTTGGGCGGTCTGCTTTGGGAGTGACCATTGTACCGCTTAAGGGGCAAAGGTCTTGATAATGGAGACCATATCCCGGACTGCCCGGTCCAATCCGCTCAATGCCGCCCGGGCGATGATGCTGTGCCCTATGGAAAATTCGTGAATTCCCGGGACAGTGGCAAACCCATAAATATTCGTGTAATTCAGGCCGTGGCCCAGATTGACTTTCAAGCCGAGATCCTGGGCTTGGCGGATGCCTTCGAGCAGCCGGGTCAATTCCTGCTGTTGCGCGGTCCTGCTCGTGGCGTCGGCAAAATGCCCGGTGTGGATTTCGACATAGGGCGCCTGGATCGCAGCGGCGGCCTTAATTTGTTCGGGTTCGGCGTCGATAAAAAGGCTGGAGAGGATCTCGCGTTCGTGGATGGGGGCCAGGTAGTCCCGCAATTCGGTCTCCCGCCCCCGGAGATCGAGACCGCCTTCAGTGGTAAGTTCCTGGCGCTTTTCCGGGACCAGGCAGACCATGTGCGGGGCGGTATTCAGGGCGATCTTCTGCATTTCCGGGGTCGCGGCCATCTCCAGATGGAGATTGGTCTTGACCGTCTGGGACAACAGAGCCACATCGCGGTCCTGGATATGCCGCCGGTCTTCGCGCAAATGGACGATGATTCCCTCTGCCCCGGCGAGTTCGGCCATATGGGCGGCTGTAACCGGGTCCGGTTCGATACCGAGACGGGCCTGGCGCAGGGTGGCTATATGATCGACGTTGACAACGAGTTTGGGCATTTTTTTCTCCTTAAATTTGAAATTCTTGATTGGACTTAGCTGTAAAGTCAAGGCTTGGGAAAAGGTTCACGAGCTATCTGTCCAGGCCTGTTTGTTTTTTTGTGGCAAGTTTGGTGGTCGTTGTTCAACTTGCCGGAATTGTATGGAAAATAGATTTGAGAAAAAAACTTGACCAAGTACAACGTGACAGGTCATGTAAGTATTGTACTTTAATGAAGTTTTGTTTTGATGGTTTGAAAATGTTCACGTTGCGCGAAGTCTGAGGTCGTTATTTGCAGATATTTTGCCGAGGAATGCCGAATGCCATGTTTGGATCAAAGTAGCGGAAAGGCCTCTGGCCAGCATGGGCTCACTCTTTTAGAGGTCCTTGTTGTTGTAGGGATAATTGCTGTTATCTCGGGTATAGGATTTGCGATGATTTCGAGTCAGGGTGCTGAACTCCGTTCAGCTGTACGCTCCACTCGTTCCCACCTCATGCAGGCTCGCCTTGAGGCCTTGAAGCGGTATTCGACCATCACCTTTTCTTTGTCCCAGAATGGTTATAATGCTACTAACAGCGATGGCAATGTGTTATTGTTTTCAAAAAAATTTCCACGAGGCGTCTCAGCTGTTGTAAGTAGTGAGAATGAGGAATTTAATTTTACCCCTTTAGGGGTAGTTAAGAATAAAAATGGAAGAGCAAAAAGTTTCGTTTTTGATGTTAAAAATAATAAAAATGACTCGGTTAGAATGCGCATAAGCGCTGCCGGAAATATTAAAGTGATGGATTAGCTCATGAGCGAAAAAGGTTTTTCTCTTATTGAGATGCTGGTTTCTATGTTTTGTGTCGTGATTATTATGGTTTCGGTTTATGATGTTTTTTCAAGGCAGTCCGGGATAAATACTGTAGAGCAAGGCATATTGGATTTACAGCTTAATAGTCGCATCGCTATCGATAGATTGGATTTTTTGTTTTCTCATGCGGGGTTTGGGTGCGCTGATTCTTTTGCGGACGGAGATAGTTTACAGGGTGAGGATGATGTTGGGGACTCTGTTGTTATTGAGAATGCTATCAGTACGATCGTCGATTCCAATGCATCAGCAGGATCAGACTCCGTTGTCGTAAGCTATGGATTCCAAAAGGTGGGTGAAATTGAAGATATGCCTTCCTCGACCCAAATAAATGTGGAAAATGAAAAGGGTCCTTCTGTAGACGAAAATGCAAATTTTAAAAATTATATTTCCTTCTATCCGGATATAGCAGGAAACGTTTTTTATGAAGTCGGTGGCTCATCAGAGCCTTTTTCTGTGGATAGGAGCTTGGATACCATAGCTAAAAATGGGACTGTAAGTATATATATGGTTGGCCCTGTAAAAGTTTTTCTGGAAAATAGCGTTTTGCAATTTCGAAATTATGCATACAACAGTACTGCATGGAATGCCACAGAGCATGTGGAAAGAATTCAGTTTGAGTATAGCACTGATGGGCAGTCATGGGAATCGAGTCCTACCGATTTAGAAGATATACAAGCTGTTCGTGTTTTTCTTCTAAGTCGTTCGTCACGAAAGGATCCAGGGTATACCGACACCAAGACCTACGATATGGGGGATGCGACGGTTGGGCCATTCAATGACCAGTATCATAGAGATTTAGCCAGGAAAACCATATGGATTCGCAGTCAGTTAGAAGACTAGATCGTGGCGCCGGGTTTACATTGTTAGAGGTGTTGGTCGCCATCGTGATTCTGTCCGTAGGTATTATGGCCTGGGCCCTGGCGCAAAATCAGCACATTCAGGGGCGTGCGTTGAGTGGCGGACTGACCAAAGCGACGGAACTGACCCAGTCTGTTCTCGAGGCGAATGCCACAGAGGTTGCCGGCTGGGATGCGAGCCGTTCCAGCACCAACGGAACCGTACAGTATACATTCGCCAACCTCACCTTCACAACGTTTTGGGAGGTGATTGAAGGGTCTGCTCCCTTCGGGAGCGCGAATCTTTCGACATGGCAGGTTCACTGTGAAACGACATGGACGCAATACGGGGAGCACCGGGTTGCAATGGAACGCTTGGTGGTGGGGCAATGAAATCTTTGTCGCGTATGTGGAAGTACCGTAAGAGCCCGTTTTTTGGAGCATCTGGCGTGTGCGAGCGCGTGTTGTCCACGTCGTGTTGGACCCGGACCCGGTCTCGATCTGAATCTGGGGCTGTGCTCGTCCTGTCGCTGATCGTTCTGGCTGTTTTGAGTATCCTCATAGCTGGGTTTGGCCAGGACACGAAGGTCGATCTCTTTTTGTCACGTAATCTGCGGTTGAAAAATATCGCTCACAATTGGGGAGAAGCGGGGCTGGATGTCACCCGCGAGGTCATCGCCCACGCCGGAGATACCCGTGGCGGGGATGCCAACGCCACGTTCCCCATCGTTATCGACGGGGAGACATTTAATGTCGAAAATCCCGGCGACACGCTTTTTTGGGGCAATGGAACCGTCTTGCTCAGCGACGCCGAAGATACCTTGCGGGCCCGAAGCCGGGTTCGCTTCCAGGGGACGCAGCAGCAAGAAGGGAATTCGATAATTATCGCTGCTGGTTACGAAGGGATCGGCAAAGGCGCCGGTTCTGGAGGGGCTTTGGCCCTGATCTATTCCATCCAAACGAACAGTACAGCACCAGACAGCAACGCCCGTCAGCGGATGGCCGAGATCTACCGCTTCGCCTTCGGGGGGATGTGAGTTTGCTACAGGAGCCGAATATGAATGTAACGTTCCAGCAGTTCGGAAGAGTGTTTGCCTTTCTAGTTGTCCTTGTTTTTTTAGCCCTTCCTGCAGGGGCTTTGGACGATGAAAATGGGACGTCTTCTCCGTGCCAAGGCTCCTGGGAGTTGGTCAAGGAGGGTGACTGGTATATTGAGCAGGGAGATGTCCAATTGCCGGTAAGCGATGCTGTCCGTATTCTTGGGTGTACCGGAGATGCGATCAAGCTGAGTAAGGAACTGCACGGTGTAGATGTCCAGGTCAAATGTCGCGTTATTCAACGTGGCGAAGAGAGAATACGAGAAGTTGTCCAGCTACATCTCATCTGTTGGTAACTGGTGGATGGATAAGGAGATGGTTATGTCATTGCCCTCGATCGTTTTTAAAGCATCGCGGTGGACAATAGTCTTTGCATTGTGGGCTATGATTTTAGGTTTCGCCTCGGTTGCTTTTAGCGACAATGGCGATCCAGAATTGCTGTGTTCCAATTACGAAGCCAACCCTCCGTTCATTGCCTCCGGGGTCATGCCCTCGACGCATATTATTCTGGATAATTCGGGTTCTATGCATGAGTTTGCGTACCAGGAAGAATTGGCCTGGTTTGATTACAGTTCAACCACTAGCTTTGCGGCTCGGTCCGGATTCAACGCGACCCAAGCGTATACGGGCTATTTTGATCCGTACGAGTATTACAGTTACAATTCCACGGAAGGGTATTTTTCCGTGGACACCCAAAATGGCCCCTGGAGTGGGAACTTTTTGAATTGGGTGTCCATGCACCGGATCGATATTGCCAGGCATGTCATGACCGGGGGGAAATACAATTCCACCACAAATACCCTCGAGGTTCAGATTTCGGATTCCTCCGATAGGGGCCGTTTCAAGGTTTTCGACGATAGCGAAACACGCCTCGATTTGAATGGGCAAAACCGGCATATGACGCCCCACACGGAAGAGATCGTTTTCAGTTTGCCGGTTAGCGGCATCCATACCGATTGGTATGTATACAGCGCTACCTCATCAGGAGATGACTGGTCCAATGATGGTCATATTGCCACGTACGAGCATCTGCAGGTACACCAGGCACAGGCACCAAAAGGTGTGCTGGATAATATTAACGACCGCATGCGTTTGTCCTTATTTGTTTTTGACCGTACCGGGGACACCAAGGACGGGGCGCATATGCTAGAACCCATAGGGGCCAACGCCACGGCAATAAAAGAAGCGATCAATGGGATATATCCGAGCACATGGACGCCACTTGCCGAATCGTTACGCACTGTGGTGGGGTATGTGCAACAGTCTGACACCGCCACCGCAAGCACCGGACCATACTATGAAGGCGACGATAGTTACAGCCTGAGCCCTGAGGACGATCCGTTTTATTTCCCCTCCGAGGCGCAGGACATCTATTGCTCCCAACAAAACGTCATCCTCATCAGCGATGGCGAGTCGACCATGGATGAGCAAATCGCTGAGAATTTGCATGACTATGACAGCGATAACAATGATCCGGGCGACTATCTCTCCAGCGGCACCGATTACCTCGACGACGTGGCCCTGTGGGCGCACACCACGGACTTGCGCTCGGATCTGGCGGGCAATCAGACCGTGGATTTGTATACCATTTCCATATTCGGCGGCGGGGAAGACCTGTTGCGCGACGCAGCCGTGAACGGTGGCTTTGTGGACCTGGACGGCGGTGGCCAGCCCACGGCCTCGAGCAATGGGACCTCCGAATTCGATCGGGACGGCGACGGCGAGCCGGATCATTTTTTCCGCGCCGAAACCGGGGAGGAGTTGGAAGGGGCCTTGATCCAGGCCTTTTCCTCGATTTTGAACCGATTGTCCTCCGGCTCCGCTGCTTCCGTTATTTCAACGTCCCGTAAGGGAGGAGGGGCTATCTTCCAGGCGGTGTTCTGGCCGAACCTGATCGACGAGGAAGGCAACCAGGTCTCCTGGGTGGGTGATGTCCATTCGCTCCTTGTGGATGATTACGGCAATCTCTACGAGGACGACGGGTCGGTTGAATTCGGTCTTGATGACGGGGACTCGTCCGTTATTTTGTACTACGATCCCAATGCTGAAAAGACCAGGGCGTGCTCCGACGGCAAAGTGCTTAACGGCATCTGCAACGGCACGGCCAAAGACATCAACGAAGTGGAGTTCTTGTGGTCGGCCATGGATTGGCTCAATCGGGGCGGAACGCTCTTTGATGCTGTGAATCAGCGAACGGAGTATACTGTCGACAGTACAACCGACAATGAGCGGCGGTATATGATGACCTGGGTCGACGCAGATACCGATGGTGTTGTCGATGACGGAGAGTACCAGCCTTTCACGACTGACCTTGATGTGGATTATTGCAGCAATGCGACTATCAATTGGGTTCGCGGACTGGACCAGGACGGTTTGAAAAGCAGAGAGTTCTGGTTCGATACCAACAACGACGGGGTGGCGGACGATCTTGGGACATGGCGTCTCGGCGATGTGGTCCATTCCTCGCCCACCGTGGTCGGTCCGCCCATGGAAAATTATGATTTTTACTGGGGGGATCGGTCCTATTCCGAGTTTTACGGAAAGTACCGCGACCGTCGTTATATGGTCTATTTTGGCGGCAACGACGGCATGCTTCATGCCGTGAACAGCGGATTTTACTCCTCCAACGACAAGACCTTTTATAAATCCCACAATCCCGGGACCGATTCCTATTCCCAGTCCGGCGCTGCGGCTGATCTTGGTGCTGAGATGTGGTCCTACGTACCGTACAATTTGCTGCCCCATCTCGAATGTCTGACGAAAGACGACAGCAATCATGAATATATGGTCGACCTCCGGCCACGGGTCTTCGACGTCAAGATTTTCTTTGATGAAAACGGCGATCCCATTGACGCCGATCACCCCGGCGGATGGGGAACGATCCTTGTCAGTGGTATGCGCTTTGGCGGGGCGGGCACACCGACCGAATTCGACCAGGACCGTTTTTTCGGGTCTTCGTATTGTATTTTTGATATCACTAACCCGGAAAAAGCCCCGACATTTTTAGGTGAAATCACCTACGATGGAGACGACAGCCTGGAAATGGGCTACTCCATTACCACCCCGACGGTGGTACCGGTGAAAAGTGGTTCTGGTCTGCAGTGGTATCTCATTCTGGGAACCGGACCGGATAGCCTGGAGGGGACGAGTGAAGAAAGTGCCCGTGTTGTCGTGATTCCCCTGTTAGAAATCGTGGATAACAACGGCGGACCGGATTCCGATTTTTCCTGGCAATTGCCCGGATGCTCCAGTTGTGATCCCAGCCCCACAGAGGCTGGCTTTATCAAGGTTACGTCCCAAGGGGGGGCCGTCGGGACCGATTTTGTCGCTCTGGACTATGATTTCGACTTTTTTACCGATATTTTGTATTTCGGGACTGTCGAAGAGAAAAAAGGGGATTGGAGCGGCGGCCTTTGGCAATTGAAAATTGAAGATGAGCCAGACCCCGGTAAATGGGAAGATAAAGAAAAAATCCATGTGGACAGTCCAATAACAGGGGCTCCAAATATTGGTTTTTATGGCGAGAACGTCTGGGTCTATTTCGGAACAGGAAAGTTCTGGAATGTAGCTGATAAAACAGATACCGATACAAATGCGTTTTACGGCATCATAGAGCCAAAGCAAACAACAGGTCCTGCTTATAATTTTAGCACTATTACAGATTCAGGACTTGTGGATGTGACTGATATACGTGTTGAAAATGGGTCTTCAGATTTATTGTGCGTTGATGGTTCTACAAACTGCCTGCCAAACAATGGGGCCACCGACACGTTTTACGAACTCGTTGACCATATTACAAATACGAGCAATGTGGATGGATGGAAGCGCACATTGACCGGTGATGGGGAGCGAGTCATTGGTCAGCCCACGCTTCTCGGTGGAGTTGTGACCTATTCGTCGTATTTGCCGAATGATGATGTCTGCCAGGCGGAAGGAAGAAGTAATCTTTATGCCCTGTATTATTTGACAGGGACTTCTTGGGTTGAAAATGTCTTTGGTGATCAGGATCCCAATGAGCCATATATTGGGTTTATCAAGAGCCTGGGCAAAGGCATGAGTATCACGCCGAATCTCCACCTGGGGAAAGAAAAGGGGACGAAGGTTTTTGTCCAGTCGAGTACCGGAGAGATTCTCGAAATCAATCAACCGAACCTTCCGATCAAGGATTTTCGCTCCGGTTCCGGGGGCTGGCACACCCATGATCTGGAATAGGGTCTGGCGTCACCAAAGCGTCGATTGACGGCCTGATTGTTCGCCAGTACAGTTTGCTCGGCCTGGGGCCGCTTTTCCGCCAGGGGAAAGCGGTCCTCTTTTTGTATTTTTCTTTCAAGGAGCGGATATGAATATATGTATTGTCGGAACAGGGTATGTCGGGTTGGTTACCGCGGCCTGTTTCGCCGAGATGGGCAACCATGTGACCTGCGTGGATATCAACGCCGAGGTCGTCTCCAACCTGCGCCAGGGGCAGGTGCATATCTACGAACCCGGTCTGGAAGAGATGGTCACCCGGGGGACGGCTGAAGGGCGGTTGCAGTTTACCACCGAACTGTCTGAAGGGCTTCAGGACGCGCTGTTCGTCTTTAATTGCGTCGGCACGCCGCCCCGCGAGGACGGCTCCTGCGATTTGGGCTTCGTGCACCAGGTGGCCCGGGAAGTCGGCCAGCTCATGGACGGCTACAAGATCGTGGTCAACAAATCCACAGTCCCGGTGGGCACAGCGGACACGGTCCGGCAGCTCATCCAGGAGGCATTGGACCAGCGTGGCGTCGATCACGAATTCGACGTGGTTTCCAACCCGGAATTTTTGAAGGAAGGCGGGGCAGTCAACGACTTCATGAAGCCCGACCGCGTCGTGGTCGGAACGGACAACGTCCGCACCGCCGAACTGCTCAAGGCGTTGTACGGCCCGTTCGCCCGGAGCCGGGACAAGATGATGGTTATGAGCGTGCGTAGCGCGGAGATGACCAAATACGCCGCGAACTGCATGCTGGCGACCAAGATTTCGTTTATCAACGAAGTGGCCAATATCTGTGAAGAAGTCGGCGCAGACGTCCGTGAGGTGCGCATGGGCATTGGGGCCGACCACCGTATCGGCTACCAGTTTATCTACCCCGGGGTCGGCTACGGCGGGTCCTGTTTCCCCAAAGACGTCAAAGCGTTGATCAACACCGCCAAGGAAAGCGCCTATACGCCGCAACTGCTTGAAGCCGTGGATGAGGTCAACGATCGCCAAAAGCAGGTGTTGGCCAGGAAAATCCTCAGCTATTTCGATCCACAAGGTGGAGTCGCCGGCAAGACCCTGGCTTTGTGGGGCCTGGCTTTCAAGGCCAATACCGACGATATGCGCGAGGCCTCTTCACTCGAAGTCATCCGGGAACTCACGGAGCAGGGGATGCGCATCCGCGCCTTTGATCCGGTGGCCGGAGAGAAGGCCAAGGAATTGCTTGCGGACAACGATCTGGTGGAGGTGGTCGACGACCAGTACGCGGTCCTCGACGACGCGCAGGCCTTGGCAGTGGTCACAGAATGGAATCAGTTCCGCAATCCTGATTTCGAGGGTATCAAAGCCAAGTTGACCGCTCCGGTGCTGTTCGACGGACGGAATCTGTATCCCCCGGAACTGCTCGGCCAAAGCGGTTTTGCCTATTTTTGTATCGGACGCCAGAGCGCTTCGTAGTCCGCTGAAGATTCTCCACTGGCAGCAAAACGGCAAAAAAACAGACACCTTTTAGACTAAGTGCCTGTGTTGTTGGTTTTTTTGTGTCTGCGAACTGGTGTGCGGGCTGTTGGCGACAGCGGCCGTTCGCTACCAGGGCCGCAGGACAATCCAAACATAAAAGGCATTGTCCACAGGTTTATCGGCACCCAGAAGGGGCACGTGGGGGAGGCGGGACGAATCGGGCAAGGCAATACCGAGAGGAGTGGAAACCTATGCCGGTTCTCGTGGACGTGGTCTTGCCCCGTGAAGAGATGCTCAAAAAAAAGCCCCGCCGAAAGGCGGGGCTTTGCATCCGTGTCAGTTTGCCGCTGGCGCTTGCTTGCTCAAGCTTCCCTGGCAACTCCGAAGTTGGAGTTCTTGGAGAATGGCTCGTTCATATTGCATGGACGGAGGAATAGAAGCGGGTTCTTGCTCCTGTACGGCGGAGTCGATGACATGGGCTTCTTCCCAAAAGTCGAGCAATTCGTCGTTGCCCAAGGTCTTGATTTGTTCTTCCAAGGCCAGGCCATCAAAATAAGGCGCAAATCGGGCCATAGATTGGTATCCCTCCTTGATATGGTTCCGTTTGGCTCGGTAATTGAGAGTATGGTATAAGGTTGCCTATTTTGCAAGTCCGGGACCAATTGGGGTTCAGACCGTGGCAAAAGCCGGCAAGCGCCTGTTTTTTTTCGATCAGTCGCCTCAGAGAGGCCGGGGGCAACCGCGACGGGGACTGGGCGATTCCAAGAAAATGGTGACTGACCCGTCAGTCTGTAATTTCACAATGGATTCCGGGGCCGGTTTTCTCGTGGGATTTGTGTTCCAGGGGATTGACTCCAGCGGTCCGCGGCCCCACATGTTTCCTGTATTCGGGCACGTCCAGCGCGCTATTTGACCGCGCTGCCGACCCGGCTTATGGACCGTCAGGGCTTCAAGCCTGTTTGCAACAGGGGCCAGGAAATCACGCATTGAGCGCCGGACGTCTTGGAAAGCCGCCCCGTCGTATTGAAGGGGCGGCTTTCGGTGTTGGGGAAAGCACCGAGCTTTCGGCTCCCGGTTTTAGGGCCGGCTGAATACAATGCCTGCCCTCCAGACTATGAGGCCCCGGGGCAAGTGATTGTTGTGGGCCTGCCCATACCTGAGTCAGTTGGGGACCAGTTTTCATAACCAAGTGGTGCGGTGCTACGTTGCCCAGAGGAAAAATACGTGCGTATTCCAAAGGAAATCCAATCTTTTTTAGCTAGTGATAAACGGGCCCTGCAGGTCGGAAAAAGCGGTATCGGCTCCCAGGCCTGTGTGGCGCAGGGGATGCTGGCCAAAGGCCGGAACGTGGTCGCCGTGTTTCCCGGCCAGAAAGAACTGGACCGGTTCTGGAGTCTGGTCACCCTTTTTTCCGGCCAATCCGAGCAGGAGGGGGTGTTGTGGGAGCGGCCGTGGGTCAAGCTGGACGCGTTTCGCCCCGGTTCGACCCGCACAGAGCAATGGGGAGCGCGCTGGGCCGCCTTGTCGCGTTTGAAATTGGGGAGTCAGCCGTGCGGTCTGGCGCTGACGGCGGACAACTTTTTGCCCTATTGGCCGCCCAGCGAGCTTGTGGACCAGGCCTATTTGTACCTGGTGCTTAACGAGGACATCGAGATCGAGGACATCGCCACCCAGTTGGTGGCCTGGGGGTATGACCGGGTCGGCATGGTCACCCGCTTCGGCGAGTTCGCCGTGCGCGGAGATATCCTGGACATCTATACTCCGGGATACGAATCCCCGGTGCGCCTAGAATTTTTCGGCGACACGCTGGAGGGAATCCGTCTTTTCGAACCGCTGAGTCAGCGCTCAAAACAGTCGATGACTGAAGTCACCGTCATGCCTGCGGCTCCGGCATTGGGCGGGGGGCATGAGCGCGATCGCATCCGGGACAAATGGCACCATCTCTGGACTACCGGCGCATTGGACAAGCAGGTCAAAGCCCGTCTGGAACAGCATCTCGAGGACGGTGAGGCCGGATTCTGGCCCGGTCTGTATTACCAACGCCCGGTCCTTTTAGAGGACTGGTTGCCCAGTGATCCCGTTTTTATGCTCTGTGAAGCGGATACCTTGCGTTCCTATCTGGAGGAAGAGGCGGGCCGCTGGCAGACCGTGCAGCAGGTTTTCGCCAATGGGGAGCAGGCGGAAATCCCCAGTGAATTGGTGGTCCGTACACCGCACAACGCCCGGCAGGCCTGGTTGGAAGGGACGCAGATCCTCTTTGAGACTCTGCCCGTGGAGCCGGGAGACAGTGCGGTCGCCCTGCCGGAGAAACGGTACACCCGGTTTGAGGACCTGTTTTGGCGGCCGGACCAGAAGCGGCGGCCCTGGCACACCCTGTGCGAGTCGCTCAAGACCTGGCGCCGGACGACCCACCAGACCATCTTGTTGTTCGATTCCGTCAACGCCCAGCGCAAATTTCTCTCCCTGATCGAAAAAGAGGGTGTTCAGTTCCAGACCTCCTTTGTCCCCGACCAGAAAGGACTCTACGCCCTGGTGATGCCGTTTGATGGCGGCATGGAGCTGCCTTGGCGGGATATGCTTGTCCTGGGAGAGGAGGTCCTGCAACCGCGCCAGGAACGGGCGGTGGCCCAGAAACAGACAGCTCGTGATTTTAAGGGCTTATCCAGTTTTGACGACCTGCAGACCGGCGAGTTGCTCGTGCACCGCGATTACGGCTTGTCCCGGTTCGGAGGCTTGCAGCGGCTGCAAGCCGACCAGGCGGGGCAGGACTATCTGGTCCTGGAATACGCTGACAGCGACAAATTGTATGTCCCTGCCGACCGGCTCAATCTGGTCCAGCGGTACCAGGGGGGAGAGGGGGCCGCACCGGCGCTCGACCGGCTGGGCGGGACCTCGTGGCAGAAGACCACCAAACGCGTGCGCAAGGCCATTGAGCAGATCGCCCACGAACTGGTCCGCATGTACGCCTACAGGCGGGTTGCCAAAGGATTTGCCTATTCCGCGGCCGATGAGTTGTACCGCGAATTCGAGGCGTCTTTCGGCTTTGCCGAGACCCCGGACCAGGAAAAAGTGATCAGCGACGTGCTCGAGGATATGGACAGTCCCGAGCCCATGGATCGGTTGGTCTGCGGCGACGTCGGGTTCGGCAAGACCGAGATTGCCATGCGGGCGGCGTTTCGGGCCGTGGCCGACAGCAAGCAGGTCGCTTTGCTCTGCCCGACAACGGTTCTGGCCGAGCAGCACTATCAGAATTTCCGTCAGCGCATGGAGCCCTTCGAGGTCCGGGTTGGACTCTTGAGCCGTTTTGTGCCCAAGGCCCAGCAGCGTAAGACCCTGGAAGCAGCGGGCCGGGGAGAAATCGACATCCTGATCGGCACGCACCGGCTTTTGTCCCAGGATGTGCGGCTGCCGCAGCAAAGTCTGCTCATCCTCGACGAGGAGCAGCGTTTCGGGGTCAAGCACAAGGAAAAGCTCAAGGAAATCCGGAAGACTCTGGATGTTTTGACCCTGACCGCCACGCCCATCCCCCGCACCCTCCAGCTCTCCCTGTCTGGAGTGCGCAGTCTCAGCGTCATCGAAACGCCGCCGCCGGAACGCAAGGCCGTGGAGAGTTCGCTGATCGAACGCGAACCCGGCCGATTGCAAGAGATCCTGCAGCGCGAAGTGGATCGTGGCGGGCAGGTCTTTTTTGTTCACAACCGGGTCCGGGGGTTGGCTGAGGTGCGGGACATGGTCCAGCATCTCGTGCCTGAGGCCCGAGTGGGCATGGCCCACGGCCAGATGGCCGAGCGGCGCCTGGAGGAATCCATGCACCGTTTCTGGCACGGCGAACTCGATATCCTGGTCTGCACCGCTATCATCGAATCTGGTCTCGATTTCCCCCGGGCCAACACCTTGATCGTCGACCAGGCCCACATGTTCGGCCTGGGCCAATTGTACCAGCTGCGGGGCCGGGTCGGTCGCTCCAAGCGCCAGGCCTACGCCTATTTCGTCGTTCCCTCTCTGGACAACCTCCCGGCTGACGCCCGGAAGCGGTTGCAGGCCATCCTGGAGGCGGACTATCTGGGGGCGGGAATCCAGGTCGCCATGCGCGATCTGCAACTCCGGGGAGCAGGAAATCTCCTCGGGGAGAGCCAGTCAGGACAGATCAGCAAAGTCGGTCTGGACCTGTTTCTGGAAATGCTGGAGGAAGAGGTCCGCAAAATTCGGGGCGAAGCCTTGCCGCCGCAGACCGATCCGGAACTCCAGATCGGGTTTGCAGCCCATATTCCCGAGAGCTTTGTCCCGGACACCGGCGAGCGTCTGCGGTATTACAAGGCGCTGTCCTCGGCCGGTTCGCAGAAGGAGCGCGAGACGCTTTTGGAGGAACTCCAGGACCGTTTTGGGGTGCTGCCCGAGCCTCTGCTCGCCTTTGCCGCTGTGCTGCAACTCAAAGGGGTTTTGGCCCGCCTTCAGGCCGAACGGGTCCAATTGTATCCGCAGCGAGTGGTTGTTTCCTGGTCTGAAGAGGTCCAGGCCGTGGATCCGGCCAGACTGGTGGCCTGGGTCGGAGAGCAGGGCGACCGGGCGCGATTGCAACCCCCGGCCAAATTGGAGTTGCGCTTGCCGGAAAAGCAAAGTATTGCCGATGCAGTCACGGAAATCAGCCGTGAACTGGAAGGACTTCTTCCTTCTCAGACAAAATAAGCTTTCCCTGGCGCTCCCCTCCCAATCAAGTTTTTCCCCGCCTGTAGCCGGGTGAAGCGGCTGGACGGGTGCGTGCCGTGGTATACAAAAGGAATCGTGTTGAGGAGAACTATGCGGAAAAAACTTCTCGTGCTGGTGCTGGCTTTGGTCTTTTGCAGTGCTGTTCCCGCTACCGGCGAACAGGTCGTGGACAGGATCGTGGCTGTGGTCAACGGAGAAATCATCACCCTGTTTGAACTCAACCAAAAGGCCGACCCGGTCGTTGAACGTTTCCGAAGCCAACAGCCCGGATCGTTGACCGAGGATCGGATCGAAGAGATCAAAAAGCGCGTCCTGCAGACTATGGTCGACAATATGCTCCTGCGGCAGGAGGCCGAACGTTTGGAAATGGAGATCGAAGACGCCGAGGTCCAGGATCGGATCGAAGAGATGAAAACCCAACGCGGCTGGGACGACGAACGCCTGGACCAGATGCTGGCCAACGAGGGGCTGGACAGGTCCTCGTTCGAGAAAAATATCCGTGAAGATCTCATGCGCCGCAGGCTTGTGGGAGCGATGGTCCGGCGCAAAGTCGTGGTCACCAATGAGGAAATTCAGACCTTCTACAAGGACAATCAAGAGCAATTTGCCCAGGAAAAAAAGGTCGATCTCCGTTTGCTGGCCGTGCCGTCGGTAGACAAGGCGAAACAGCTCCGCCAGCGCATCACTGATGGAGACCTCGATTTTGCCCAGGCGGCCAAGCAGTTCTCCCAAGGGCCAGCTGCCGGACAGGGGGGCGATCTGGGCTGGGTCAAATGGGCGGATCTGGCTCCGCAATGGAAGGAAGTCTTGCGCTCAACCTCCCCGGGGAGTATGACAGAACCGTTTTCCCTTCAGGGGCAGACAGCCATTTTATATCTTGAGGACATGCAAAAAGGGCAGGTACAACCCCTTTCCGCGGTCAGGGACCGCATCGCTGACACCTTGCGGGGACCGAAGTTCGAGAAGCAATTGGAAACCTACCTCCAACGGCTGCGGGACAAGGCGGTTGTCGATATACGGCTCTAGTTTTCCTGCGCAGGCATTGTCTTCGGCGTCGTCCGGACGCGGGGAATTGACACCTGGACAAGCGGCAGGAAGGATGCGGGCCGAGGAGAAAAGTCTATGACATTGCAAGAAATAGGTGCCCTGCTGCGGCAGGAACGGGAACGGCAAAATCTGGCCCTCTCCGATGTTGTCGAACGCACCAAGATCAGCCGCAGTTGTATCCAGGCCATTGAGAAAGGAGACAGCGAGGGGCTGCCGCATCCGGTTTACGCCCGCGGCTTTATAAAAAATTACGCGACCTTGCTCGGATTGGACGGGGCCAAACTGGCTGAGTCTTTTGACCGGCAATACGGCCTTGAAGAAGAAGGCGTGGTCCTGGAATCCGGGGATGCCGCAGCCGAGGAGGTCATCTCCAAGCCCGAAGCCAGCCGTCATTCCGCCTTGGCCGTTGGTCTGATCTCTCTGAGCTTTTTCATCCTCCTGGGAGGGGGGTGGTTGATTTACGATATCTATTTTTCGTCTCCCACGGTGCCAATTTCGGAGCCGCAACCGCCGCTCGGTCAGGATGAATCCGAGGGACTGGAAATGGAATCAGAGAGCGCCTCGGCTCCAAAGCCGTCGGTGCCGGGAGATGGTGGTGACTCCTCTTCTTCCGAGACCGGGGCAGCGATGGACTCGGAACCGGTCCGGGCTCCGGGCAACGCGACCAATGCGTCACTGCAGCCGGTGAACAGCACTACCTCCCCAACGAACGGGCAAACCAATGCAACGCCGGCTGTGGCAACCAATGCCTCCTCTGCCTCGTCTTCCCAGGCCCAAGCGACGCCGACCCCCGAGGTCGAGGAGCCAGAGGCCACTTCGGTCGACACTGCTGAGCAAAGCGGGCAAAACACCGCTGCCCCGTCCGCAGAAGTTGAGGACAAGGTCTTGCAGATCGCCGCTTCCGAGGCGTGCTGGTTTCGCGCCGAGGTCGACGGGTCTACCCGGGACGTCTATCTGCGCCCCGGAGAGACCATTGCCCTACATTTCGACGAATCCCTTGAACTCCGCCTGGGCAACGCCGGAGGGGTCTCCCTCATGTATAACGGGGAAAGCGTGGCTGTGGATGCCTCATCCGGTGAGGTCAAGACCCTGCGTTTTCCCTAGGCCTGCCTTTTGCTGGACTGTGAAGCACGGCCTGTTTGCCGTGCTTTTTTTCGTCAGCCACTGCCATGTCAGAAGAATTTACTGAACCTGTCGTGGTTCTCCATGTTGGGCTGTTCCGGGAAGCGGATTGCTGGGTACGCCTCTTGTCGCCCTCGAAAGGCGTGGTCACGGGATTTGCTTTCGGCGGTATGCGCAGTCGTCGGCGGTTCTGCGGCTGTCTGGACGCGGTGAGCAAGGTCCAGTTCCGTTTTCAGCGCAGCAAGCGCGGCGAATATTTGACCCTCTGCGAGGGAGCGCTTTTAGACCGTTTCACAGGCGTGCGGCAACGCCCCGGGCGTTTGGGGATGGCGGTCAACTGCCTCAAATTTGTTGAAGCGGTGCAACTGGGAGAGCATGGGGCACCGGAAATTTTTGCGCTGTTGACGCAGACATTGCAACTCCTGGACGAAACTCCCGCCTTGGAGCCCGTGGTGCCGCTTTTTTTCCGGGCCAGGGTCGCTTTCGAGCATGGCTACCAGCCTGAGCTCGACCAGTGTCTGCTCTGCGGCTGCGATTTGGAGCCCGGGCGCAACGCTTCCTTTGTCCTGGAACGCGGCGGCCTCGTTTGCGGGGCCTGTCAGGGCCGAGCTCCCGGTCCGCTGGCGGCACTGGAGCGTGGACAATGGGAACTGTTGCGGCGGGTGCTGCTCGCTCCGCCTGAGCAATGGCCCGTTTTTCCCGAGCGTGCCGATCAGGTGGTCCAGGCCACTGCGCGACTGCTCGACCAATATGTCCAATACCACTTGGGCGTTCAATGGGACGGCAATCGCTTTGTCCGCAGTTGAAACCGTGTTGCCCACTGCCCGCAGTCCGCAAAACGGTCAAGCGGTCTGCTCCTGACATCCAGGCATGGGCGCTGGAATCGGGAACCAGTTGACGCCGTTTTCTGGGGCAATACCCTGCGGGAGAAGCATTTTTCTACCAGTTCGTGACGGACGCGCCGCTGCGCCTGGACAGGGCCGGCGGCGGTGACAATTCTAGGTCCTAAGGAGAAGACCTGCATGCAGTTTCAGGACGTTATCTTGCGTTTGCAACAATTTTGGTCCCAATACGGCTGTGTTCTCCAGCAACCGTACGATATGGAGGTCGGCGCCGGAACCTTTCATCCGGCCACTTTTTTACGGGTGCTCGGGCCCGAACCGTGGAAAACCGCCTATGTCCAGCCCTCACGGCGCCCGACAGATGGCCGTTACGGGGAAAACCCCAACCGGTTGCAGCACTATTACCAGTTCCAGGTCATCTTGAAGCCCGCCCCCGCTGATGTCCAAGACATCTATCTCCAGAGTCTTTATGAACTCGGTGTCGATCCCAATGAGCACGATATCCGTTTTGTCGAAGACGATTGGGAATCCCCGACCCTCGGTGCTTGGGGATTGGGCTGGGAGGTCTGGCTTGACGGGATGGAGATCACCCAGTTCACCTACTTCCAGCAGGTCGGCGGCATCGATCTCGAGCCGATCAGCGTGGAATTGACCTACGGGCTGGAGCGGATCTGCATGTATTTGCAGGAGAAAGAGTCGGTCTACGATCTGGCCTGGAACAATGAAGTGAGCTACGGCCAAGTCTACCACCAATCCGAAGTCGAACAATCGACCTACAATTTTGAGGCCAGCACTCCGTCCATGCTCTTGTCGTTTTTTGACGCCTGTGAGGCGGAAGGCCATCAGCTGTGCGAAAAGGGGTTGCCCTGGCCAGCCTATGACTATTGCCTCAAATGTTCGCATCTGTTCAATCTGCTTGAGGCTCGCGGCGCCATATCCATTACCGAGCGTACCGGCTATATTGCCCGGGTTCGCCGTCTGGCCTCGGCTGTAGCGGCGTTGTATGCCCAACAGCGTGAGGATCTCGGCTATCCCATGCTCGACCAGTCCTAGCCACCTGTCGCCTGTAGATTTCAAGCAACCGGAGAAAGCTGAGTATGCCTGATTTTGTTTTTGAAATCGGTACGGAAGAAATACCGGCGCGGTTTTTACCGCGCCTGCGCGACCAACTCGTGGAAACCACCGGGCGCCTTTTGCAGGAGCAGGAACTCTCCGCAGAGGTGACGAGCTATGCCACACCGCGGCGGCTTGTGGTCTATGCGTCCCAATTGCCCGCCAAACAGCCTGTTCGTGAAGAACTCGTCACCGGTCCGCCGGTGGCTATCGCCTACGACGACAACGGAGAACCGACCAAGGCGGCGCAAGGGTTTGCCAAAAGCCAAGGGGTGGAGGTGGACGCCCTGTTCAGCGAACAGACCGAGCGCGGCGCTTACCTTGCTGTGCGCAAGACCGTGGGGGGCAATGATGCGCGGGAGCTGTTGCCCCAGTTGTGCCAGGAACTCCTCGCTGCCTTGTCGTTTCCCAAAAGTATGCGCTGGGAGGCCTCCCAGGCGACTTTCGCCCGCCCTGTGCGCTGGCTGCTGGCGTTGCTGGACAGTGAGATCGTGCCCGTGGAGGCCGTTTCCCTCACAGCCGGACGGCAAACTTTCGGACACCGGACGATGGGAGCCGGCCCCTGGGAGGTGCCTGAGGCCGCTTCCTATTTCGAGATCCTTCGCGACAAGGGGCGGGTTATTCTCGACGTGGCCGAGCGTACGCGCCGGATTCGGGAGGAGGCGGAAGCGCAGGCCTCAGCCCACGGCGGTCGGGTGGCCTGGGATGAAAGCCTGTTGGGGGAGGTCGCCGACCTGGTGGAATGGCCCCAGGCCGTATTGGGGGGATTCGACGCCAGTTTCCTGGAGTTGCCCCGGGCCGTGCTCCTGACCAGTATGCAATCGCACCAGAAAAGTTTCGGGGTCGAGAACGACGCCGGGGAACTCTTGCCGTACTTCGTGTGCACCTTGAACCTTGTGCCCCAGGACCTGGATCTGGTGCGCAAGGGTTGGGAGCGTGTCCTGCGGGCCCGGCTGGAAGACGCCAGATTCTTTTGGCAGGTCGACGGCAAGGCCAGCCTGACGACTTGGCTGGACCAACTGGACAAGGTTATTTTTCTGGGGCCGCTTGGCAGCATGGGCGACAAGGCCCGGCGCCTGGAGGGGCTCGCCGGAGAGATGGCCGCCCGCGTCGCCCCGGAGGCGGCAGATTCCGCACAGCGGGCCGGACGATTGGCCAAGACCGACCTGGTCAGTGAAATGGTTGGGGAGTTCGCCGAACTGCAAGGGTTCATGGGCGGGGTGTATAGCCGTCAGAAAGGGGAAACCGCCTCTGTGGCCCAGGCCGTGGCCGAACACTATCTGCCCACCGGACCGGAGAGTGCGGTCCCGTCAAACGCGGAAGGGGCGGTGGTCGCTCTGGCCGACAAGGCCGATACCCTTGTCGGATGTTTCGGGCTGGATATGGTCCCTTCCGGGGCCAATGACCCGTACGCCCTGCGCCGTCAGGCCCTGGGCATCATCCGGATTTTGCTCGAATACGGCTGGCGCTTGTCCCTGCGCGATCTCCTGAGTTGGGCCCAGCAGGCCTACGCCAAGGATGTGCAGTGGAAAAGCGAACCTGGTGTCGCCTTAGAGACCCTGGAGACGTTTTTCGGTCATCGCCTCAAAGCGTATTTTCAGGGCCGCGGCTACGGTACGAAAATTGTGGATGCCGCCTTGGGAGCGGGATGGGACGATGTGCCCGCCCTGGCCCAACGTCTCGATGCCCTGCACGGTTTTGCGGCCGAGGAGGATTTTGAACAGGCGGTGCTGACCTTCAAACGGGCCGACAATATTATCCGCAAGCAGGGCACACAGATCGATGGCGACCTGGACGGAGGGTACAGCGCAACCGCGTTGCAAGAAGAGCAGGAAAAGACTCTGGCCGCGGCCCTGGAGGACCTGGCGCCGCGATGGGCCGCGCTGTGGGAGCAGGAGGCCTTTGACGATCTTTTTGGCCTGCTGCGGGAATTGCGCCCGGCCGTGGACGGTTTTTTCGATCATGTCATGGTCATGTGTGATGATCCTGAGCTGCGACACAACCGGTTGAATCTGCTCAAGGCGTTGACCGACCGGTTGTCTTTGCTGGCCGACTTCAGCAAGCTTCAAGTCTAATTGAAGGGTGAGGCTGAACCGGTATCCGGGATCGGTTTGGGCTTTGAGCAGTGCAGCCCCAGGGGCTGACAACATCTGGTTCGGGATTTCGGTCTTGACAGAGCGATCGGAGTCGGTATATAGACCTTTGTTTCTACTACGGGGCACGTGCCCTGATGCGAGTGGCTTTCCCCATGGTGCTGTTCTGCAAGGGCGCCATGTTTAAAAAATTGAGATATTCGAGGAGGTGTGGTTGTGGCTAACCATCGTTCAGCTCTTAAGCGGCATAAACAGAGCCTGATCCGGCGTGACAGAAACCGGGCCGTGAAGACCCGTGTCAAGAACGCATTGAAGACCGTGTATTCCGCTGTGGAAAACGGGGACAAAGGTCAGGCGGAAGAGGCCTTGAAGCAGGCGTCTTCGGTGTTGGACCGCGCTGCCACCAAGCGGGTCATCCATTGGCGTAATGCGTCCCGCCATATATCCCGGTTGACGAAAAAGGTGAACGCCCTCGGCTAGTCACCGCGTCACAGGAAAATTTGCAAAAGCGCTTCTCCGTTTTCGGGGAAGCGCTTTTTTTCGCATTCCAGAAGGCGTGTCCGGCCGGGAGACGTCTTGGCCGTTGGCGCTATGGGGCCGGGTCAGGCGGTGGGGGAGTCCGGCGTCAGGGCCCAGTTGAGCCCTGGAGTACCGGGCAGCAGCCCCAGCTCGGTGGCGTACTTGGCGAAAAGGAGCAGGCCAGCCTGTTCCTCTGGGCCGAGGCAGGGGACAAGGTTGCGCCAATAGGCGCGCAAGCTTGCCGCGTCGAGCCAATTGGGGCGGGTGGTCTGTTCGAGCAGGGTCTCAAGCGGCCCCGGCCAGTGTGCGCTCACATCGGCAATGGTTCGGGCGACCTGGTGCAACATCGCATTGTGGCTCGGGTCCAGGCCGCTGCGGACAATCCAGACGGCAAAGACAAAAGGCAGGCCTGTGAAACGGTGCCAGGCCTCGGCGAGATCGTAGACGTACCATCCTGCAGGTGGGTTGCAAAAAAGGCGCAAAGCAGCGTCCCCGATCTCCAGAAAGGGCGTGCCACTTGCAATGCCTTGGCCGGGATCGACGGTCCCCCATTGGGGAGGCTCCAATTCCCAGGCAAAATGCCACAAAATTTTGAGCAAAGCCACAGAAGAGGCCGAGGCCGTGGTCAGAAGCACTTTCTGGCCGCCCTGTATTTGTTCAAGAGGAATCGGGGAGACGAAAAGGACGCTTTGCACGGCGCCCCGGGCGCTGACGCTCGCCCCAGGCAGCAGAGAGTAGTGCTCGGCATTTCGGAGGTACTCGAAACTGGAGGAAGGCGCGAGGTCCAGGGTCCCTTCTTTCAGTCCGGCGTTGAGTTCCGAAGGATGCCCCCGGTGGTAGGCGACTTCGTTCGTCTGGGAGAATTGGTGTTCCAGCGCGGCAAAAAAAGGTTGGACGTTGAGGTAATCGATGCGTCCAATGCGCAATGCGGTTGGCATGCCCTGATCCCTTTGGGTCGGTGTGCGATATGAAAAAGCGGACGACCCCTGGATAAGGATCGTCCGCTGCCTTGCGGTGTGGTCCGCCGCGCTGGGCGCGGCGGTGACCAGACGCCTGTCTTACTCGGAGAGTTGGGCGAGCAAGGTTTCCTTGATGGAATCGATATCGCCCTCGCCGTCGAGTTCAATGTACTTTGTCTTGCCCTGATTGGCCAAGTCTTTGAAATAATAGGCAGCAGCCAATGTTCCTGTCTGATCATCATAGTAGATGTCATGGCGCTTATCAATGGCCGCTTCATCCTGGTCGTCGGCGCGGGACTTCAATTCACCGCCGCAGACCCGGCACTTGTCGCCGTCGGGCTTGATGGCGTCGATGTAGACGTTGTTGGGGTGGTTGTTGTCGTTGACGCACAAGCGGCGGCCCATGATCCGGTTCTTGGCCACTTGGCGCGGCAGAAGGATCTCGATGACGTAGTCCAGGTCCATCCCTTTTGCTTGCAGGGCTTCCCACAGCTTTTTGGCTTGTTCGATGTTCCGCGGAAAGCCGTCAAGCAGCCAGCCGTTTTGGCCCTTATTTTCCAGGGTTTCCAGAACCATGGGGATGGTGATTTCATCAGGGACCAGGTCACCGCGATCGATGTACGCTTTGGCCTGTTTGCCGAGATCGGTGCCACCGCTGATGTGTTCGCGAAAGATCGCACCGGATTCGATGTGTGCGACGTCAAATTTCTTTTTGACCAGTGAACCTTGGGTTCCCTTTCCACTGCCGTTCGGACCGAAAATCAATATGTTCATGTCATCCTCCTGAAGAAAAATTTCACAAAGTGATAGACCTGTCTGGCAAGCCTGTCAATGTCCGGAATATATTTCCTTTTGTAGCGGTCTCAGCCACTGGAGTCAGGCAGCCTGGGCCGGACCTTGAGAATTTTTTCCTTTTTGAGGGACACGGTGCCGGGGGGAGCGCCCTTGGGCTTGCTGACATATTTGGCTTGTGTGTACACCACCGGGACGACGCCCCCGTTGCGGGCCTTGCTGTGGTAGGCGGCGATGGCTGCAGCAGCCTTGAGGATCTCCCGGTCCGGCTCACCGCTCTCGTGCGCCTGGAGCAGGACGTGACTGCCGGGCTGGCCTTTGACGTGGAACCACCAATCGTTGGCAGCGGCATCTTTCAAGCTCAGCAGATCGTTGTCGGCGTCGGTCTTGCCCGCCAGCACGGTCCAGCCGTCTGGAAGGGTGTAGGTATGCGTCTTGGCGCGGGGCATAGGGTTCCTTTACTGCAGTTCTTGGCCTCCCTGGCGCAGGGAGGCTACATTCATAACCATGTCAGGAAAATACAATGGGCAATAGTGAGCAAATTGAGCGGATCGCAGTTCCCGAAGAATGGCACGGGGTCCGAATTGACCAGGGGTTGCGCCTGCTGGCGCCCGAAAGCGGCCTGCGCCAGCGGCAACAATGGTGCGCTTCCGGCCGTGTGCGTCAGAACGGAAGGACCGAACGCAAGGGCGGTCGTCTGGAGGCGGGAGCAACGTTGGAATTGCTCCCGGAGCCTCTTCCCTCGAAACCGCAGCCCGCGTCAGGGGTGCGCGTTGTTTCGGTGGTCAATGCCCTGGCTGCGGTCTTCAAACCCGGCAATGTCCATTGCGAAGCCCAGTCCCACAATCCTGAGCCAAGCGTGGAGTCTGTCCTGCCGAATCTGTTTCCCCGCCAACGCCCACGTCTGTTGAACCGTCTCGATTACCCCACCTCGGGGCTGGTGCTGGTGGCCTTGAGCCAGGGCGCGTTCGATCAGTACCAAATCTGGCAGGATGAAGGCCGGGTGCGCAAGACGTACTGGGCGGAAATCCACGGGGAGTGGACTGGCCCGGAACTGCTCAAATGGCGGATCGAGACCGCCAAACGCAAGAGGGTGGCTGTTGTCTTTGAACCTGACCCTGATCCGCTGCGGTGGACCCATGTCCGGGCCCTGTATCGCATCGCCCCAGGGCGCACCCGGGTAGAGGTGGTCATCGCCAAAGGGCGGCGCCACCATATCCGGGCCCATCTGGCAGCGGCAGGGACCCCGATCCAGGGCGATTCGCTGTATGGCGAGGACTCCCCGTCCGCTCCGCTTTACCTGCACCACCTCCGGGTCCATATGCCTGGATTTACCGCTGAAACTCCCCCGCCCTGGAGTGAAAACTCAGCAGCCCGCTGAAAATTCCCCAATGGCGGCGTTGCGGCAAAACGTTCAAACTCTTACGTATCCCAATACGCTGCGACCTTGAACGTTTTTTGCGCCTTGCCCTTAGGTTTTTTGAGCGGGCTGCTGGATACGGTATGGTGTTCCGTTCAGATAGCAGCCCGCTGAAAATTCCCCAATGGCGGCGAGATGAGCTGTATTGCCCTGTCCCGTTAGAGATCGAGAAGGGCCTGGGCGAAGTCGGTCCCGGAAAAGGGGCGCAGGTCCTCCATTTTTTCGCCGAGTCCGATAAAAGTGATGGGGATTCCATATTCCAGGGAGACGGCGACCACCACGCCGCCTTTGGCAGTGCCGTCGAGCTTGGTCAGCACGATTTCGTCGATGTCCATGTCCTTGGCGAACAGTTTGGTCTGCGACAGGGCGTTCTGGCCGGTGGTGGCGTCCAGGACCAAAATGGTGCGGTGCGGGGCACCGGGGTGTTTCTTGGCCAGGACCCGCTTGATTTTGCGCAGCTCTTCCATGAGGTCGACATTGGTGTGCAACCGTCCGGCGGTGTCGACAAAAAGGGTGTCATAGCCTTCGGCCTGGGCCGTATCCAAGGCCTCGTAAGCCACGGAGGCCGGATCGGAAAACGGGGCTTTGGCATAAAAACCGGCTCCGACCCGTTTGGACCAGATCTCGAGCTGTTCGATGGCTGCGGCGCGAAAGGTGTCTCCGGCGGCGACCATGACCTTTTGTCCCTGCATATGGGCGCGGTGGGCCAGTTTGGCGATGGTCGTCGTCTTGCCCACGCCGTTGACGCCGATCATCAAGACGACCTCCGGAGGCTGTGGTTTGATGCGCTTGGCGGGCTGGGGAAACAACGCGGCCAATTCTTCCTTGAACAAGGTCTTGAAGGTCTCGCTGTCGTTGCATCCTTCCTGGCGGACCCGGTCCCGGAGGCGTTCGAGCAGGGTCGTGGTCGCTTTGAAGCCGACATCGGACATGATCAGGATCTCTTCGAGGTCCTCCCAGAAGGCGTCGTCGAATTGTTTGTTGAGCTGTAAAAGTTGATCGACCTGTTTGGACAACTGTTCTTTGGTCTTGGTCAATCCGCTGGAGAGCTTGATAAACAGCCGGCTGCGCTCGTCTTCTTCGTCTTCCAAGTCGAGCGCCAGAGCCAAACGGTACTGGAGTTCGGAGCGGAATTCCTCAACCCGCTCGTATTCCATCTCGTCCAGCCAGTTCCGAAAGTCCTGGATGAAGGCCGCGGCTTCGTCTTTGGGGACTTCCAGATTGTCCAGGAGGAAGGCCAGGCGTTGCCAGAGTTCGGGACTGGCTGAGCTGATACCGGCCAGAATGTGGTCGAGCCAGACACTGAGACGGGGTTCGGCTTCCTGCAGGGCCTGGAGCAGCTCGGTCTGCCAGGGCGCTTGTTCCATTTGCCCCTGCTCAACGGGACCCGGTGTTGGTTTGTGCTCCTGCCCGAGAGCATGTTCTTCAACTCCGGGGGCGGCTTCCTGGTCATTTTTACGCCAAATTTTTGATATCTTAGAGAAAAACCCCATCCTTCACTCCTCGTTTTATCCTCTTGCGGTGGATTGCAATGTCGTTTCGTGGGCGTATCGGCGGATCTGGAAGCGCTGGTTCAGTCTGGATTCGTGTCGTTGCTTGTGCACGGTTCAAGATGCCAGCAGGGTGGCACCAGAAATGGGGCGACCAGGCTCCGTTACGACCTCAGGTTTCGGAATTGAGCGGGTATTTTTGCCACAAAATCTTGCCGTGGGATTTTTTGTACTTTCGCAATAAGACATACAGGGCCCCGGCGCCTCCGTGGCGGGGCAAAGCGGTGGCAAAGGCCAGGACAACCCGTTTGAGCGGGTCCTGGGTCAGCCAGGCCTGAACTTCGTCGCGCAGCACCCCCCGGCCTTGGGGGGAATTGCGGCCCCGGCCCGGGATGATCAGCAGGCAGCGACGCCCCAGGAGGTATTGACTGCGCACGAATTCCAGCAGTTCGAGTTTAGCGCCGTCCGTGTTCGCCCCGTGCAAATCGAGGTGGGCTTCAAAACTGTATTGTCCGGCCTTGAGCTTGCGCACTTTGCGCTGGTCGAGCCCCCGGACGTGGCCCTCGATAAATTCCGAGGTGTGCTCCAGTTCGAATTCGACGTTGCCTTGGACCAGTTCCCGGAGATAGGCCTTGGCCTCAGCTTCGGACTGATCCGGAGCCGGAGGGTTGTGAACGTTTGTGGGGGCCGGGACCTGGCGTCCATTGGCCTTCAAAGGGCGCACTCCCTGCATGGCCTGCTGGAAAAGGCGCGACTCCTCATCCGGTTCCCGCTCCTGCGCCGGGGTATTGGCAGGGGAGCGCGAGCCCGACTGCGGGCGTGCAGGGCCAGTCCCCTTCTTCTGCTTCGAGGCAGTGGGAGGGGATTGGTTCGCAGGCCGTTGCTTGGAGCGGGGACTGGCCGGTTTGGTTCCGGCCGCTTTGGGATTTTTGGCCCCGTCTTTTTTCTGGCCCTGCTTTTCCATGTTCCGGGCAAGTTCTTCAAATGATGTAAATCGCATAGGCGTCACGCGGATTTGGCAGGCCGTTACAAATTTCCAGTGGCAGTCACGCGGCAAGGAGTTCAAAATGGAACGCAGGGATACGTCCGAGCTGGTGAAACACGAGCAGGTTTCACGGAGGAAATGCGGGCTTGAACGTGTTTGCGGCTTGCCCTTGTGGTCTTTGAACGGTCTGCGGGATGCGGTGTTGTTCAACTGTCAGTACGAGGGCTTAAAGCCAATGGCTCAGAGGATACCGGAATTTCCACTGCCGGGCAAAACTTGGAATTTCATGCCAAATGGGATAGTGCATTGGCTTTCTTGGCAGTCAAGCCGGATTGGAGAATATCTGTATGCCACAGTCATCTGCGCCCCCGACCATTCTGGTGGTCCTTTCGGATGAGCACCAGGCCCGCGAGGTGGAAGAGCATTTGCGTGCCTGGGGCTATGAGGTCCTGCGCGCCTCAGGGCATATGCGGGCCTTGACGCTTCTGGATGATGCCGTTGTTGATCTGGCGCTGGTCCAGGCGCAACGGACTGATCTGGAGGGCAAGGAATTCTGCCGCCTGGTGCGCAACCGGATCCGCCAGGACTTCTATCCGCCGTTGTGGCTGGTTTTTCTCGGCGCCGAAGAAGAACGGGTTCGCGTGGCTCAGGAAGCCAATGAGGCCGACGATTTATTGCTCAGTCCGTTTCATTGGACGGAATTGCGCTGGCGGGTGGAGCACGGTCTGCGCCATCTGCGTACCCTGCAACAGCTCCGTGACGGGAGCCGGAAAGATACGGGGACCGGGCTGTTCAGTCAATCCGGCTTTCGATCCCTGCTGCGTGAAGAGGTCAATCGACTGGCCCGGAAACAGGATTGGTTTTCGTTGCTCGCTTTGCATCTTTCCGGTTTGGAAACCGTCTACCGCGACCTGGGAGCGGCCTGGACCAAATGGTTCGTCGTGGATTGGGGCCGCCATCTGCTGACGCGACTGCGGGACTATGACAAGCTGGCCGAGGTGACACCGGAGCGGCTGTGCCTTCTGGCCCCAGAAGTGCCGCCCCAGGGAGGGGTGGCTTTGTGTCGGCGCATCCGGCACGACTTCGAGGACTATTGCCGCAAGAACCTCCCGGCTTCAGGTGGCGGCTTGCACCTTATTTGTCAGGGATTTTCAGTGCATATCGATGTGCCTGTGGACGGCCAACTCCAGGCCGCAGAGGAAATCATGCACTGGGCCGTCCAACCCTTTCCGCGTAACGAGGACAGGTGGCGTCAGGGCCGCCTGCACGCCGAGGGATTCGAATGGAGGGAAGAGGGGAGATGAAAGTTCGATTTCTCGGGGCCGCCCGGACCGTGACCGGCTCGTGTTATCTTCTGGAAACAGAACAGTACCGTTTTGCGGTCGATTGCGGCCTGCACCAGGGCAATCAGGAGATCGACGCCCGAAACTGGGATTTGAGCCTCTACACCCCGGCTGAGCTGGATTTCATGCTCGTCACCCACGCCCATATCGACCACACCGGGCTCTTGCCGCGCCTGGTCAAATTGGGATTTTCGGGCCCGGTCTATGCTACGGAACCCACCTGCGGCTTGATGGAGATCATGCTCCAGGACAGCGCGCACATCCAGGAGATGGAGGCCCAATGGCGCAACAGAAAACGACTGCGTCACGGCGGGAAGCAGCGTGAGCCTCTGTATGCCCGGCAGGACGCCGAAGCCGTTTTTCCCCTTTTGCGGCCGCAAGCCTACAATGAAATGTTCGAGCCGGTGCCCGGTCTGCGCGTCAATTTCAAAGATGCCGGCCACATTCTCGGCTCCTCGTTTATCGAGATCTGGGTGGACAGCGAGGCGCAGCGGACCAAGCTGGTCTTTTCCGGGGATCTGGGACGCCCCAATCAATTGATTGTCCGTGAGCCGAGCATCGTCGAGACGGCCGACTATCTCTTTATGGAATCGACCTACGGGGATCGCAACCACAAGGATGAAGACACCAGTCGGGAGGAATTGGCAGAGGCGATCGGGTATAGCTACGGCCACGGGGAAAAGGTCATTATTCCAGCCTTTGCTGTCGAGCGGACCCAGGAGATCATCTATACCTTGTATCTGCTGCACAAGGAGGGCAAACTCCCGCCGGACATGCCGGTCTATGTGGACAGCCCCCTGGCGACGAAAGCGACCGAGGTCTTTCGGCGCAATCCGGAATTTTTCGACCGCACCACCCGTGAATTGCTTGAGAATGGCGAAGATCCCTTCGGATTGCCCCAATTGACTTTCACCCAATCCACCGAAGAGTCCAAGGCCCTGAACACTTTGAGCGGACCGGCCGTGGTCATTTCCGCCAGCGGGATGGCTAATGCCGGACGGATCAAACACCATCTGCGGCATAATCTCTGGCGCCGTGGAGCCAGTGTCGTCTTTGTCGGCTTTCAGGCCAAAGGGACCACGGGACGGAAGATCGTCGACGGGGCTGAAACGGTCCGTATTTTCGGGGAAGAGGTCGCTGTTAGTGCCCGGGTGTATACGATCAACGGTTTTTCCGCCCATGCCGGACAACAGCAGATTCTGGACTGGCTCGGTCATTTCCGGACCAACGGGATGCAGGTGTTTCTGGTGCACGGGGAATACCAGGCCCAGCAGACGTTGGCCGAATTGATCGAGGGGCAATACGGACTTCGGGTCGCGATTCCCGATTATCTGGAAGAAATCACCCTCCATCCTGGCGGGGAGAGTGAATGCGACACCTCCTTGCAGCAGCGCTTGCCCCAAGTCGATTGGGATTGGCTGATCCAGCAGGCCCAGACCCAACTCGACGAACTCCATTCCCGCCAAACGCAATTGGCCCGCCACCCGATGGAAGAGCAATGGGAAATCCGGGACCGGCTCCAGGAGATCACCAGCCAATTGACCAAGTTGATTTCCGGCCTGGCAAACACATAACTGTCTTGGGACAACCGCTGCTGGCATTGTGTGGGGGCACGACTGGCGCAGCAATCGCGCCCAGTCCGGCCGATTTTTTTTGCCGTGAATGCCACTTGAGCAGGGGAGGGCAAACGCTTCGCGCAACCGAATCTCTGCGGGGCGGGAAGCGGATGTTGGCTGTCGTGCCCCACGGGGACAACGGGTATTGTCGTAGCTTTTTTCCGGATGCAGTGAGCCAAATGAGAGCAGGGCGCCTGAAGCGCAGTCGTTTTCCAACGGGCAAACAATCAGAGTGGCAGCACCATGCGTATAATCAGCGGGATATATAAGGGGCGGCAGATCGCGACCACGTCGGGGCCCGGATATCGGCCGGCGACGCTCAAGGTCCGTGAAGCGCTGTTTTCCATGCTCGAAGCCCGCGGCGTGACCTGGCCGGAGGCCCGGGTACTGGATCTTTTTGCCGGTAGCGGCAGCCTCGCTTTTGAAGCATTGAGCCGCGGGGCGGCAACGGCCTGCGTGGTGGAGAAAAACCGGCGCGCTGCCGGCAGCATCAGCAAGACCGCCCGTTCTCTCGGCCTGGACCGGGGCCAGTTTCAGGTGGTCACCGGCGATGTCCAGCGTTTCCTGCACCGTCCGGTCACGACACGGTATGACGTCGTCTTTGTTGACCCCCCTTACGGTCAGGGGGTATTGCTCCCTGCGCTTGAAACATTGACCTCGAGCGGGTGGCTGGCCCCTGAGGCGTTTGTGGTTGCTGAGGTTGAGGCCCAGCTGAATCCCGGCCCAAACACCCCGGCCGGACTTGTGATGGAAGTGGATAGGTTGTACGGTCAAACAAGGATTTGCATATGGCAGGCACAATAGCCCTGTACCCCGGTACATTCGACCCCTTGACCAATGGGCACGTCAGTCTCATCCGGCGGGGGTTGAAGGTCTTCGATACCGTTATCGTCTCCGTGGCCAAAGATACGTCCAAGGTGCCTCTTTTTACCCTGGAGGAGCGCGTGGAAATGGCCCAGGAGGTCTTTGCCCACGAGCGCCGGGTCGTGGTGGAACCCTTTGAAGGGCTGCTTGTCGATTATGCCGAAAGCCGTGAGGCCACAGTCATTTTGCGCGGATTACGGGCCATCTCGGACTTTGAGTATGAATTTCAGATGGCGCTTATGAACAGACGATTGAACCGCGACATCCAGACCGTGTTCATGATGACCGACTACACCTGGCTGTATATCAGTTCGACGATCATCAAGGAAAGCGCCCGGCTCGGGGGAGATGTCAGGGGACTGCTTCCGGAACCGTGTTGGGACCGGCTGCAAAACAAGCTGGGCCTTCCCCTGGGGCGGTGATGTTCCGGCAAGAGCTTTGCGGGGCGATACATGACCATGGTTGACAGACCGGAGCCACCACCGATTGTGTGTGTTGTCGGCCCTACGGGGACCGGAAAGAACCGGCTTGCCCTGCATTTGGCCCAGTCCCTGGATATCGCGATTGTCAATGCCGATTCCCGCCAAGTGTATCGGGATTTTCCTGTCGTTACCGCCCAGCCTGATGCCCAGGAGCAGTCGGTGTGCCCCCATTATCTGTACGGATTTCTCCCGACCTCGGACAAGGTCGATGCCGGGTCGTTCGTGCGCATGGCCCGGGAGGTCATTGCCGAGGTCCTCGACAACGGCCGTCTGCCAGTGTTGGTCGGAGGAACTGGGCTGTATTTGCGGGCCCTGGTCCACGGTTTGGCACCGACCCCTCCCATACCCGAGTCCATTCGCAAAAAAGTTGCTTCTGTGGTCAGGCATCGAGGGCGGCAATGGGCCCATCGGGTCCTGAGCCGGCTTGATCCCGAGTGGGCGGCCAAAGTCCATCCCAACGACCGGCAACGGGTGACCCGGGGGCTTGAGGTCCGTCTGGCCACAGGGACGCCGTTGAGCCAATGGCATCGGCAACAGACTCGAACCCCGCGCTACAATGCCTTGACTTTGGGGTTGGATACGGATTTGGCCGCTTTGACCCCGCGGCTGGAAAGCCGCATCCGGCGTATGCTTGACGCCGGGGCCGAGGATGAGGCGCACCGGGCCTGGGCCCGTTGTCCCGACCCCGACGCTCCGGGGTGGACAGGAATCGGCTGCGCCGAACTGCTGGCCATGATCCGCGGCCAGTTGTCCCGTGAAGAGGCCTGCCGGCTCTGGTTGCAGAACACCCGCGCCTATGCCAAGCGTCAGATGACGTGGTTCAGGAAGGAGTCCGAGGTCTTCTGGGTCCAGCCCGACGCCAGGCAATGGCCTTTGGAATTGGTCAGCGATTGGCTGCAATCGGCCCGGGGTTGATCTCCAGGCCCGCGACACCTGAATACGGCGTTGTCAGTTGGGGCTGAGCGAGTTGCGGGGGCGTTGCCAGTGGTGCGTTTGTCTCCGGGATCCTTGTGGAAGACACTTTTCAAGCCTGTGATGCGAACACGTCCTGTTTCAGGGACCTGAAGGACCCAAGCGGGCGGCCGACTGAATAGACAGCGTCGCCCTTTGTCTGGAGAACCGTTTCATGCACCGATACCACCTACGCGCAGTGATTCGTTGTTTTGCGCTGCTTCCCGTTTTTCTCCTGCTCCTGCCCTCCGTGGTCCCGGCGAAAGTGCTGGAGGCAGTCGGTCCCGGCCGGGTGGATTGGACGGCGCAGCGCCTGGAAGCCACCGGCCGATCCTCGGCCTGGAGCTATACCGGTGACAATGCCACGGCTCGAATTGATCCGGCCGTGCTCCAGCGCGGGGCGGCCATCCAGGCGAGACGCCAGCTGTTCGAGGCCTTGAAAGAGGTGCGTGTCGACCGCCAGTGGCGTGTGGGGGATCTGCTCAAGCAGCGGCCTCAGCTCCGGGAGACTCTCTCGGGGCGGGTCCACAGCCCGGCTCTGGCCGATGGGGCGAGGGACGATACCCGTCAATCCGTGCGGCTGACGCTGACTGGGACGCTTCTGGAAACGCTCATGCCCCCGAAAACCCATTTCAACGGGCAGGCCGCCGCGGCCAGCGAAGGGAGCAACGGGACTGCCGAATACACCGGGGTCGTTATCGACGCCAGGAATATCGCCCTCGAGCCGGCATTATTCCCCCGGATCTATGACGACCGGGGAGAGCTTATTTACGGGCCCGCCGCAGTTCGCGCTCAGGCCGCACGCCAGTCAGGCCTCGCGGTCTACGTCAGGAGTATGGCGGCTGGATTGGCACACCCGCGCGCCGGGCAGCGCCCCGTTGTGCTGGAGGCTTTTTCCGCGCAGGGCAGGTTGGGCACGGACGCGGTGGTTCTGCATCAAAACGAGCAGCTGGATCAGCTCGCCTCAGCACTGCGTCACGCCCGGGTGATCATTGTCCTGGGCAACACTGATTCCCAGGGCCAGAATACCGCTGCACAAACGGGTGCCGGCAACGGCTCGGAAAAAGGCCAAAGTGAGGTACAGGAATTTGAGCTCCAATAAGCAGAGTCGCATGACGGATCTGATGGGGGTGCTCGCGGCTGGAATCCTGGTGGTATTCGGGGTCCTGATTGGAGGGACCGCCAACGCTTTGGCCGGGATGCAACAGGTGGTCCTGGAGCAAAATCCAGCGGATCACAGTCCTCGGGGGCAATGGACCACAGCCGACAAGGCGCGCAACGTTGCCTTCGTCAAGGCCGTAGTCCAGGAAGCCGAGGCCATTGTCCCGGGGCGGATGGACCCGGCCCAGCGAGCGGCCGTGCGCAAAGAATTGGCTGGGGCCGCCCGATCGCTGGTGCTGAGCTACGCCGGGGAACGGTACACGCGTTCGCCAGGTCGTATTCGGTATCAGGCTGAAGTGGCGGTGAATACGCCGCAACTCAAAGCGCGTCTGAAGAAGTGGGGGACGTTTTATACGGCGGGCAATGCTGTTGGGTTTCGTCTGGAAACCCAGGGCCTGACCGAAGAGCAGCGGCGGGAGGTCTCGCATTGGCAGGCTGTGAGCGGGGTCGCGCCCCGTTCAGTGGATGCCCCGGCATTGCAGATCGTTGCCCGGGACGGTCTCTGGCGTTTGGAACTGCGCACCCAGGGGCAGCGGTGGAGTCATAGTGCACCTGGGGTGGCCACGGCGTGGCAGGAAGTCTGGAGCCGGTATTTTGCTCAGTCCGCTATTCAGGCCAGGGTGGTGGACAGGATGCGTCTTGAGGTCTCGGGTTGGCCTACCGTGGAAGGCGTCTCGGGCTGGTCCACACTTTTGGGCGAATGGGATGCGAGTGTCGATGAAGCGGAATTGGTCACCATGCGTCTCGACGAAGCGGGGGTCCAGGCCCGGTGGGTCTTGCGCGTGCTCGATGCCGCACGTCTCAAACAACAGGTTTCCCGGGCGGCTTCACGACAGAAGCTGGATTTTGCCCTCGAAGGGCTGGACGCCCAAGGGAGTTTCCAGGCTCCCTAGCAGGCCGTTGCCAATCCCCCAATGGCAGCAAAGCTGTACTCCGTTCAAACTCGTACGGACGGATACGTACGTTGCGACCGTGAACGTGTTGTCGGCCGTCCCCCGGGATGGTTGAACGATCTGCGCTAGAAGAATTTTGGAACGGTTAGTGAATGGGGCCAGCCTTGGTGCCAGAGGCCGCCAGAAAGCGAACAAACAGATTGGAGCCGGGGCCCAAGGCCTCAGGCAGCGAGTGGGCCATAAAAAAGGCGGGAGAAAATGTCCCGCCTCTTACGTATGCTGTCGCTGACTGTCCCCTGTGGCGCCAGAAATGGCGTCGGGGCACCTGTCAGCCCAAGGCTCGCGGCTTCGGCCTGACTCCTGTCGCGCAGGGAAGACGGCTATTTTGAGGAATTGGCTGAATCGCTCTTGTTGTCGTCGTCTTGGGTCTTTTGTTCGGAATTGATTTGTTCTTTTTCGGAAGTGACATCGATTTCTTCTGGCTCGCCAGTGGCCTTTTTGAAATTTTTGATCGCCCGACCCATGCCTGAGCCAATTTCCGGGAGCTTGTTCGCACCGAAAATCACCAGGACAATGGCCAGGATAATAAGCAGTTCTGGAATTCCTATGCCGCCAATCATTGTTTGCAAGCCTCCTGAGATGCCAATGGTTTGGTGCGGATACGCCGCTCAAGCGGGGGGCACGACAGAACACCTGCCTGCCAATCCCCTGAAGAGAAACAAAAACTGAACTCTGTGTACCTGCTTTGTCACGGTTATGCAATGCTCTGCGCCATTGATTCGGCAGGCTTCCGGCGGTGTCCATGAGCGGCATCCCTCAGGGGCGGTCTCCAGAATCGATTTACGGGTCGAAGCGCTTTCCGGGCAAGCGGTTTCTCTGGTTGATGGGTATTTTTGTGTAAAAGGGCCCTACCTATGGACAGTTTTTCCCCCCTGCCTGGCACCGGGTGCCGTTTTTACCGGCACGGCGTCTGTTTGTACGAGGAATGCCGCAATCCCGGCTGGCAGACGGCGTGGCGCTGTCGGGCGCTGGACAAGCTTGAGGACGATTTTACTGCGTATATGGACCGTGCGGAATGTTTCGGCCTCTCCGAGGAACACGCCCGTCATTTGTGGGAACGGCGATGGGAATCGGTCTGGATTTTGCCGTTTTTGTGTCCTGACTTTGCCCCTGCCCCGTCAGACGCCCAGGAATGTTGCTGGCTATGGGGTGATGTGTGTCTGCGAGCATTGCCTCCATGCCCGGGACGGTGCAGGGAATTTATTCTCGCGGGACCATTGGATCCATAGCCTCGCGGTACCTTCGGGGGCGCCCCGTTTTGGAGTTGCAAATCCCTTTTCCAGCACGCAGCGCTTCAGCACGTCTTGTCCTGGACGACACAGGGAAAGACAGGGTCTGCGATTGCGTGTTGCGCGGAAAAGTGGCACTATTTCACCACCCCTTTTTCAAAGGGAGGGGGCTGCGTTGTGGATCCCCGTGGAGTGTCTCGCGGCGGTAGCAGCAGGATAGACTCAGATCTCAAAGCTCGGGGCCCTTTCCCGTCTCCTGTGTGGCACCGGCAGGACTGTGGTTTTGTCGCAATGCCCGCTCCCGGAAGATCATTCCTGGCGGTCCTGGCTTGGTTGTTCCCCGCCGTAGGCGTCCCGCTGACCCCTCGATCCTTGGAGTCCCCGGAAGACGTGTCCCGACATTCGTGTGACTGCCCGGGCTCGAAGAGCCGGGAACAGCGGCCCCAAATCCTTTGCACCAGTTGTCTACAAGGCGGCAGAAGTGAACCAGACACCATCACGACAATTCCTGTATTTTCCCGACCTCCATTCCTCGCTTGGGCCAGCCACTCTGCCAAGCGAGGTCCGTTTTTTGGACCCCGGTCTCGCTGAGGCTGAGGATGCGCGTTACTGGCGTCCGGAGGGACTGGTTTTGGAACCGGAGCAGGCCCGTCGTGCCCTGGGTGACCTCCTGGCCTACGGAGAACAGTTCTCGCCCCAGGATCTGGCGGCATTGGCCCTGTCAGATTTCGGTGATGACCCCGCCCAGAGCTCTATGGCTATCCAATCTGATTTGCGCCGGATGCTCAAAAAGGAAACACCAGATCCCCAAGCTGTCCAACGCCAAGTCCGATTGCAGGGCCAGATGATGCTCATTCTGGCCTGGGCCTTGGAAGAACGGTACATGGAACTCGATGAGTTGGAGCGGGGATTTGCCGATTCCTGGAATAAATTTTCCGAAGAACTCGGGTTGGACGCGGCTGAACGCCAAGAAGCCGGCCTGTCTGACGACCTCCTGACCCCGGTGCGGCACCGGGATATCTCCTGGCGCCGGCTGCTCGGGCCGTTTGCCCTGGTGACGCCGGCCGCAACCTGTCTGGTGACTGGTGATGCGGACATTTACGAGGAACTGGCCGACACCGGGGTCCGGTTTCATGAGGTCCCCGAGGACTCTGCCTTAGCTGGAGGGCAATGGGGGACGTTTTCATTGGCGAGTATTGTCTCTAGCCGGGAATGGGACCGTCTCAACGGGTTTGTTGTCCCCGAACAGGAGATCATTTTTTGGGCCCCGCGCTGAGGCGGGGCGACTCGATCGCGAATGTGCCGGCTGACCGGGTCCGCCGTGAACGTTGGATTCTCAGAGAAAAGGACCGCAGGCGGGGTGTAGGCCAGACCTGCGGTGGAGCAGAACACGAGCCCAAGGAGAGGGGAGATATGGCGAAGAGCAAAGTAGGCAAGCGGATCCGTTCTTTTCGAGAAGAACAGGAATTGACATTAGATGATGTGGCCGAACGCACCGGCCTTGAAGTCGCCTTTTTGCAGGCCCTGGAAGAGGACGAGGTCTATCCTTCCTTAGGGCCATTGCTGAAGGTCGCCCGAGCCCTGGGAACCCGGCTGGGGACCTTTCTCGACGATCAGATCAGCGAAGATCCGCTGATTGTACGTCAGACGGAGCGTGCCGAGGAATTGAGCATGCTCACGGGCAAGGACAAACCGGTCAGCCTGCGCTTCCACTCCCTGGGCAAGGGCAAATCCGACCGGAACATGGAGCCCTTTTATGTGGAGATTTATCCCGACTCCGAGCCGCAGAGCCTCTCGTCCCACGAAGGGGAGGAATTCATTGTCGTGGTCAAAGGAGAGGTGGAACTGGTCTACGGTGAGAATCGCTATGTCCTCGGGCCAGGTGATTCCATGTACTACAACTCCATCGTTCCCCACCACGTTGGGGCGGCCGGAGATGAAAAAGCCGAGATCTATGCTGTCTTGTATTTTCCGGAGTAATGCGCTTCTCGCCTGAACCGGCTGCGAGCACGAACTACTTTGAGAGGTTTTGTCTATGGCGGAGAGACCGTTGCGTGAGATAACCCTGGGACAGATGCTTGATGAAGCTGTGGCCCAGCACCCTGATAATGAAGCCGTCGTTTACGTTGATCGCGATTTCCGGCTGACGTATCAGGAATTCGGAGATGTCGTCGATCGTTTGGCCAAAGGGCTCATGGCCCTGGGGATCGGAAAAGGAGAAAAGGTGGCCATCTGGGCCACGAATGTTCCCTATTGGATCGCCCTGCAATTTGCTACGGCCAAGATCGGGGCTATTTTGCTCACGGTTAACACCTATTATAAGCAAAGTGAGCTGGAATATCTCCTGCAACAGTCCGAAGCGGAAAATCTGGTTCTCATCGACGGGTTTCGGGACACGGACTATATCCAGGTGACCTATGACCTCATCCCGGAACTCAAGACCCAGCAGCGCGGGGCGCTTCGCAGCTATAATTTTCCGCATTTGAAGCGGGTACTGTTTCTGGGGCAGGAGAAACACCGCGGCATGTATACCATCCCGGAAATCATGGCCCTGTCCCAGACCATCTCCGACTCAGCCTACGCCGAGCGCCAAGCGACCCTGGACCCCCATGATGTGGTCAACATGCAGTATACCTCGGGCACGACCGGCTTTCCCAAGGGGGTTATGCTGACCCATTACAATATTGGCAACAACGGGTTCTGGATCGGCGAAAACCAGCGTTTTTCCCATGAAGACCGCGTCTGCCTGCCTGTGCCGCTCTTCCATTGCTTCGGCTGCGTCCTGGGCGTTCTGGCTGCAGTCGGCCATGCGGCGACGATGGTCGTCCTCGAAGGGTTCAATCCGGTGCATGTCATGTCCTCGGTGGAGCAGGAGAAATGCACCGCCCTGTATGGGGTGCCGACCATGTTCATCGCCATTTTGGACCACCGGTTGTTTCCCAAATTCGATTTCCGATCCCTGCGCACCGGGATCATGGCCGGTTCCCCCTGCCCAGTACGGGTCATGCGCCAGGTCATCGATTCCATGCACATGGACGAAGTGACGATTTGCTATGGCTTGACAGAGGCCTCGCCGGTGATGACCCAAACCCGTGTGGACGACGATTTGCGCAAACGTGTCGAGACGGTCGGCCGGCCCATGCCGGAGATCGAGGTTCAAGTTGTCGATCCCGAGACCAATACCCCGGTGCCGGCAGGGGCGCAGGGTGAAGTCTGCTGCCGGGGGTACAATGTCATGGCCGGGTACTACAATATGGAGGAGGCCACAGCCGAGACCATCGACGCCGGCGGATGGCTGCATTCCGGCGATCTCGGAGTCATGGACGAAGACGGCTATCTGTCGATCACCGGCCGACTGAAGGATATGATCATCCGGGGTGGAGAGAATATCTATCCCCGCGAAATAGAAGAATTTCTCTACTCCATGGACGGAGTGGCCGATGTCCAGGTCGTCGGAGTACCCAGTGAGAAGTACGGGGAACAGATCGGGGCGTTTATCATCCCCAAATCGGATTTTGAACTCGCCCCCGAGGATGTCCGTGATTTTTGCCGCGGCAAGGTCGCCCGGTACAAGATACCCCGACACATCACCTTTGTCTCCGAATATCCGATGACCGCCAGCGGCAAGGTCCAGAAATACAAACTGCGGGAAATGGCCGCTGACATTTTTGATACCAGCAAATAAAAGGTGTTGTTGATCCATGCGTGCTTATGCTGCTCAGTCCTGTGGAATGGATCGGTTGCGTCCGACCCTGTATTGCAATCCGCTCTTGCCCGAGAGCTATTTCGCGCCGATCCGGGGCATCATTTTCGACTGCGACGGCGTGCTCATCGACTCCAAACAGGCCAATCTGGCCTTTTACAACCGCTTGCGCCATGCAGTGGGGCTGCCTTCGATGTCCAAGGCCGAGGAGGAATATGTCCACAGCCACACTGTGGCCCAGTCCCTGGCTCATATTCTGCCCCCCGAAGCCCAGGACCACGTCGCTGAACTGCGCAGCCAGATCCGGTACAAGGATCTCGTGCCGTACATCTCCATCCAGCCCGAGCTGATCCCCTTTCTCGAGTTCCTGGCCTCCCGCGGCATCCGGATGGCGGTCAATACCAACCGTACGGACACAATGGGTCTTATCCTGCAACTGTTCGACCTGGAGCGGTTTTTCTTTCCGGTCATGACCTCCAGCCAGGTTTCGTGGTCCAAGCCGCACCCTGAGAGCATGTACCGCATCCTCAATGATTGGCGATTGGGGGCGAAGGACGTGGTCTATATCGGCGATTCCGAGGTTGACGCCCGGACTGCCCACGCCGCCTCTGTCCCGTTTTGGGCCTATCAGGACCCGACACTGCCCGCAGATATGTATGTCCCGGATTTCGGGTGCCTGCGTCAGGTTATGGCTCTGAATCTGTCGTAACGAAGGTGGCCATTTCCCAATGGGGGACCGCGGCGCAGACAGGCCCTCGGACGCAGGGCTATCGATGCAAAAATGTGTCGCGGATTGCGTGGAGGACATCCAACCCGCTAGAAGATAAGGAGTTCCAATGTTTGTTGTGGCCAATTTCCTGCAGGCGTTCGCAGGGATTCTTGATACCGTTTTGACCCTGTACTTTTGGGTAATCATCGTTTCGGCTGTCCTGTCCTGGGTCAATCCCGATCCGTACAATCCGATCGTACGCATTATCTATAACCTCACCCAGCCCGTCTTTATGCGGGTGCGGCGCTGGCTGCCGTTTACCTATTTGAGCGGGATCGATTTTTCCCCTGTCGTCATCCTGTTGGCGATTCAATTTGTGAAAATGTTTGTGGTCAGAACCCTCTATCAAGTGGCAATGACCATGTAAGACACCCCTTTCGGGGTCTTGCCGTCCTTCGCGGTGCAGCGGAACTGGGAATGGGAAAAAACGACACGGTTTCGAAATCGCCTCCCTATGTGGAGGCTGCCGGCGAAGGCAAGTGGCGCTTGCGGCTCTGGGTCCAGCCCAAGGCCAAGAAAACGGCAGTGGTTGGGGTGTATCAGGATTGCCTGAAAATCAAACTCCAGGCGCCTCCGGTAGACAACAAGGCCAACCAGGCCGTGTGCCGTTTCGTGGCCGCCCGCCTGGGGCTCAGGCCGGCGGACGTGGATCTTGGCAGTGGACAAGCAAGCCGAAAGAAGACAATAGTTATTGCAAGTAGGGATGAACCCGATTGGACGTTATTGACCGACTAGGAGGCAACGTCATGGAGCAGTACGAACTGGATCTCATCACCAAGTATGGGGATCAGGACCCGCAGATCAAGGAGCTCTGGGAAGAACACCTCTCCTTGGAACGTGAATTGGAGCGGTTTGCCAACAAACCGTTCCTGTCGCCCCAGGAAGAGAGCCAGATGAAGGAGATCAAGAAGCGGAAGCTGGCTGGCAAGAGCAAGCTGCAAGATTTATTGGAAGAGTATAGAAAAAGGGAGGCTTGATTATGGAATTGAGCGGGGCACAGATCTTGATGGAGAGCTTGAAGTGCGAAGGCACCGATGTGCTGTTCGGATTTCCCGGGGGGGCGGTGATTGATATTTACGACATCCTTCCCCAGTACGATCTCCATCATGTTCTCGTCCGTCATGAGCAAGGCGCGGTCCATGCTGCAGACGGCTATGCACGGGCCACCGGTAAGACCGGTGTCTGCCTTGTGACCTCCGGCCCGGGGGCCACGAATACAGTGACCGGTATCGCCACGGCCTATATGGATTCCATTCCCCTAGTGGTCTTTACTGGCCAAGTACCGACCCCGCTCATTGGTAACGACGCTTTCCAGGAAGTAGATATTGTCGGTATTACCCGTCCCTGCACCAAACACAATTTTTTGGTGAAGGATGTCCGGGATTTGACAAAAACTATCAAACAGGCCTTTTACCTGGCCCGGTCGGGACGACCGGGCCCGGTATTGGTCGACCTCCCCAAGGACGTCATGCTGGCCAAGACGGATTTCCAGTATCCGGAATCCATCTCCATGCGCAGCTACAATCCGAATATTGAACCCAACGTCAAACAATTGCGCAAGGTTGTCGATCTGCTTCAAAAGGCGGAGCGACCCCTGCTCTTTGCCGGGGGCGGCGTCATTTCGTCCGGGGCCTCTGAGGATCTCCAATGGCTGGCCACGACTTTGGATATCCCTGTGACCTCGTCGCTGATGGGGTTGGGCTCCTTTCCCGGCAATCATCCCCATTGGCTGGGTATGCTCGGGATGCACGGCACCTACGCCGCGAATATGGCCGTGAACAATGCCGATCTGATCATCGCCGTTGGGGCCCGCTTCGATGACCGGGTCACCGGGAAGTTGGACGCTTTTGCCCAAAAGGCGAGCCTGGTCCACATCGACATCGACCCGACATCCATCCGGAAGAATGTTTCCGTCCATGTCCCTGTGGTGGCCGATTGCGGGCTGGCCCTGAACAAATTGCGCCGTGAACTCGCCCCGATCGTCGAGGATGTTTCCTGGAGTTCCAAGCACGATCAGTGGCTGGAGCAGGTCCGGTTCTGGCGAGAGGCCCATCCCCTAGGATACCGGGATAATGGGGATGAGGCCATTAAACCGCAGGCCGTGGTGGAAAAAATTTATGAGATTTCCGGCGGGGAGGCGATCATCGCCACTGAAGTGGGGCAGAACCAGATGTGGGCGGCCCAGCACTTTTTGTACAACAAACCCCGTACATTACTGACCTCCGGCGGGCTCGGCACTATGGGCTACGGATTTCCCGCCGCCATCGGCGCCCAGGTCGCTTTCCCCAACCGTCTTGTCGTGGATATCGCCGGTGATGGCTCCATTCAGATGAACATCCAGGAGTTGGCCACAGCGGTGAGTTACGACCTGCCGGTCAAGATCGTCATCCTGAACAACAGTTATCTCGGCATGGTCCGGCAGTGGCAGGAACTTTTTTACAACAAAAATTATTGTTCGACCTGTCTGCACACGAACCCCGATTTCGTCCAACTCGCCCGGGCGTACGGCGCTGAAGGCTACCGCATTGAGAAAAGCGCGGACCTCGACGCCACCTTGCGACAAGCGCTGGCTTCGCCGAAGACAGCCGTGATCGATGTCCGGGTGGCTGAAGAGGAAAATGTCTATCCCATGGTTCCGGCAGGGGCCTCACTCACGGATATGTTGCTGGTCTAAACCCGCGCAGGGGCAGAGAAAGGCAGGAGAAGAACACATGCGACACACCTTATCAGTGCTGGTGGAGAATGAGCCCGGAGTCTTGTCTCGCGTGGCCGGATTGTTCAGTGGCCGAGGGTTTAACATCGAATCGCTGAACGTGGCCCCGACCCTGGAAGAAGGGATTTCTCTTATGACCATCACCACCCGGGGTGATGAGCAGATCATCGAACAGATCATCAAGCAGTTGCGCAAGCTGGTCACGGTCATCAAGGTCGTCGACCTGGCCTTGGAGCAGGCTGTGGACCGGGAGATGGTCTTGTTGAAGATCAACGCCGAAGGCCAGTCCCGGCCAGAGATCTTGCGCATCGTCGATGTTTTCCGGTGCAAAGTCGTTGACGTGAGCCCTACGGAACTCGTCGTCGAGGTTACCGGAGACCAGGGCAAGATCAAGGCCTTGATCAACCTTATGCAACGTTTCGGAATCAAGGAGATTGCCCGGACTGGAAGCGTGGCCATGCGCCGCAGCATGCAACTCGAGGATTAGCGGGGCAAAGACGTTTTTGTTCGTTTTTCGGCCACCTTTCCCCGTTTACGACCCGTCCTGAACGGCTTTGTTTTGTGCACCGTCGAAGCGCCCCCGCCGCAGCAAGCGCCTGCCTTGACTCGGGGCGGGGCAGACCATTTCCATTATAACCCCAGAAATGAGGAGCATAAATGCAGATTTTTTACGAGAATGACGCTGATCTGAACGTCTTGCAGGACAAGACCGTGGCCATCATCGGCTACGGCAGTCAGGGACACGCCCACGCCCAGAACCTGCGTGATTCCGGAGTCAATGTGGTCATCGGGCAGCGTCCCGGGGGCAGCAATTACGAGTTGGCCAAGGAGCACGGCTTCGCCCCGGTCAGCGCTGCAGAAGCCGCCCGCCAAGCGGATATGATCCAGATCCTGGTCCAGGACCAGATCCAGCCCAAAGTTTACACCGAGGAAGTCCTGCCCAACCTGACCGCCGGTAAGACCCTCGTTTTCAGCCACGGTTTCAATATCCATTACAACCAGATCGTGCCGCCCGCAGACGTCGACGTGGTTATGGTCGCGCCCAAAGGGCCGGGGCACCTCGTGCGCCGGGAATACGAACGCGGCGGAAGCGTTCCGGCCCTGGTCGCCGTGGAGCAGGACGCCTCCGGTAAGGCCATGGATCGCGCCCTGGCATACGCCAAGGGAATCGGAGCGACCCGTTCCGGCGTTTTGGTAACCACCTTCGCTGAAGAGACCGAAACCGACCTCTTCGGAGAACAGGCTGTGCTCTGCGGGGGCGTGAGCGCCCTGATCAAGGCCGGGTTTGAAACCCTGGTTGAGGCCGGGTACCAGCCTGAAGTGGCCTTTTTCGAGTGCATGCACGAACTCAAGCTCATCGTGGATCTGCTGTATGAGGGCGGATTCAAGCGGATGCACTATTCCATCAGTGACACGGCCGAATACGGCGATTATGTCAGCGGCCCGCATGTAGTGGACGCGCAAACCAAAGCCCGGATGCGGGAAGTGCTGACCGCTATCCAGGACGGCCGCTTTGCCCGCGATTGGATCCTGGAAAACCAGGCCGGGGTGCCTTCGTTCAAGGCCATGCGTCGCAAGGCCCATGAGCATCAGATCGAGGACGTGGGCGACAAGCTGCGCCAAATGATGGCCTGGCTGCAAAAATAGCCCCTTGGCAGTTTCAGGGCCGCGCTTCGGGCGCGGCCTTTTTTTTCGGGTTCTTTGACGGATCCTGTGGATTTTTGGAGTTTGCCGTCTCTTCTGTGTGCCCACTTTCGGCCCGGTATTTTCTCAATCCCGCCAAAGGGGGATCCTTGCCCCCTCCGGACTCTCAAGAGGAACAGAACTCCAGGTGTCGAAGATGGCCCTTGTTGCACCGGAATCCGCCTGGAGCATTCAGTTCGCGGTCCGGTTTCCCCCTTTTGGCGGGACCAAGAAAATGTGCGGGCCTTTCGCTCGAAGCACACAGAAGAGACGGCAAACTTTTGCGTCTGAAATTCCATGCCCTGTGACGAAGAGCCTTTTTTCGGCACCGGGGCTGGCACCCAGCGGGACCGTCCAGCCCCGGCCGGGCTTGCCCGGTGTGCGGGAAAAACGTACCCTCTGCCCCAATCCAGCAATCAGGACGTTCAGTCCTGGAAAATATCGAGGTTGCAACAAGCCATCTATGAGTTGGGAAGGGTTCCTCTCGTTTCTCCGCCAGCGGCGCCGGCTCGTGCAGGAGACTGCTGAGCAGGGGGATCTGCGTTCCAGCGCCCGCGCCGCGCAGCGAACCCTTTTTGTCCTCAGGCAGACCAGACCCCTGGCCGCCCGAAAGGGATTGACCAAGCAATGGCGCAAAATGGAGGACTATTTTGCTGGCCGCAGTGAACCCGGCCTCGGAGCGGAGGAACCCGCAGGAGGCGAAGTGGCCTTAGGCACCGGCCAGGGTGTCTTGGAGCGGGCTCGCAAGCGGTGTGCCAATGGTGATTATGAAGGCGGCCTGACGGTATTGTTGCACGAGTACCGCAACGGCAAACGGGATCCGGTGTTGTTGCGCTTTGCCGCTGAATGTTTCGAGCACAGCAATCGCTACCAGGAGGGGGCGGATTTTATCGCCAGCGCCCTTTTGGAGCAGGAATTCCCTCCCGCCGACCAAGCCCATCTCCAATTCGTCTTGAGCGGGTGGTATCTCCAACTCGGCAAGACGAATGAGGCCCGGCAGGCGTTGTGGAAGGTCCAACGCCTCGATCCCCATTACCCAGGACTGCAAGGCCGCCTCCAGCATCTTTTGCCCGCCCAGACCGAGAAGCCGAAAAGCCGCTACGGGCTGCTGCTCGCCTCGGGCCAGCTCAGTGAAGAACAACTGCAGCAGGCCACCGAGGAAGCCAATAAGCGTGACGGTGATGTGGACCAGGTCCTGCTTCGCGATTACGGCATCGACCGTGACGTCCTGGGGGCCTCCCTGAGCGCTTTCTACGATGTCGATTTTGTCGCTTTTGACCGCGAGATTGACCCGCCGTTCGGGCTCTTTGAAAAACGGAGTCTGGACCCGGACTTCCTCAAACGCTACGGCTGGGTCCCCTTTGCAGAAGAAGGGCAGGACATCGTGGTCCTGATGAGCAATCCTTTTGACCTTGGCCGCATGGATGAGATCCGGTTTATTCTGGGCACCAGCCGGATCGTCCCCAAGGTCGCCCTTCAGGCTGATATCCAGGCCTATATCGACCATTTCTTCCAAAGCTTCGGGCCTTCTGAAGAAATTTTTTCCTTTGATGAGGAGGTTGTTGCCCTGGACGAGGACGACAGCCGTTTGGAAGGGGTTGAAGAGGTCTCGGAGGAAGACAGCGAAGTCGTTCGGCTGGTCAATTCCCTGCTTATCGAAGCCTGGAAGCGGCAGGCCTCGGACATCCATATTGAGCCCGATTCCCGCAACCGGTCCTGCACGATCCGGCTGCGCGTTGACGGGACCTGCCATGAATTTCGCAAATTCCGCATCGGGCTGGCCCGCCCCCTGGTCTCGCGGGTCAAGATCATGGCCCATCTGGACATTGCCGAACGCCGCCTGCCCCAGGACGGCAAGATCAAGCTCAAATTGCCGGGGATGAACACGGTGGTCGAATACCGGGTGGCGACCCTGCCCACGGTCGATGGGCAGGAGGATGTGGTCATGCGGGTTTTGTCCTCGGGCAAACCGCTGCCTCTGGAGCAATTGGGGCTGCATTCCGGCGTCCTCGAGGCCTTTAAACGCATGGTCTATCGCCCCTACGGGCTGTTGCTGGTCGTCGGGCCCACGGGGTCGGGAAAGACGACGACCCTGCACTCTGCCGTCAGCTATATCAACAGCTCGGATCGGAAGATCTGGACCGCCGAGGACCCGGTGGAGATCACCCAGACCGGCCTGCGCCAACTCCAGGTCCAGCCGAAGATCGGTCTGACCTTTGCCGCGGCGCTGCGATCCTTTTTGCGCGCCGACCCGGACGTGATCATGATCGGGGAGATGCGCGACGAGGAGACCGCCCATATCGGGGTGGAAGCCTCGCTGACCGGGCACCTCGTCTTTTCAACCCTGCACACCAATTCCGCTCCGGAAACCATCACCCGTTTGCTGGACATGGAACTGGATCCCTTCAATTTTGCCGATTCCCTGCTCTGTGTGCTGGCCCAGCGGTTGGTCAAGACCTTGTGCCCGCGGTGCAAGAAACCATATACGCCGTCTGCCGAGGAGATAGAGGAGTTGCGTCTGGAATTCGGCACGAATTGGGAGACCGCGGTCCCCGAACAATGGCGGGCTGAACCGGTTCTTTACCAGCCCCACGGCTGTTCCTCGTGCCTGGGCGGGTATCGCGGCCGGACCGGCATTCATGAATTGATGCTCAATACCGGGGGGTTGAAGACCTGCATCAAACACCGCAAGCCCACGGAGGAATTGCGGCTCCAAGCGGTGGAGGACGGCATGCTCTCGCTCAAGGAGGATGGCCTGTTGAAGGTCATTGAGGGGTTGACGGATGTGAGTCAGGTCCGCAAAGCCGTCGGAGGAAGCTGAGCCATGGCCGGTTGGCGTGTTTTTGCCCACCGCGGGGCCAGGGCGCACGCCCCGGAAAATTCATGGATCGCTTTGCTCCTGGCCCAGCAAAGCGGGGCCCACGGCTGGGAGACCGATGTCCGCCTCACCCGGGATTTGATCCCTGTCCTGGTCCACGACCACACCTTGTACCGCACGTCTGATTGGGTTGCCCGCAGACCCGCAACGACCGGACTGCTTTCCCGCCTGAACTTTTCGGACTTGCTCGGCGCTGATTTTGGCTCCTGGTTTGCTTCCCGGGATCCCTTTGGGACCGTTGCCGCGGGAGAGATCGACGACACGGTTCTTGCTTCGTTGGCCGCGACCCGCGTCCTGCGCTTGGACACAGCCCTGGCCTTTGCCGCAAAGCATGATTTCCTGACGAATATTGAACTCAAGGATCAATACGGCGTGTTCGCAGACCGGACGGTGGTGAACGCCGTCCTCGAAGCCGTGCATCGCAGCGGCATCCCACCAGAACTGGTGCTTTTTTCCTCCTTTCGCCCCGCCTATCTCCGTCTTGTCCGTGATCTGGCCCCGCAGATGAAAACCGCTTTGCTGGCCGTTCGCCCTCCGCCGCGGGTCTTTGGGGTGTTGCGGAAACTGGGCGCCGCCGCCTACCACCCCCACCGGGATGGACTTTCCGGCGACCTTGTGCAGCAGCTGCGCGGCGAAGGATTCGATGTCCATGTCTTTACGGTCAATACTGCGGCCGAGGCACAGCAGTGGCACGCCGCTGGAGCCAGTGGCATCTTCACCGACTTTCCCCGGCAGATGGTCCAGACCTTCTCCTCTCCGTCCTGACCCCCCCGCTTTCTGCATGGTCCCACTTGCTCTTCGTTCCCAGGCTCCTGCCTGGGGATGTCTTCTCTTCTGGCTCCGGTCATAATGGGGATCCAGGCGTGGGCGGCGGGAGGCGCACGATCGTCCGTGACGAGGAACATTTGGCCCCCCGCTATCGGTTTCAAGGGTTCTGGTTTTCCAGTGAAAAACGGATCGGGATGCGGACTCTGGCCCGTACCGGTTTTCCGTTGGCTGTTGCCGGGGCAAACCGCCATTGCCGCACCGCCTTCAGGGCGCTGTCTTCAAAAACGTTCTCGGGAGTCGCCCGGACCACCCTGGCCTTGGCGACTCGGCCCTTGGCGGAGACGAGCACCTCGACAACAACCGTGCCGTTTAGCCCCTGGCGACGGGCCTTATAGGGATAGACAGGCCGGAGATGGCTGACCAGGCGCGGCTGCCGGTCCAGGGCAGGGGCCTCGAGAGGTGACCCGGAACCCGGCGATTTGGGGCCCCTTTCGGAAGGAGACGGCTTGGGGAGCGTGATTGCTGACGGTTCCCATTGCGGAGCGGGCAAGTCCAGCGCAGGACGCTGAATACGGGGCGAGGACTGCGTCTGGGGCCGGGGCGAAGGCGCGGCCTCAGGCATCTGGGGCGCTGGTGATGGGGCCGCAGCTGGGGAGGGAGTCTCCTGGGGCTTTGACGAGGCGTCCGGAGCTGGATCGGCCGGCTCGGGCTCGAGCGTGACCTGGTGGTGGACCTGGGGTGGGTCGTGGTGTTGCCGGGAGCGTAAACGTTGATCCTGGACCTGAGTCAAGTAGGGAATAGTCCCGAACAACAGGGCATTGACCGCCAGAGCCAAAAGGACAAGCCCGGTGCGGCGCGCCCAACCGCTCATGGTCCGCTTTCCTCCGGACGGCGGCCGGCGACGGTGACGTCGTCGAGTCCGCTCAGGCGGCAGGCGTCCAGGACCTGGACCAGGGTCCCGGATCGACTGGCTTCGTCTGCTGTGACCACGGCGGCCTGGAGTGGCTGGTCGCGAAGACGGCTTTCAAGGTGCTCTTGCAGGCGGCGGATATCGACATGCTGGCCGCGGATAAAAATCTGGTTGTCGGCCCGGATGGTGATACGCAGGTGTTGTGCCGGGGCCGACTCCACGGAGGCCGCCTCGGGACGGCTGACCTCGATGCCGGTTTCGCGGGCGAAATGCGAAGTGACCAGAAAAAATATGAGCAGAATAAAGACCATGTCGATCAGCGGTGTCAGATTGAGCTCGGTCTGCGAACGCTTGTCGCTTTGGCGGTAGCGCCTACCGGAGGCCATGCTGTCCCCCTTCCTGGTCGCCTGGACCCTTGTGCTTTGTATGGAACAAGGCCGCCTGTTCGCGGGAGAGTTGCAGGGCCAGATGCCGGATACGCCGTCTGGTTCCTTCGGCACGGCGCTGGAGAAAGGCCCCAAGGACCAGTCCCGGCACGGAGACCAATAACCCCGCCTGGGTCGAGAGCAGGGCCTCGGAAATGGAGCCGGCCATGGGGGAGGCACCGCCACTTCCGGCGTGGGCCAGGACAGTGAAGGTGTCGACCATGCCCTCGACCGTACCGAACAGCCCGAGCAACGGGGCCACTCCAGCCAGGACCAGGATGGTCTGGACACCGGCGCCGACGTTGCGTTCCAGTTTCCTGGCTGTCTTGTTCAGCGCGGCCGTGTAGTGCTGCCGAGGTTGGATATGCCACTTGAGGGCGGTCTGGAGCAGGGTCTTTTGCCAGACGGCGCCCACCGGTTGGTGCCGCAAAAGATTGTCCCGGCAGGAGGTCCAGGGGAGCAGGGCTCGCCGCTGACGGTAGAAAAAAGCAAGTTTGCCCAGGATAAGCCACCACATCCAGACGGACACGGCCAGCAAAGGCCACATGATCCCGCCCCCCGTCTGGAGAAATTCCCAGAAACGCCAGAGCATCTCATTGACCATCGCTGTCCTCCGCCAGGATGGCCCCGCCCTGTTGCAAGCCCAATATCAAGGTCGCGCCTGTTTCTTCGCAGTCGGCGACAATACGCTCCACCCTTCGATCAAAGAGGTGGTGCACCAGCAGCAGCGGAATGGCTATGGCCAGACCGAACTGGGTGGTCAGCAGCGCCTCGGAGATACCGCCGGCCATCATTTCGGGTTTCCCGGTTCCGAAAATGGTGATGGTCTGGAAGGTGCCGATCATGCCGGTCACCGTTCCCAGCAGCCCCAAGAGCGGGGCGATGGCCGCCAGGACCTGGAGTGTCGGCAGGAACCGTTCCAGTCTGGGCATGAGATTGAGAATCGCTTCGTGCTGGGCGTCTTCAATGGCCTGGCGGGGGGCCGGAGCGCGTTCCAGGATCCGTCCCAGGACCAGACAGGCCGGTTTGCCGCGCTGCTTTTGGCACAGCCGTATGGCTTCGTTGAGGCTGCCTCGGGAGGCGAGATCGGCAATTTCCCTGATCAAAGCGGGTGGGGGCGAGCCGAGGCGGAGCAGGGCCAGTCCTCGTTCCAGAGCCAGCAGGAGAGCTACACCGGCGACCGCCAGAAGGGGCCAGATGAACACCCCTCCCCGGCGGATCCAAGTGCGCCAGGAGTCTTGGTCTCGGAGGTGGTCCCTGGCCCGGCCGGTGAGATCCAGAGGCAAGACATTGGTCTCGTCATCGAAAAATTTCCCGATACGGCGGGCAGTGAACCAGGAGGGGCTGGCCGGGAGCGCTTGCAGGGAGGAGCCTTCCGATGCGGCGCCGCTCAAAAACCCGGTTTTCCCCTGGGCGGTGCGGTAGAACCCGGTCAATGGCCCGGCCAGGACGATATCCGCCTGTCCAGACGAGCCGTCGGAGGTGATGATCTGGTCCTTGAAACGCTGGACCTCGCCGGAGCGCTCGATATAGGAGAAGAACAGGGATACCAGGGCGTTGATGTCCTGCATGGAGGCCAGCGTCCCGTTTCCCTCCAACCGGTCGAGCAGTGGTCTGTTCCCTATCTCGGCGCCCAGGGCGGATTGATCGAGCTGCTGGCGCAGGTCGCCAGCTGCGGCAGACAAAGCTGATTTGATCTGGCGGATCGTTTCCTGCTCCCGGGATTGTTCCCGGCGTGCGGCTTCCAATTGGTCCTTGGCCCGGGTCAGGGAGGCTTGGTTGGCTTCAAGGGCCGCCTGTTCTTCACGCAAGCGTTTTTGCAGGCTCTCGAGCCGATTGTGCAGGGCGGTTTTGTCCTGTTGGACCAGTGTGCTGGTCAGCCGGGCCTGGTCCTCGGTCCGGTTTGCGGTGTCCACAAGGGTCTCGCGAACAGCGGTCCAGTTGCCTGCAGCAGCGCAGACAGGGATCCCTATCAGCACAGCAAGAAGCCCGAAGAGCGCCCAAGTCCGTTTGGCAACCGTTGGCAGTGGAGGCATTAGCGGTCCTCCTCGGTAGCGCTTCCTGAATGGGGAAGGGGCAAGCTGACGAATTCGGCGGCCGCCCTGTCCTCGGCGATGGCATAGGCGCGGCGCAGTTCGGGCAGAAGCGATCCTGGCAGGTCCCGCCATTGTTGCTCCCGGGCGTCCCACCACCCGCCGTGGCTGCCGTCAAGGCTCAGGTAGTATTTGCCCAGTCGTCCCAGCCGTAGCAGGCGCACCTGCAGCGAGGAGGTGCCGCGCTCGAGTCGAGTCGTGTGCAAGGCGATGTCCCCGGCGTAGCTCGCCTCGACCAGCAGCCCTTGCAAAACCCGATCAAGCCGGGTTGCCAGGTCGAGTTCGGCGTCGAGAACGCTTTGACGCAGAAAGGCGAGGCGGTCGCGGCGCTCTGATTCCAGAAAGGCGAGGTCGTTTTCGACCAGGGTGGCGAGTTCCTCAATCACGGTTTCCAGGGAGGGGGCCAAGTGGCGGCGGAGGGCCTTGAGATTTTCGTTTTCCTGGCGGACCCGTTCGAGTTCGAGGCGGGTGCGTTGTGTGCTCGCCGTCAGCTGTCTGTTCTTGAATTCCGTCCAGGCCAGCCGGGTTTTGAGGTCGAGCAGCTTTTGGATCACGGCCTGTTTTTCTTCTGTCCATCGGCCCGCTTGGCGTTGCGCTTCGATCTCCTGGCGTACGGCCTGGGAGAGGGCTGTTGCAGGCTGGGTCGCATTGGTGGCCTGGGCGGTCGAAAGACCGGGGAAAACTCCCCCCAGGAAGAGGAGCACCAGGACCAAGGGCGCGGCACTGCGCCGGAAGGACAGCGAAGCAGGACAAGGAAGCAAGGGCGATAGGGACATGCGGTCTCGCTTGGTCAGAGGACAGTGTCGATGCGCGGGCATCGTACTGGTTTGCCGGACAAAGCTCAATCTGTGGCTCTGCCGGGCTGCTCCGGACGGGAAGTCTCCTCCAGGGAATCGAGGACGGCCAGGGCGGAGGCGGCTTGATCGGCACAGGTCGCGTTGGGGCCGATGCGTGAGAGAAAGCCGCGGGCCTGGTCCCATTGTGTGCGGTGCCATGCGGCGTAGCCCGCCAAAAGACAGGCCCGCGAGTGGCGGCTGTCACAGATGGAGGCCAGCGTGGTCTGGGCCTGGGCAAAGCGGCCGCCACGATACAGGATTTCACCGCGGCGCAGGCGGGTTTGCGGCGTAGCCGGAGCCTGGTCAAGGGTTGCAATCGCTTTTTCTTGGCGCAGAGCCCGTTCATAGAGTCGGCTCAAGCGGAGGGTGTCCGCAGTGGTGCGGGAGGGCGTCGGGATGTCCTGGAGGAGGGCCGCGGCTCGAAGCGGGGCGTCCAGCGAGGCGTACAGGTCGGCGAGGGACCGTCGTTGATCCGGTGTTGGGGGGGAGAGCCGGGCGGCGGTTTCCAGACAGACGGCGGCTCGGAGGCGGTTGTCGCCTGCCCAGGCCACGTGTGCGGCTAATCGCCAGTAGCGGGCTTTGTCCGGGGCGCGTTCGAGCAGGGCATCGCTCCCCTCGCGGGCCTTGACCCTGTTCCCGGTTTCAAGGTTGGCGTGAACGAGCAATTCCAGCCAATGCTCCGGGGCCGGCCCGGGCTGTCGTTTCAGGGCGCCCTGGAGAAGCTCGCTGCAGCGCGCAGGACGTTCCAGCCGCCATGCGGCTACGGCTGCCTGGTACAGCAGCCGAGGGACACGCTGGGCGTCGGGATTGAGAGTGCTCGCCCGGGTCAGAGCGGTGAGAGCTTTGGCGTTGTCCCCGGCCTGGAGTGCGGCCTGTCCCAGACTGGAGCGCAACTGGACATGTTCCGGGAAACGCTCGCATCCCCGCTGCAGAAGTCGCACCGCCTCGTCGTAACGGGCCAAGGCCATCTGGCTGTGGCCGGCCAACAGAAAAACAGCCGCATGCCCTGGCGAAGCGTCGGGCTGGAGCAAGGGGGCCAGAAGGTCGAGCACGTTGTGATAGGCTTGGTTTTGATAGGCCTGGTCGGCCCGGTACAGGAGTTCCTCTTGTTGTGTGGCACTTTGCACTGTCCCCGTGTAGCCCAGGACTGCCACAACCAGGACGATCACAAGCCCCCAGCGGGCAAAGCAGTCCCTGGCAATACGGGGCGCCGTCCCCTGCTGACCGGAGGAAGCAAGAAATGCGAGAGTGTCCCTTGTCAATACGCTGCCTGTACTTATGTGTGTTGGGGTTCGAATTGTTCCGGTCTGGAACCATACAGTCAGATCGCGGGGCGGCCCCCTGATCTGACGGAGTCAGGTTCCAGGCCATATATCGTCAAGCCAAGGAGACGGACATGGAATTACGCGAGTACTTTGAAAACACCGAAGGGACCGGCGTGTTGTCCACGGCGGACAGTCAGGGCAATGTCGACGCGGCCATTTACGCCCGGCCGCACATTATGGACGACGGCTCCCTGGCCCTGATCATGCGCGATCGCCTGTCCCATGCGAATTTGCAGTCCAATCCCAAGGCCGTCTACCTGTTCAAGGAAGGAGGCAAGGGATACAAAGGGAAACGGCTGTATCTCAAAAAACTCAGTGAAGAAAAAAACACCGAGCGGTTGCAGGAGATGCGTCGCCGGACCTATGCCGAAGACAAGGACGAAGATCTCTTTCTGGTCTTTTTCTCCATCACCAAAGAATTGCCCTTGATCGGCTCTGGGGACAAATAACCTTCGCCAAATCTTTCTGGCACGCGCCCGGACAAAGCCATGCTTTGTCCGGGCGTTTTTTTTGAGGGCAGTACCCGCGGGTGGTTACCGCTGTCGCATGAGGGGAAAGCAGGGTGTTGTCGCGCGGCCAAACCTGATTGTGCCCTGCCGCCACTTAGCTTGCGATCTGGGCAACTCCAAACCGCTCGGCAAGCACATGGTAGCGGTGGTCGAAAATGGCTTCAAGTCTGGGGCGAACCATACGTTTGTGCCCCAGGCGGGCCAGCGGCCCGAAGGGCAGGGCGTAATGGACGGTGTCGCGCATCCGGACACCGCCGGGAAGAGGATCGAAAATGTGCTGGTGGTGCCAAAAGCGGTAGGGGCCCAGTCGTTGTTCGTCGACAAAAAAACGGGGTTCGCGGACGTGGGTGATCTCCGTGACCCAGTGCCAGGCCAGACCGGGAAATGGTTTGACTGTATAGGTCAGGATCTGCCCGGCGTACATGGGTTCGGGGGTGGGGCAGGTTATGGTGAAGCCGAGCCAGTCCGGGGTAATGCGGCACAGATTTGTCGGATCTGAGAAAAAGGACCAGGCGGAGTGGATATCCAGGGCGAGGTCCTGCGTCCTGTCGAGGCGGTAGAACATGGCCTTCTCCATTGTTTTTTGTCCACGACCACATGGTTTTCTCTGGTTCTGCACATGGGCCTTTGCCACGGAAAAAGAGCGCTGGTTTGTCCCCCGGGGGACAACCGTGAGGACCGGGGCACAGTTTGGCAACAGGCAGCGGTAGGTTGGGGCTAAACCGTTTCCAGGCCGGGCTCTGACTTCAGAACCGCGGGGGAGGTCGTCCGAGGGCGGGCAGGGGGAGAAAAAGGGCGCAAAATTTTTATGATTTCCCTGTGGTCCTTTTGTCTTTGTCCTGGATCTGGTATCCGGCAGGAGAATTCCTCCCCCGCACCCGGTGTCATTTTGATGCTGATGCGAGGGCAACCAGCCATATCCAAGGGAGTTTCGGCATGCAGAGTAAGATCCAGAATGTGCTGGCCCCTGCCTATGAACCCGTAGCCATGCTGTGGGCCGAGGACAAGCCCGAAAAGGCGCTGCAATTCAAAAAGGGACGCTTCAGCTGTGTCATGTTCGGTTTTGCCAATGCGGCCCGCGGCCGGGCCGCGGTCTTTGACAGGGAAACCTATGGATGCTGGGGCGGCGGTGTCGGATTGGGATTCGGCAATACCTATACGGAATTTCCCGGCGGTGAACAGGGATTCCACTACTTTTTGTCTTGCGGCAATGCCGAATGGGTCACGGGCCAACAGATCGGCGAAGGGATGCACCAAGCTGGGGTGGATAGACACTTTGTCGACGAATTTCTCCAGGGGGAGCGATACCGCAAAGGCCCCGGGGAAGTGGCTGACTTTGTCGATGCCCTGCCGATTCAGGACATCCCGGCCACATACGTGGTCATGAAGCCGTTGTCCCAGGTCACCCAGGGTGAGGTGCCCAAAGTGGTCACCTTCCTCGCCAACGCGGAACAGCTTTCCGCGTTGGTCGTTCTGGCCAATTACGGGCGGCAGTCCATTGATGCGGTGCGCATTCCGTTTGCCGCAGGGTGCCAAAGTGTCGGGCTCCTGCCCTTGGCGGAAGAGAACCAGGCCCACCCCAGGGCTGTGGTCGGCCTGACTGATATTTCAGCCCGGGCTCATGTCCGTAAACTCCTGGGCCGCGACCTGCTGACCTTTTCCATGCCGTGGTCCTTGTACCAGGAGATGGAAGCCAATGTAGAAGGGAGTTTTTTCGACCGTCCAACATGGCAGGGGCTGACTGGTACGCAAACCGATTGAAGCCAGCTCGATACCAGGCGGCGGTGAGTGACAACTGGTTGCATCACAGAGCGATGCGATTTTGTGGTCTGAAAAACGGTGGTTCTTTGACGGATCCTATGGATTTTTGGAATTTGCCGTCTCTTCTGTGTGCCCACTTTCGGCCCGGTATTTTCTAAATCCCGCCAAAGGGGGATCCTTGCCCCCTCCGGACTCTCAAGTAAAGCAGAACTCCAGGTGTCGAAGATGGCCCTTGTTGCATCAAAATCCGCCTGGGAGCATTCAGTTCGCGGTCCGGTTTCCCCCTTTTGGCGGGACCAAGAAAATGTGCGGGCCTTTCGCTCGAAGCACACAGAAGAGACGGCAAACTTTTGCGTCTGAAATTCCATGCCCTGTGACGAAGAGCCAAAACGGTTTACGAGAGGTTCTGGCAGCTTTGTTGCTTGAGCCAGCCGGCTGCTTGCACGACGATTCCAGAGTTGTGAACCGGTTCGTGGACCTGAATTTCGCGGATTTTATGCCCATGTCTGGAAAAGTCACCCCAAAAGGGTTTCTTTTTGGAGGTGGATCTGCTCAGATAATGCGCAGATCACTGTTTCCTTTCTTTCACAGTTCCGTCCTGTCATTTTTTCGTCAGTGGTAACAAAGTGGCAGAACAGGTTTTCCCGCTGATTGTCTCAACGCTTCCACAAGTAGCGACAATGAATACGACGTCTGCTCTGCCAGCTAAAGGAGCCCCACTCCATGGCCCGTGAATCGTTTTTGCCGAATACACCTGAGAAACCGGTTCGATTGTATGCCGTTCTCGGGCTGTGCGTGTTGGGCATTTGTATCGCTATTATTGTTACCTGGTCCACCGGCCGGCGGATGACGGTCCATCACGCCCGGCTGGTGCACACGGCTACGGAGATCAAGTTTCAAGTCTCTCAGGCCCATATCTGGCTGGAAGAGGGACTTCTCGGTGACCCGACGGTAGAGCGGGACACGTTTATGACCCATCTGGACCAGGCCGAGGCCCTGGCGGTAGCCATGCTCGAAGGGGGAATGGGGGCCGGGGAGCCGTTGCGCCCGGTCCAGACTGCCGGACTCCGCCGGGAGATCCGTTCCCTGAGGGGCTCGCTTGCGCAGTACCGTTCCCAGTCGCTGGAACGCTGGGCCCTCCGGGAGCAGGGCACGGCCCAGGTGGGGTCGCCGAGGGATCAGCGCCTCGACAGCGTCTATCAGGAGGTCGTCGAGAGCAATCAGGCCATGATTGAGGCCTTGCACAGCAAAATACGTTTTGATCTGGCCCAATTCTATTGGACGCTTTTCGGTATTCTGGTGTTTGTCACCGTTTTGGCTGTATTGAGCTGGTATTCTCTGCGCCGGTATATAGGCCAGCGCAACCGGGCAATTGCCTCTTTGAGCCGAAGTGAGGAGGATCTGCGCACGACCTTGATGTCCATCGGCGACGGCGTGATCAGCACGGACACGCAAGGGCGCGTTACCAGGATGAATGAGGTCGCCCAGCATTTGACCGCATGGGACGAGAAAGAAGCGCTGGGACGGCCGTTGGAAGAGGTGTTCGCTATTGCCAACGCCCTTACCGGCAAAGAGGTCGAAGCGCCGATCCATCGGGTCCTGCGGGAGGGGATGGTGGTCGGGTTGGCCAACCATACGGTCCTCACAGCCCGCGACGGGACCCGGCGTCAGATTGCGGACAGTGCTGCGCCCATCCGCGTCTGTGACGGGGAAATCACCGGAGTCGTCCTGGTCTTTCGTGACGTCACTGAGCAATACGAGCAGGAACGACGGGTTCAGGAAAGCGAAACCCGCTTCCGGGCCCTCTTTGAACTCATGGGCCAGGGAGTCGTCTTCCATGCACCGGATGGCCGGATCGTTGACGCCAACCCCGCCGCGCAGCGCATCCTGGGGCTGACCCTTGACCAGTTGCAAGCCCGCCGTCCTTTCGATCCCAGTTGGAAGTGTGTGGACAGTGACGGCCAAGATTTCCCGATGTCAGAGCATCCGGCCATGGAGGTCCTACGGACCGGTGAGGCTGTGGCCGGTGTGGTCATTGGAGTGTTTCACCCCGGCCGCCAGAAATTTGTCTGGATCCGCGTCAGCGCTGTGCCTCTTTTTTCCAGAGACAGTGGAAAACCCCTCGAGGTCTTCGCCTCCTTTGAGGACATCACGGAGCTTAAAGAGGCCGAGGAGGCCCTGCGCTCCAGTGAGGCGGAGCTCCGGTATCTCTTTGACACCGCTCCGGTGGGTATTTTCCGGACCACCTCCACGGGCCGGGTCCTCAAGGTCAATCCGAAGATGGCCGAGATCGTGGGCTGCGACTCCCCGGAACAGGCCTTGGAACGGTACCAGGATCTTTTTGTTGATCTCTATGCCGATTCTGAGCGGCGGAGTGTTTTTCTTGACCGCTTACAGCGCGAGGGCGAGATCCTGCAGTTCGAATATGAAGGATTTCGCCGCAACGGCGCCCGGCGGTGGTTCATGATGAACGCCCGTTTGAGCGGCTATCTCGAGGATGGGAGTTTTCTCATCGACGGCTTCACCTCAGACATCACCGAGCGCCGGGAAGCCCAGGAGCGTATCCAGCACCTCAACCTTGTCTTGCGGGCCATCAGGGAAGTAAACCAGCTCATCACTCGTGAGAAGGACGCCGAACAACTCCTGCGCAAGGCCAATCAACTCATGGTCGCCCACCGCGGCTACAGCAGCGCTCTGGTCATCCGGACCGACGCCAACGGGAGGCCCCAGACCTATTACCATGCCGGTGAGGATAATTCGCCGATCTTCCAACCGCTGGCAGAGCACATCGAGGCCGGCATGTTGCCGCCGTGTTGCCGGCTGCTAGATTCCAAGACCGAGGTCCTGTTCGTCCCCAAGGCCGAGGGCGCCTGCGCGGGGTGTCCCCAGGAAAACACGTGCCAGACCTTTGACACCTTGTGCGTGGCCCTGCGCTATGCAGACCGCTTTTTCGGTTACATTGCCGTGGCCCTGCCCCAGGGACGTGGCTATGATCCTGAAGAACAGAATCTCTTTCAGGAAGCGGCCAACGACGTCGCGTTTGCCCTGTATACCATCGAACAGGAAGCCCAGGTCAAGCAGGCCACGGCTGAACGGGAACGCATGGAAGATCAACTCCAACAGGCGCAGAAGATGGAAGCGGTGGGACGGCTGGCAGGCGGGGTAGCCCACGATTTCAACAATATGCTCAACGTCATCCTCGGGTATACCGACACCTCGTTATTGCAGATGGATCGTGGCCATCCCCTGTATGAAGCCATGACCCAGATCCATCTGGCGGCAGAGCGCTCCGCAGACCTGACCCGTCAACTCCTGGCTTTTTCCCGCAAGCAGATTACCCAACCGCAGGTGTTGAACCTGAATACGCTTTTGGAGAATCAATCGAAGATGCTGGACCGCTTGATCGGCGAGGATGTCGAACTGCAGTTTGTTCCGGCCACGTCGTTGTGGAATGTGCGCCTCGATCCCTCCCAACTCGATCAGATTCTGGCCAATCTCGTGGTCAACGCCCGGGACGCCATGCCCGAAGGCGGGACCATCACCATAGAGACCGGCAATGTCGTGCTGGACGAGGCCTACTCCAGCCGCCTGCTCTCCGTGGAGGCCGGGGAATATGTGCTCCTGGCGGTCAGCGATAGCGGCAAGGGGCTGCCCCCGGAGATGCAGGAGCAGATTTTCGAACCCTTTTTCACCACCAAGAGTAAAGGGGAGGGGACCGGCCTCGGCTTGTCAACGGTCTATGGTATCGTTCAGCAAAATCAGGGTTTTATTCACTTGTATAGTGAGATGGAATCGGGAACGACCTTCAAGATCTATTTGCCGCGGGTCATCGAAGAGGCTGTGCAGCCGACCCAAGAGGAGGATCACGGTCCTCTGACAGGCCGGGAAACGCTTCTGGTCGTCGAGGATGAGGAGCAATTACTGGAGTTGATCGGGTCCGTGCTCGAAGAATACGGTTACACCGTGCTCGCCGCCGGAAGCCCGCAGCAGGCGATGGACTTGGCTGCCAAGACGAAGACGCCGATCGAGCTTATGCTGACCGACGTGGTCATGCCGGGAATGAACGGCAAGATGCTGCGCGCCCGGATTCAGGCGGAGCACCCAGAGATCAAGACGGTCTATATGTCCGGCTACACAGATAATGTCATTGTCAAACAGGGCATGGTCGAGCCTGGGCTCGCCTTTATCCAGAAACCGTTTTCCATGGAAGGACTCGCCCGCAAGGTGCGCCGGGTACTCGACGCTGACGAATAAGGTCTCCTGCCCGGGGCAAGCGGCTCCAGACTGCAAGCAAGACGGTTCCGAATCACGGGGGCCGTCTTTTTTTGAGCGCAAGCGGCAATGTCTTGCTTTTCATGGGGAAATCGACTATGAGGATTTTTTCTCAAATCATACTGGAGGAGTGTCTCATGCCGATCCGCCGAATTGTTCTGTTTGTTGTCCTGCTCTGTCTTTTCAGCGCCGGTGGCGCGATGGCTGAAATGACACCGGTCCGCCTGGCCCACGCCACCTGGGTGGGGTATGGACCGTTGTATATCGCCCAGGAAAACGGGTATTTCGAAGACGAAAATATCGATATGGACCTCTTTATCATCGAGGACGAGGCCCAGTACGCTGCCGCGTTGGCCTCGGGCAATATCGACGGCCTGGGCAACGTCATCGACCGTGAAGTCATCCACTTCGCCAAAGGGACTTCGGAAGTGGTTGTCTTTGCCATGGATGAATCCGCCGGCGGGGACGGGATCATCGCCACTGAGGAGATCCAGAGTGTTGCGGATCTGGCCGGCAAGGACATCGGCCTCGACAAATCCTCGACCTCCTATTTCTTTTTCTTGAGTATCCTGGATAAATACGGTGTCGACGAGCAGTCCATGACCTTCCACGAGATGGGCTCCTCCAACGCTGGCGCGGCTTTTGTGGCCGGCAAGCTCGATGCCGCAGTGACCTGGGAGCCTTGGCTCTCCAAGAGCGATCAGCGCGAGGGCGGCCACGTGCTCATTTCCAGTGCGGAGATGCCCAAGACTATTGTCGATGTCGTGGTTCTCAACAGCGACTTCGTGGCCGAGCACCCTCAGGTCCCCGCCGGTCTGACCCGGTCCTGGTTCCGGGCCATTGACTGGTATCGAGCCCATCCTGACAAGGGCAATGCCATTATGGCCGAGGCGATGGGGCTCAGTACCGAAGAGATGGCCAGCATGGCCGAAGGGGTCCGCTTTATCGGCGAAAAGGGGAACAAAACGTTTTTTGACCCCTCGACCTCCGGCAATATTTACGAGGTGGCAGACCGGGCCCTGGATTTCTGGCGCTCGAAGGGCATTATCCAATCGCCGGTCAAGGCCGAGGAATTGGTGACCTCCGAATACGTCAACCAGGTTGCTGACTAGTCGTATGGCTCAAAGCCGCCTCTTTGCAAAACACGGCAAAAGGACAGGGTTGATCGCCCTGTCCTTTTTGGTGTTGTTGGCCCTGTGGGCCCTGGCCGCCTATAGCGGCTGGGTCAAGGAATTGTTCCTGCCCCGTCCCGATGCGGTCCTGGGGGCATTTGTGGAGATGCACCGCGAAGGGGTCCTCCTGGCCTACACCTGGGCCTCGACGTACCGGGTCATGGTCGGCTGGGCCCTGGCAGTACTGTTTGGCGTTCCCCTGGGGCTGGCCATCGCCACGTCGAAGCGCACTGCGGCGATCTGCGCACCGCTGATCGAATTCGCCAGGTATTTGCCGGTGGTGGCTCTGGTCCCTTTGACCCTGCTCTATTTCGGGATCGGTGACGCCCAGAAATTTGTGGTCATTTTTCTGGGGACCTTTTTCCAACTCGTGCTTATGGTCGTCGATTCCGTGGCTGCTGTGCCAGCGGATCTGACCCGAGCGGCGGCCACGCTGGGGGCATCCCGGGCCCAGTCCTATCGTTTGGTGCTCTTTCCCGGCGCGTTGCCTGGTATTCTGGATAATCTCCGGATCACCATCGGCTGGGCCTGGACCTACCTGGTGGTGGCCGAACTCGTGGCCGCCAATTCCGGGCTGGGGTATATGATCCTGCGGGCCCAGCGGTTTCTGGCCATCGACCGTATCTTCGCCGGGCTGATCATTATCGGTCTGCTCGGACTGGCCACGGACTGTCTGTTCAAACTCCTCACCCGGCTGGTCGTACCCTGGAGCGAGAAACAGTGATGCGCCCACTTGGAGAAGGAACCTTCGCTGACTGTTGAAAAATTCCGTATAATGCAGGTCGTTCAAAAATCCCAAGGGACGGCGACACAACGTTCAAGTTCGCAGCGTACGTATCCGTACGTGCAAGGGGGAACGTTGTGCAGCAGCGAAGCCATTGGGAGATTGTCAACGGCCTGAGAGAACCGTTCACGGATTCGAAGGAAAGGAAAGGTATGCCGCTTTTGGCTTTGGATGCGATGGGGAAGGTTTTTGACTCCGCCAAAGGGCCGGTCCACGCCCTGGAAAATATCGACCTGGAGATTGCGACCGGGGAATTTGCCGTTGTGGTCGGTCCCAGCGGGTGTGGCAAATCGACCCTGCTCAATATCGTGGCCGGACTCGAAGAGGCCAGCTCAGGCAGTGTCCGCCTGCAGGGCCGGGAGATCACCGGTCCCGGCGCGGAACGGGGCATGGTCTTCCAGTCCTACACCCTCTTTCCCTGGCTCACGGTGCGCAAGAATATCGAGTTCGGTCTCAGACTCCGGCAGGTGCCGACCGCGAAACGGCAACGCATCGCCCGGCGGTATCTGGAACTGGTCGGGCTCACGGATTTTGAAAACGCTTTGCCCAAGGAGTTGTCCGGGGGCATGAAGCAGCGGGTGGCCATTGCCCGGGTGCTGGCCAATCAGCCCCAGATGCTGTTGATGGATGAGCCTTTCGGCGCCCTGGACGCTCAGACCCGGCTTATATTGCAGGAGCTTTTGCTCGATGTCTGGCGTGAAGAGGAATCGACCATCCTGTTTATCACCCACGATATCGACGAAGCTATTTTGCTGGCGGACACCGTCTATGTCATGTCCCGCCGCCCCGGGGCGATCAAAGAGCGTATCCCGATCCCCCTGTCGCGTCCCCGTGACCACGAAGCGACGCTTTCGCCAGAATTTACACGCATCAAGCGAGAGATCATGGGGCTGTTGTGGGAGGATATCGGCTGAGGCTCCGTCCGCCCCGCAGTCTTGAAGGTCTTTGCGCGATCGCATTCAGGTGAGACACGCAGAAAGCCCCCGGCGGGAGTCGCCGGGGGCTTTCTGCGTCCAAGCAGGCGGACAGAAGTTATTCGGATTGGAAATAGGCTGAGGGCTGCGCCCCGCAGATGGGACATTTCTCCTCAGGCTGGCCTTCCATGGTGTGCCCGCAGACGCTGCAGATCCAATAATCGACCTCCGGCAGGCCCGCGGGATTGTCCAGGGCCTTCTGGTAGAGTTCGGCGTGGACCTTTTCGGCTTCATTGGCAAAGCCGAAGTAGCGAGCGGCGGCGTTTTCCTTTTCGCTTTTGGCCTGTTCGATCATTTCGGGGTACATGGTGTTGAACTCGTAGCTCTCCCCGGAAATGGCGTCCTTGAGGTTGTCTTCGGTGCTGCCGATGCCCTTGAGCAGGCGGAGATGGGCGTGGGCATGGATCGTTTCGGCCCTGGCCGCAGCGCGAAAGAGTTTGGCCACCTGCGGATAGCCCTCTTTGTCCGCCTTCTCGGCGTAGGCAAGATATTTGCGGTTGGCCTGGGATTCGCCGGCAAAAGCCGTCTTCAGATTGTCTTTGGTCTGGGACATACATGCTCCTTTGTTGGACTGGTTTCGCGGCCAGTCGTTGAGGCGTTGCGTACGTTATCGAATTAAGAGAGGAATTTCACGATCTCAGTGAGAGGTAGCAGGACTCCGGAGAGGACACAAGACGAATTGTCCGCAGGAGATCTCAAGGGGGTGAGCACCGCGTTGCACACGCTTTAAATGGCAACAGAGCGGAAAAAGTAAGCCTTTTTATGAATTTGGGTGGGAATGGGAGTACGGGACAGGCCCAAAGCAAAGCCGGGACCCGATCAGGCCCCGGCTTTGCCCGGAAGGAGGATTGCTACAACAGAGGACAGGGCCACAGTGCAGAGGGAAAACACAATTGCAGAATATCAAAGTCCTTTTAAAAAAACAAGAATCCCGTTTGTGTGAAGCGATGGTTCCCCAGAGGCGGGTACCGTATGGTTGCCCTTTCTGGGCAGCGGCCGGAACCTGGTGCCTGCGCCTGAGATCGAGACCTCCCGAATGATGCCTTGTCTTCCTGGGCGTTGTGTTGCAATGCTTATATCCAATGCCGGGCCGGCGGGGCATTGATGCAGATCAAGGCAGTGTCACGCCGGTGCGGGAAGCGGTGGACACTGCTGGAATTATTTACCAAATGGATAGACATGGTATGCAAACGGTGGACAGGTTGCGCGAGATCGCTTTTTTCCAGGACCTTGATGCAAACCAGCTGGCCCTGCTGGCTCGCGAGGCCAGGGTCAAGGTCTTCAGGCCGGGGGAGATCATCGTCAGTCAGGAGGAGCCGGTCCGCGCCTTCTATCTCGTGCTTTCCGGACAGGTGAAAATCTACCGCAGTTCTGCGGAGGGCAAGGAGCAGACCTTGTATCTGTTCGGCCCGGGGGAGCCGTTTTGTCTGTGCGCGGCTTTTGAAGAGCAGGGATATCCAGCCAATGCCGCGGCATTGGAATCCAGCGAGATTGTGATTCTGCCGGGACGGACCTTTGAAAATCTGGCCCGGGAAGCGCCGTCGCTGATTTTTCCTATGCTTCTGGTCCTTTCACGGCGGCTCAAGGAATCCATGCAATTGGTGGAAACCCTGTCGCTCAAAGAACTGCCGCAACGGGTGGCGACGTTTTTGCTCCATGCCGCGCCACGGGTGGCTGACGGGGAGACCCTGGATATCCGATTGCCCCTGACCCATCGGGAACTGGCCAAAATGCTCGGAGCTACCCCTGAAGGACTCTCCCGGGTCTTCAAGCGGTTGCAGAATCGGGGGCTTGTTTCGGTCAACGGCCGGGCCATCCGGGTCCATGACCGGGCGGGGTTGGAACGTTTGAGCCACGGAGTGGAGTGAGTCGTGTCACCCAGAAGGGGCAAAGGGGCACGGAGCTGGATGGAGAGCAGAAAAAGGAGAACACCATGCGATTTTGTCTGTTTGCGTGGATAGTTGTGGGGGCGTTATTGCTGCCCCACGGCGTGTTGGCTGCCCCGGAGACTATCGTCCTGTTCCCTGAAGGGGGACAGGTGACGGATGTCCGCGAGATCGCCGGCGAGTCTCAGGAGATTGTCTGGGAACTTCGAGGGCAGGTCGCACCGGATTCGGTGCGGGTCCGCCTCCCCGACGGCGGGACCATTGAAGGGCTCCAGACGTCGCGGGTCGAACTTGAGGCCGAGGAGGTGGCCCCGGAGTTGGTGAGCAAGGTGGAGACCGCCAAGCGCCAGTTGGAGAAGCTTCGGGTCCGTCAACAGGCGGCCGAGTCCGAGGTCGCCTTGATTCAGGGGCTCGCTGATGCCGGTGAGGTCGACTGGGAACAGAGCACGTCCTGGCGGGAGCAGCTGGAGGCGGCCTTGCACCGTTCTTCGGCGCTCGGAGAGGATATCGCCTCTATCAATGCGACCCTGACCGCGGCCCAGGACGAAATCGATCGACTGCTGCAGCAGCCGCGGTGGCGGGTGCAGGTACGCATCAGCGAGCTTCCCGCCGGTGGGGCAGAGGCTGAGCTGCATTACCGACTGAACGACTGCGGCTGGGATCCGTTGTATCGTGTTGAAGGCCTCTCCGAGCAGGGAGAGGTCCGTTTTACCTGGCGGGCTCGAATCCATCAGCAATCCGGCCTCAAATGGAGCGGCGTGGATATGACTGTGGCCACGGTACCGCCGCGGACCCGTTTACGGCCGCCCGAGGTGCCGGACTGGATCATGCGCCCCCAGCCAGAGGTGCGCCCCATGGCCAAACAGGCCGGGGAGACCGCGATGCTGGCCGCTGAAGACTCCCGCAGTGCCCGCGCTCCACACCACACGGCTGCGACGGGATTTTCGCTGTGGCACGTCGGCCGGATGGATCTCGCGGACGGTGAACAGCAGGTGGTCACCCTTGAAGACCGGACCCTGGCGGCCGAGTTCACGCGTCTGGCCCGCCCGGAGCGCAGCAACCAGGTCTTTGTCCGCGCCGCCTTGGCTTCCCCGCTCGAGCGCGATCTGCTCCAGGGACCAGGACAGTTCTTTCTCGACGGGGTTTTTCTGCGCCAGCAGCGCCTGGACGCGGTGGGGCAGGAGCTCTTTTTTGGCACTGATCCCTTTGTGCAGGCCAAAATGCGGTCGCGAACCATTCAGTCCGGCGACGAAGGGGTTCTGGCCCGACGGCAGACCCGGCGTTGGGAATGGGATATCGCCCTGACCAACAAACGGCAGCGGCCCGTGGATGTCCGGGTGGAACTCGCCGCGGCCCAAAGCCGTCACGAGGATATCCGGGTGGAACAGGAGTTTTCCACACCAGCCAAGCGCCAGGAAAATCGGTACTTCCTGGATTTGACCGTGCCGGCGCAAGGCGAGCGTGAGGCGCGAATGACCGTGCGGGCCGAGGCGCCGAAAGACATGCCGGTCTGGTGGGGCCGATAAGCCCCCACCCCGGACAGTCACCCTGGATCCACGAGCCCATTTTGTGGCAGGGGAGACATCTTGACCAATTCTGATGCACCCGAGACGGAGGTCGGACCCCTGTCAAGGAGGAAGCCATGAGCTTGGATCGTCGTACCTTTTTGAAATGGCAGGCCGCCACGGCCTTGTCGCTTGCCGGTTCCTGTGCGGCGGGCCCCCTGTCGGTCTGGGCCCAAAAGCCCCCGGACCTGGCCGTGATTCAGGGCGGCCCGGAAGCGGCAACCCGTGCGGCTGTCGAGGCCTTGGGCGGCATGGGCCGTTTTGTCCGTCCCGGACAGCGGGTGGTGATCAAACCGAATATGAGCTTTGACAATCCCCCGGAAATGGCGACCACGACCCATCCCGCCGTGGTCAGCACCCTGGTGGCCCTCTGCCAGGAGGCCGGAGCCGATACGGTCATGGTCCGCGACCACACCTTGCGCGGGGTCGAGCAATGCCTGGAGCACACCGGCATCCGAGAGGCCTGCCAACCTTTGTCCGGGAGCGACGTGCGCGGTGTCAATGTCCCGGACGGGTTCGCGCCGACTTCGATTCCAGGGGCGACTCACTATACTGAAACCGCTGTCATGGGGGAGGTTCTGGAGGCGGACGTGCTCATTGCCGCGCCGGTGGCCAAACACCACGGCAGCACCGGGGTCAGCTTGTCCATGAAAGGCATGATGGGACTTATCTACAACCGGGGTGAGCTGCATTGGCGGTACAATCTGCACACGGCTATTGCGGATCTCATGCGGCTTTTGCGGGCGGATCTGACGGTGATCGACGTGACCCGGGCCTTGACCACCAATGGTCCCAGTGGGCCGGGCGAGGTCAAGCAGATGGATACTGTGGTGGCCTCCACGGACATGGTCGCCGCCGATGCCCAGGTCGTATCCATGGTCCCCTGGTACGGCCGCAACATCACTCCGGACAAGGTCGAGCATATTCGGGTGGCCCATGAGTGGGGCCTGGGCCGTCTCGATATCGATAATCTGCATCTGCACCGGGCGGCGGTGTGAACCGGATACGTCGCTGGTCGCAGGCAGGATTTCTGATCCTTTTTCTCGCCGGTGTTGCGCTGGCGTTCGGGGCTTTTGTGCCCTGGAGCCCGCTTGCCGCGTTCATCCGTCTCGATCCGCTTCTGTTTCTGGGCCAGGCCGTGACCAGGCTGGACTGGCCGCCGGGTCTGCTGCAGGTCGGTGTCCTGGTGGGAGTCACTCTTTTCCTGGGACGGATTTTCTGCAGTCATGTCTGCCCGCTGGGCACGACCCTGGCTCTGGTGGCCTGGCTGACCCGGGCGAAGCGGGGCAAGCGGTTCCAGCCACCCGAGACGTGGCGGCGGGGCAAGTATGTAGTCCTGATCGCCTTGATCGTGGCCGCTTTCTGGGGCGTGAACCTCACCCATTGGGGGGCGCCACTGTCCCTGGCCACACGATTGTATGCCCTGGTGGTCTGGCCGTTTGTCCAATTCGTGAGCGACAACACTGTGCTGCCGGGACTGACCCCGCCGGAGCTGGTCCGGGTGGCGCATAGCGGCGCCCTGCTCGTGCTGCTTGGCGGTATTCTCGGACTCTCGGTGCTGGTACCGCGATTTTGGTGCCGCTATCTCTGTCCGGCGGGAGCGCTTTTGGCGTTTCTCGGGCGCTGGTCCCTGGTTCGGCGTGGGGTTGGGGAGCACTGCACCCATTGCGGCCGGTGCGCCCAGCAGTGCCCGGTGGGTATCGGCGAAGACGGGGCTGTGGCGGCGGGAGAGTGTCTGAATTGCGGTTTGTGCGTGGCGCAATGCCCTGAAGAGGTCATCGGTTTTCAGACCGGGGGACAGCAGCGTGCGCCGTTTTGGCCCCGGCGCCGTCAGGCGCTCGGGGCAGCGCTCGCAGGGACGGCTGCGGCCTTTTTTGCCGGGACCGGACTGTGGGCCTACCGCGGCGAGCGGGAAAAGGGCCAGCCTGTGGCTGAAACCCTGGTCCGTCCGCCGGGAGCGTTGCCCGAGGGGGCATTTCTCGATCGGTGTGTCCGTTGCGGGGCCTGTCTGCGGGCGTGTCCGACCAATATGCTCCATCCCCAATGGGGCGAACAGTCCGGACTGGGGGCCTTCGCCCCATTAGCCGTGGCCAGGCGAGGGCCGTGCGAAGCGCGCTGCACAGCCTGCGGCGAGGTCTGTCCCACCGGAGCCATCCGGTCCCTGCCGCTTACGGAGAAGCTCTGGGCCAAAATGGGCACGGCGCGTCTGCTGCCCTCCAAATGTCTGGCCTGGGAGTGGGACCGCTCCTGTCTTGTCTGTGACGAGGCCTGTCCCTTCGGGGCCATCGATCTGCGCCGGGAACCGGGGCAGAAGGTGGCCGTGCCCTATGTCCTGGAAGACCGTTGTACCGGTTGCGGCGCCTGTGAACACGCTTGCCCGGTGCAGGGGCAGGCGGCCATTCAGGTCACCCCGATGGGGGCCCTGCGCTTGGACAGCGGCAGTTTTCGCCAGCGCGGCCGCCAACTCGGGCTGGACATCAGCCGCACTCATGACAAAGACCGCGCTCTTTCCTCCGATCCTCATTCAGCGCCCGACAGCGGGCAGTTGCCGCCGGGGTTCTCCTCCTAGCTGGCCTTTACCAATCTCCCACTGGCCGCAAAGCTGCAATACGTTCAAACAGCGAGCACCGCGTCATTCCACGCTTCTTGTTTGTGAGAAATATTCTCTACGTCGTTTTGTGCGCTTTTGCCGAGAGCACGCCGTGCCCCACGATGTGATGGGCAAGTACCTGGCACGGTCTTTGTCTAGGCGGATTCGCCGTGACCGGTCTGGGTCGACAGGACGCGGTCCTTGAGCACTTTCTGGTCGTAAGCTTTGAGGACATCGTCCTTGGTCAGAATGCCGACAACGGTGTTGTCCTGGTCCACGACCGGAAACATGGAGTAGTGGTATTCCTCAAAAAGGTGCAGGGCTTTCTCGACGCTGTCGTTGCGCTCGACGGTGATCACATTCCGGCTCATCAGGTCCCCCGCGCTCAGGTGGTCCTTGTTGGCCTCGAATTGGAGCAGGGCCTTGCGCAGGTCCCGCAGGGAGAGCACACCGGCGAGTTTGTTCTGCTCCTGTTCGACCACGAAGTGGGGAAAGGCGGTTTGCTCCGTGGCCGCCACGATCGCTCCCAGGGTCGCGGTGATGGGCAGCCGGGGCACACTGCGGCGCATGACGTCGCAGACGCAGAGATTGCGCAGAATGCCGACGTCGTGGCCGCGGACAATGTCCATGCCGTTGCGCAAAAGCTTGAGTTCGTAGACGGAGACCCCGAACAACAAGCGGACCACCAGCGTCGCGCTTATGCAGGCGACCATCAGCGGCAAAATGATCTGATAGTGCAGGGTGAGTTCGAAAATGGTCACAATCGCGGTGATCGGGGCCAGTGTCGTTCCCGAAACCACCGCACCCATGCCGGCCAGGGCAAAGAAGGCCGGGTGGAGATCATGGGCCGGCCAGACCACAGTGGCCCCAAGCCCGACTACGGTGCCCAGCGCCGCCCCCAGAAAAAGCGAGGGGGCGAAGATGCCGCCGCTCATGCCCGAGCCGATGCAGATGGCGGTGGCCGCCAGTTTGGCGGCCAGAAGGACCAGTGCCATTTGCAGCGGCAGTGAGTTGGCCAGGGCGTCGTTGACCGTCTCATAGCCCACGCCCATGACCTGGGGCAGGCTCAGGGCCAGACAGCCCAAAAGCAGCCCGCCGATGGCCGGGGAGAGCCATTGGGGCAGGCGCAAGCGTTGGAAGATGTTTTCCGTGGCGAAAATGCTGCGCACAAAGACGATGGACACCAGACCGGCGAGGATCCCCAGCACGAGATAACCGAGCAATTCCGAATAGCTGCCGAGTTCAAACGGCACGACGCGGAAGGCCGGAAAGTCGCCCCAGAAGATCCGGGAGAGCACCGAGCCGGTGATGGCGGCGATCACGATGTGGCTGATGTAGGAGACCTCGATATTCATGAGGATGATCTCCAGGGCGAACAGGGAACCGGCGATGGGGGCGTTGAAGGTCGCCGCTATACCGGCGGCCGCGCCGCAGGCGAGGCAGAGGCGTCTGAGTTCCGGGCGCAGACCGAAGAATTGGGCCAGTGAGGACCCGACCGAGGATCCGATTTGGACGATGGGACCTTCGCGGCCGACCGAGGCGCCGGCAGCCAGCAGCAGGCTGGTGATCAATCCCTTGAGGAAGGTCACCCGGTGGCGGATGGTGCTCTGCCGGGTGGTTACCGACAGGATGACTTCCGGTACCCCCGGGCCCCGGGCCTCGGGGACAAAAAAGGCAATAACCGGTCCGACGACGAGTCCGGCCAGGGTCGGTACGAGCAGGACCATCCACCACGGCGCGGCCTGGACCTGTTCGACGAGGGAGGCCCCGCCGGGCCACAAAAGGAATTGGAACCCTTCGATACAGGACCGGAACAACAAGGCTCCGACCGCGGCCAGAAACCCGATGGCCACGGCAAAGCCGAGCAGAGAGATGTCCAGGGGTTGGGCCCCGGAAAACGGGGGGCGCCAGCGGGTCCACAAGGAGTGCAGGAAAGAGAGAAAACGCATGGTTGCTCGCTGAATGTGCTGTTTGCCGGCATTGCATTCGGCCGGGGGATTTGCCCTTGCGTGTGCAGTACACAGATGCTACCCGCGGAGCCTGCGTTTGCCAACGAACAAAATCCGTCAGGAGTAACGAATGATTTCAGCGCGTACGTGCCAAGTGCACAAAAAGCTTGCCATTTTCGGTGCGGCCCTGCTCGCGGTCTGCCTTCTCGGCGGCCTGAATGCCGCAGTGGCCCAAGACAAGGGTGCGGATTCGGCCCAGAAGCAGGAACTCCAGCAGGCCCAGCAACAGGCTGAGCAAGCCACAGCCAAGCTGCGGGAGATCCAGAAGGTCGTTGTCAAGAATGACTCGGCCCTGGAAAAGGAGCAGCAGGATCTGATGGCCCTGCAACAGAAGAAGATGGAGCAGTATACTTCCGAAAATGCCACCAAGCGGGAAAAGATCATGGCCCTGCTCAAGGTGCGCCGGGACAAGGAACTGCAGCAAAAGCGCCAGGCCTTCAATGAAAAGCTGGTCAAGGCCATGAAGAAAGAAGATCCGAAAACCGAAGACTACATCGCTGAACTGCGCAGCGCCCGGAAAAAGATCATGGAGATCCGCCGGGCCCAGCAGGGCGGTCAGCAGAAGATGATGCCCAAAAAACAGGCCCAATAACCGGGCCGTTGGTTGGGATGGAAAAGCCCCCGGGAGCAGGAATGCTCCCGGGGGCTTTTTTTTTTTGCATCCTCTGGCCGGATCCGGATCAGTAGCCGCCCTGGCCGGGTAGGGTGTACATGGTGGTGCTGCCGCTGGACCAGAGACTCAAGCGCCCCTCGTTGACCATCTCGGTTACCACTTTTTTGGCCTGGCGCGGCTTTTCATCCAGGATCTTGGCCAGATCGTTAAAGTAGAATTTGGACTTATTGGACGATTTTTTCTGGAGTTCGGCCTCGAGCTTGTCTTTGGCTTCCTCGCCCAACATACCGGGTACTCCTTTTCCCGCGCCCTCTGGCCAAGGCGCCAGACCCGCAGGCGCGGCATCGGGCATTTAGCTGCTAGTCCTTGAATTGCTTGGCTTCGTTTTCAGTCAGGTCTTCCATGGGCATATCGCAGCAGGTCAGGTCTCCGTCTCCAGCCTGCTTGACCTCGACGACATTGCCACACAGCGTACAGCGGTAAAATTCACCTTGAGCGGGCATAAGCTCCTCCTTATTTGAACTTTTTGGGGTTCATTGCAGGACCTAAACGGCACGCCGGACAGCGTCAACAGCAGATTTTCAACTCGGAGGATTATTGATGGGAAATACAGGTTTCTCCTCCTGAGACAGGAGACACCGTTCTGCCTTGACGAAGATCTTTTTCCAAAAGGGATAAGGCGTCTGCTGCGAGTCACGCCAGGAGCCGGTTCCCTCAAATTCCAAAGGGCGCAAATCATCGAGAGCGTGGGCCCCATGCTCTAAGCCAGACCGCGGCCAAAATTTGAGAAACAGGAGAATGAGGGAAGGTCATTTTTCATTGGGGCAGAATAGCGCTTTCCGTCAGGTACTCCTGGACCCGGCCCAAGGCGGTGCCAAACATTTTGGCCCCCACTAGCGAAGCGAAGGCGTCTTCGGAATTGCCGCAGAGTTCAGCAAACGCCGGCCCGATCACATTGACTGGTTCGGTGCCTTGCGGGGCTTGACCCATGGCCTGGAGGTAGGTGTCCAGGCGCTGCTTGAGAAGCTCGAAATAATCGAAGTCCTGTCCGGTGAACAACTCCGCGCTCTGAGACAGGGTTGTGGCAAATTCCCGAACCGGTTCCCAGAAGGAGCGCAGAATCTGCTGCTTCAGAGGGCTTTCTTCCAGGTAGTAGGCAATGGACCAGCCGACACTGATGATCTTCAAAAGCTGGAGTTCATATTCCACTGTATTGGCCGCGGTCTGTTCGGATTGGAAGACCGTCTCCACAAGCCATTTCATGTCCTCCCGGTCAACGGCATAGTTGAAAAGGTCTTCTCCGGCGGCTTCCGGAAGCGAGGGCGTCTGCTCACTGGACATACATGTTTCCTGCTGGTTTTTCGGTTTGCGGTGTGCATTCACGATGTTGGCAGTCCAAGGGACAGCGAAGGCCACCGTGTTGCGCGAGAATCTTACAGCTTCGTCCGGCATCCGACAAGGCAAAAGCCAGAGGGAACAATATGAACCGGCCGGCCCAAAAACGGACCGGCCGGAAGAAGACCCTCGAGATATTGTCGCTGTTGATGTCGTTTATTGGGATTGACTCTGGATGTTTTGCCAAAAACTGCACAAATAGTCCCCGCATTCTGAAGTATTGACCGTGGCCAGTCGAAGTTGCAGGAGCTGCTGCTGGAGAGACCCACCGCTTCGGAAGCAGATATGTCGATTGTCGTATAGGGATGCCCTGCGACTGAAGCAGTTCACTTCTCGTCCAATTTGTGAGACTAATAATTCGTGCACAAGCGAAGCGTTTTTTTGTGTGATTTTGACGCCATAGATATGGACAGGGTAGATTGTTCCACCACAATCCTGCATCAAGATGACGTTTTGATCGGTAACGTCGACAATTTTTCCTTGAAGACATTCACCGTTCGCCGATAGGGCGAATGACAGAAGCGCCCCAAGAAGAAATACGAGTCCAACAAAACTCTTTTTTGATGTCCGCATAAGCACATCCTCCCTCCATTAATGTGTCTGATATCTTGAGGGTCTTGAAAAGAATTTGCCCTGATTGAAAAAAATGCAGTGTGTAAAAACTTTTTTAGGTATTTTACAATTGATTTTTGTCATCTTTCTGGTAACAGATAGGATACTGCAAAGTGAAAAATACATTTTTTTTCAAAAAAGCGTCGAAGTGCTCTTCCGAGCTATGTGAGGGGAGAGCGCCTCCATATGCCCCGGGCGGAAGGCCCTTCGCTTTCAGGTTTCGTCATCAGGCAGCCTCTGATCAGCGATGGAACTGGAACCGATCCAAGTGCCATCAGCCCGGGGGAGAGGAGAATCATATGTGCCCGCAGGCTACCAATCAGGCGAAATTTGCCCGGCCGGCCCTGTCCCAGGTCGTGCCCCGGGCTCGCCTTTTTGACCGCCTCAGGGAGCATGGGCGGTCCTCTTTTCTTTGGATTGCCGCCCCGGCAGGCTTCGGCAAGACTACCCTTGTCGCGAGCTATCTCGAGGCGCAGGAGGTCCCATCTGTCTGGTTCCGTCTGGACGGTGGGGACGGGGATCCAAATTCCTTTTTCCTGACTCTGGAGCAGGCGGTGCGGTTGGTGTTTCCCGATGCGCCGGCATGTGTCGGGCCTCGCTTTGAACAGCCCCTGTCTTCTTTGTCCCGGAATTTTTTTTCGCACCTCTCCCTGGTCTGCGCGCCCCAGACCTATCTCGTCTTCGACAATGCTCATGAACTCGAGGACAGCCACGAATTTTGGGAAATGCTCAGCACCGGCCTTGCCTGCGCGGGTCCAGCCCTGCGGGTGGTGTTTATGAGCCGCTCCAGCCCCCCGGATCCGTTTGTCACTCTTCTTGCCAGTGACCGGCTCCGGGAACTGCCGGCCGAGGAACTCCGCCTCAATCGGGAGGAAGTGGTGGAAATGGTCAGACGGGACCCGCCCCAGGCTGGTATCGGCAGTGCACTCATTCCCAATCTTCTTGCGGCCTGCAACGGGTGGGCGGCCTGTTTGCGGCTCGTTCTGCGCCATTTGCGGTTTGCGCCGTTATCGGCCCAATGGGTTGATCTGGACCGGCCGCCACCTGAATTGGTGACCTATTTTTCGACAGAACTGTTCCAGGCCATCGACCCTGATTTACGCTGCTTTCTCCTCAATCTGGCGGTTTTTCCCTGGTTTGACGCTGACATGGCCACACGTCTGACTGGGGTGGCGGAGGCCGCGTCCATTTTGGAGCGGATGGCCGGGGAGAGTTTTTTCACCTCAGTGCACCGTTCGGCCCCGGATGCGCCTTCCATCTATATTTTCCATTCCCTGTTCCGGAATTTTCTGCGCGTCGAGGCCAGAAAGATCTTTTCTTCTGAACAGTGGCAGGACCTCTTCCAGCGCGCCGGGAGGCTGTTGGAAGAGGCTGGGGATGCAGAAGCAGCCATCAACGCCTACAGTGCAGCCGGGGACACCGAAGCCTGGGTGGCGACCGCCTTGCGACACGCTCCGTCCTTACTCGCCTCGGGGCGGCACAAGAATCTGGAGCGGTGGCTGGCTCCCTTACCGGCGCAGTGCCAAAAGCGCTGGCCGTGGACGGTTTTCTGGCTGGCCGGCAGTCGATTTCCGGAATCCATTGCCCAGAGCAGGGACCTCTACGCCCAGGCCCTGGATCTGTTTCAGGATCAGGGAGACCACCGGGGGATGCTTCTGGCCTGGGCGGGGCGGATGGCCTGTCTCATCCATGGCCAGGCGCCGCGGCCCGCTGTCGTTTCGGCTTTGGAGCTGTTCGACACCGACCTGACCACGTTCTATTCCCTGGAGAAAGACGAATGGACCCGGGCCGTGGTCGCTGCAGCGGTGTTTCTGGCCAAGGTCCTCTGTGCCCCTGAACCGGAGACCATCCGGTGGGGTGAGACCGCCCTCGGCTTCGCAGAGCGTCTTCAGGCAAAAGACCTGCTCATTCACGTCTGTTTCGGCGCTGTGTTGTATTTTTTGCCTCGCGGGGAAAACGAACGGCTGGCGGGCCTGATCACGCAGGTACGATTTCAGTGCTCCGTGCCAGCGTTGCCGGCGTTGCCAGCTGCAACGCTGCTGGCCACGGACATGCTGGGACGGATGACCCAGGCCCGGGAGGAAGAGGCCCTGGCCTTGGCGACACAAGGATTGCAGCTTGTGCGGCAAAGTGGGGTCACCCTTTTTGAGGCCTTTTTTTTGGGCTATAGTGCGGCCTGTGCCATGAATACTGGAGATCTTGAGGCGGCCGAGCGTTTTTTGGACTCGATGGCCAAGGCTTCGCTTGCGACCCGGCGGTGGGACCGTTCACTGTATTGTTTTCTCAGCGCCCGGTTGTCTCTGCTCCGGGGAGCCTATGCCGATGCTGAACGGTGGGTTCGTCAAGTGCTCGACCGGGAGGAAGACGAGGGGCCCCTTGGCACCCTTTGTCTGAGTCTGGTGGGCGCTGCCCAGATCGCTTTTTGTCTGGGATGGAGGGAGCAGGCGGAAGAACGACTCGCCCAGGCCGGCGTTTTGGCCCGCCAGTATCAGTTCACGCTTGCCGAATGGGCTGCGGCAATGGCGCAGGCGTATTGGGCGCTGGCCGAGGGCGACCGTGACAGCTGCCGCGCCGTATTGAAGCCGGCGCTCGCTCTTGGGCGGCGGAACATGCTGTACGTCACGCTTGTCGATGTCCCGGCCCAACTCGCCGAGGTCTGTGTGGCGGCTTTGGAGGAGGGGATGGAAGTCCCGTATGTCCAACGCCTGGTCAGACAACGGCGGCTGCTCCCGTCCCGTCCGCCTCTGCATGTCCAGAACTGGCCCTGGCGGTACCGGATTTTTACCCTGGGCGTGTTTGCCGTGCAGCGAAATGAGCGGGAAATGCGTTTCGGCGGAAAAGCGCCGCAGCAAACCCTCAATGTGTTGAAAGCCTTGATCGCCTGTGGGCGTGAACAGGTTCCCTGTCACCTGCTCAGTGATCTGCTCTGGGAGGAAGCGCCAGGTGACGCCGCGCACAACGCCTTGAAGACCCAGGTCCACCGACTGCGCCGGCTGTTGGGCGACCCCAAGGTCCTGACCTGGCAGGGTAAGCGGCTGAGTCTGGACCCCTCACTGGTCTGGGTGGATGTCGGGGCCCTGAGCAGCATCTTTGAGCGGTTCGGAAGCGGGGAACTGGCCCTCGCCCCAACCGATGTCGTGCGGCTGGTGTTGGATCTCTATAAAGGACCGTTTTTACCCGAGATCGAGGAGAGTTGGGTCTTTGAGCCAAGGCGGAGGTTTGCGGCGTTGTTCAGCCGCGTTGTGACCGCACTCGGCCGGAGACTGGAGGAGACGGGGCAATGGATGGAGGCGCTTTTTCTCTATAGTCAGGCCCAGGAACGGGAGGCGAATGGGGGGAGGTGGGACAAGCGGATCGAGTACGTACGGGGCAAACTCAACGGGGGAGCGCTTTGATTCGTTCCGGAAAATGCTTAAGGCCGCAACTTTTTCAGTTGGCTGCCAGGCTTGAGCTTGTGTCGCTTTGCTCTACCATGGGGAGATTGGTAACGAAGGCTAGAAACCGAGGCCGTATTTCTGATCAACGACTGCATTGGCAAAAGCGGTCCGGGCGAGGGCGTCCATTCTTCTGCCGTTTTTGCGGCACCAGTCGCAGAAAGCATCCGGATCGATAGTGACCCGCTCGACCTTGTATTGTCGTCGCGAGAGGGCTGTTGCAGCGTCCTCAGAGGCGGTCAGCCAGTCTTCATAGGATGTTTGGAATTCAGCCCCGTCATCAAAGATGTCTTTCAGGCGGTCGTAATCTTCGCGCCGATACCACGGGATGCCGATAGGGATTTGCCAGGACGACATGGCCCACCTCTGGGTTGTGAATAGCAGTTTAAAACAGGAGCACGGATATGGAAAAGAGGCGCTAGACAAAGAAAAACTCTTGTCTGCGCCCATGGCGTCCAGGATGTTTGCAATCGGGGGCAAGGTGCCAGAGCCCCCGGGGTGAAAGGCGGTGTTTTACAGCGCAACATCCCGCTCAAGACGCGCATTTTCAAAAAAGAAAAAGCAGAAAAAAAATTGTGCATCATCGGCGTGGCACACAGCTTTGTCCCCATTATGCGGACAATGAACACGACCTTGAACATAAAGTCAAGATGGATTCCACTGCTTTGGGCCATTGGGTCGCCGGACAATCGTCCTGGGGGCGGCAGGTTTTTCTCTGGATAAAAGCCCCGATTCTGCATGCGATTGCAGAACCGGGGCTCGAATGCGGTGTGTTCAATGGAAGCGCAGCGCGTTGTGCAGGCGGCTCAAAGATTCCAAACCGACCGGGAGACTCCAGGCTTTTTTGCGCCCCATCAGCGCCACTGTACCTGCAATTCCTGCCTGGGGGGAATCCGGCGGTAGGAGAAGCGGGGGACGCCGAGCATGAGAGCGCCGTAGACACGATGCCCTTGGGGAAGGTCCAGGACATCCACGAGAGGCTGATACTGCTGGGCAGCGGTCATGAAGAAGCCGGCCCAGCAGCCGCCCAGACCGAATGCCGGGGCGGCGGCCTCGATATGCGCCAGGGCAATCGAGCAGTCCTCAACCGGTTTGAGAGCCTGCTCCGAAGCATGGGCGACTACCAGGCAAGGGGCGTGGCGGTTGATCATGTCTTTGCCGTTGTCAAAGGCGTGCACGATTTCCGGGAGGAGGTTCTTGTGCCGCATCCAGTCCACGACCAGGCGCGCCAGATTGTGGATGGCCTCGTGGTCCTGGAAGACGATCCAGTGCACCGGCTGGCCGTTGCGGGCTGACGGCGCCCAGCGGGCAAGATCCAGCAGCGATTCCAATGTCGGCCGGTCCACCGCCTCCTCTTTGTAGACCCGAATGGAGCGGCGGCTGCGAAAATGGTAGAGGATCTGCTCTTTGGAAGGAGCCCATGTTCTGTCCACCGGGTCGCACCATTCAGGGCCTTGGCCGTCGAGGCTGATGGCCTCGCCAGGACAGATGGCCACGCAATGGCCGCAACCGATACACAATTCACCGGCGCCATCCACTATTTCGGGGATCCCGTCGGGGTGGTCCCGGAAGAGCCCAAAGGGGCAGGTTTGGACACAAATCCCGTCTTGCAGGCATTTTTCAGGGGTGATTTGGATTTGGTGCATGTCGTTGCTCCTTGAGGCTGAGGTTTGCAGGCCCAGTGTGGGATGGCTCGTCACGTTTTGCAATGAATAGCGTTGGCAGTGGGGTCCAGAATGGGGAAAGACCCAGCTAGCCGGTTGGTGGTCTCGCGTATACACGGTATTGGAGCAAGAGCGTATGGGACGTCTGGTGATGGCAATTGGTGTGGGAATCGTGGTTGTCGGGGCGGTACTGCATTTCGCGCCCTGGCTTTTGAACTGGTTTGGAAAACTGCCGGGGGATATCCGGTTTGAAGGCGAGCGGACCAAGGTGTTTCTTCCTATCACGTCGATGATCGTGATCAGTCTCGTGGTCAGTCTGCTGCTCAATATTTTCCGGCGCTGAGGCGGCAGGGACCCGCTTGGGCCGGGATGCGGCAAGCACAAAAAAAGGGTTTCAGCAAAGAAGCTGAAACCCTTTAATAATATGGCGGAGAGGGTGGCAACCAAAAAGGGCTTTTAATGCTTTAGAATAATGAAATAAGTCAAAGAACTTCTTTTTATGTTACTCACAAAGTTACTCACATTGGCGTGCGGCTAGTGAGTCATTTGCCCTTCCCGAGAAGTGGCTAAGGCCTTTCAAATTTCCTCCCTTCTAGTTTTTCTACGTCCTGTCTTCAAGCTCTATTTCTCCCTGTCGTTGCTTGAAATCATTCTTCTTGGCTGGTAGCAACCAATGCTGATTATCCGGAAACCCCTATTTTTTCGGAGGCAGCATGGCACAAAAGCTTGATGTACCAAGCGCTCAGACCTCGTGGGAAGATGTCGCCTACTCGAATATGATCCAGACTGAAGCTCTGGCTCAGCTTCTGGTTGAAAAAGGTATTTTGACCAAGGATGAGTTTAGTCGCAAGGTCGAAGAGATTCACGCCACCTTCATGGCTCAGCAACCCCACCCTGGGCAAAGCGAGGCCTGACATCTCAGATCTTTCCTTGGTGTATATCTGTGCGTTGCTCCATCCTCTAAGTCAGCCAAACGAGGCGCCCATGGCTCCCTATACGTACATCGATCCCCAAACCGGCCTTTTGAGATCCACCAAGCGGTATCTTGAAGCAGGGGCAATGATCCAGAAAGTCCGGCGGACCCGGAAGATGCTTCAGACCATGTCTAGAGAAGATTTGGATCTTTACGATCTCTCTGGGGTGCTGGACAGCACTCTCAAAGAGGCCCAGGAGATGCTCAAGGAGTTCAAGTATGAGACGCTTTATGGCTAATCCCCTGATTGCCTTGGGAAGATTTGTCCTTGTCTGGTTTATCATCCTTCTCTCCCCGGGCCTGGTTTTTTCCTGGACAGGTAAGGCGGTCCATATCAAAGACGGCGATACGATCGTGGTCTTACGAGACCATACTGAGGTCGACGTGCGCCTGTATGGTATCGACTGTCCGGAAAAACGCCAGCATTTTGGGACCAGAGCCAAGCGGTTTACTGCTAAGATGGTCGGTATGCAGCGCGTGGAAGTCCAAGAAATGGATGTTGACCGCTACGGTCGCGTGGTCGGCCTTGTCGCCTTGGCCGGTTCAGGGGAAAGTCTTAATGCGGCATTGCTCTATAATGGCCTAGCCTGGGTTTATCATAAGTATTGCGGACAAGATTTTTGTGGCCGCTGGATCACCTTGGAACGAAAGGCGAAGCTCGCCAAGCGGGGGCTGTGGGGGCAACCAAATCCGATCCCCCCTTGGGAGTGGCGGCATGGTGGCCGTTCTGGTAGCCAGAGTAGAAGCGGGGCTGGTGGCGACAAGGATTGTAGCGATTTTTCGACCCAGGCCCAGGCGCAGCGGTTCTTTGAGGCCCATCAACCCGGCGACCCCCACCAGTTGGACGGAGATGGGGACGGGCAGGTGTGTGAGGGGTTGCCGTGAGTCGGGTTTGGTGCGAACCTTGAGCTGTCAGCTCATTGCCGCCAGGTTCGCGACGTAGTCAAAACAGGGTGTTAGAGAGGAATTCTGGTTCTTTGACAATTGAATCGATTTTTTTGAAAAAGGGTTCGCGGTGATAGGGCCGAAAACCCGGTTGCAAAGCGAATTTCTCGGCTAAGCGTCTCAACCACACTGCAAAGTGTGGCCCCATTGAAGCTGGTTCCAGCCGCCGGGGGTGCTCCAGTTGACGAAGTCTCAACCACACTGCAAAGTGTGGCCCCATTGAAGCATCTACACGCTGTTCCACCATGTTCCGCTGCTCTGGTCTCAACCACACTGCAAAGTGTGGCCCCATTGAAGCACCGATTTCACCGCCCTGACCAATGACGGCGACAAGTCTCAACCACACTGCAAAGTGTGGCCCCATTGAAGCGACAAGAACGACAGGTCCCTGTTCAGGGCCGCCGGTCTCAACCACACTGCAAAGTGTGGCCCCATTGAAGCTGGTTCCAGCCGCCGGGTGTGCTCCAGTTAACGAGTCTCAACCACACTGCAAAGTGTGGCCCCATTGAAGCCGGCACATCGGATGCGACCCCTTGGGCCGGGGCAAACGTCTCAACCACACTGCAAAGTGTGGCCCCATTGAAGCTTCATCACTGCGTATTTTGTGGGCCGCTCCCATCGTCTCAACCACACTGCAAAGTGTGGCCCCATTGAAGCACGGTTGGCGAGTCGGTCAGCAACGGCTCTGGCGTGTCTCAACCACCACCAACATGTCTCAACCACACTGAAAAGTGTGGCTCCATTGAAGCGTCACCGGTGCGCTGCCACCTGAGCCGTGCGTGTAGGTCTCAACCACACTGAAAAGTGTGGCTCCATTGTTCCCAGGCCGTTCCGTGAACAGAGGATTTTATTCCAGCGGCTGGAATAGTCCCAAGCCAAAATGGCCCCGTGCGCCAAGCGCAAAAGGGCCAGGTACCGGTGAGTCGAATCGCAGGATGCACCCATGCCCGCGGAAGGGGCGTTCCTCTCTTTTGCCTCGGGTAAATTCCATCCACCTGATCGGCTGGGGGCCGTTCATGGTCCACTGAATCCAGTTGACCTCTTGTGGCTGTGGAAGAAAATGGAAACGGCATTCACGCTTTATCTCCCCGGTAAGCCACCCCCAATATGTCCCTCTGCCTTTGCGAAAATGCCGAGCTGTGACAAAAGGGGTAACACTAATCCAGGTTTTTGCATGTTTGGGGCGTGCGTTTTTCTGGACAGATGTCAGGATTAGGCTTGCATCTGGTTTGCCATGGGGCTGCCAGATGGAGCGCAGTCGATCCAGAGCCATCAATTCTGTGGAATCAAACGGCTCATCGGCCGTAATGAGTAGATGGTCAATTCGTCCGTCGTTGTCTTCGTCAAGGGGGAGAAAAAAGGCGTGTTTATGGTTTTCAAGCGGTAGCCCATCAAGATTTTTTCCACTAAACTTGGCTGAGACCTTTTCTGGATCATCACCCTGGGTCTTTCGGTGTATCCCCATCAATTTGGCCCTGACCCGTTCAGCAAACAAGATCGTTTCCCGGACATGAGGACGGACCTTTGAATGCACAGCGTATTTTATATGCCGGTAGTCGCGTTGTGTTCTCGCTCTGGTTTCCTCAAGGGAGGACTGGTTAAGCTTGGAGCGTTTCCGGGCATAGTCAACCCAGGCTAGGGCAGGGGGAGTACTCCAGCCCTGCTTCAACAGATCCTGCGTCGAAAGGCACAGGGCGTCAAACCAAGACACCCGTTCACTCACAGGTAGGGCTTGGTAATCCCCTTTGGGTAGTACGCAAGCGAGTTTTTCGATTTCATACTGGGGGTCCTCAGGGGCCACATCACTCGGCAGGCAATCCCATTCTGCGACTTCGGGGAGGTCCTTCAATCCTACTGATACCCAAGATTCAGACCTACCTAGATAATTGATTTCAGCCACGAGTGCTGTCAAGTCAGATCGCGTCTGTGCGTCCAACTTATGGTCAAAGGCTATGTAAAGTATTTCTTCCCGTCCTAAAGCCACAAACGAGTCGAAAATTTTTTGTTTTTTGGAAGCATCCTTTTGGTTGCTGCTCATAAAGGAACGGATATGAGCTGTTGTAGCTGGTGGCAATGTATAGAATGGCTTACCGCTGATTGCCACTAGGACGGCTTCAATCCTTGATTGGGACCAGTCAGGGAAGCGGCGTTTTTGGATGTCGATAAGCGTCCTGGCGAGCCTGTACGGCGAAGGAGGCCATTCCGCCTCACCTTCGTTGACATTGCGTCCCCATGGATTGGCGTGATATCGTCCTGCTGGAAAAGAGAATTCAAGAGCCAGCATACCTTACCCGCTCGTGTTCTGGTTAGTTTCTTTTGAGACGGTTTGCGTTGATATCTTCGTCACGGGAGGGGAAGCGAACATCTCTTTGCAATTTTCGATTTTTTCCTGAATTGCTTTAAGTAGTTCTTCAGAGGTAGGAATCACAAAATCTTTTGGCCTTGAAACAGTTAAATCGCTATTTTTGAGTTGCAAATCGCACGCCGTGCGCAGCCGCAAACCTCCCTCCAGAAAAAGCCGGATTTTGAGCAGTCCCAAAGCAATCAAGAGTTCCTCGGCATTGTCCCCGAGTTCGTACGATCTGATCATGCCCAGATCAAAATTGAAAAATACCTTTATCGCAGAGGCCGTGTACTCCATCCGCTGGTAGGGGACATTGCCATAGACGTCTTTGTCATATTCCTGAGCGCGGATTTTTCCCGAGGGATCAATGGGGTTGTTCTTCACTCCGCCGTAGACGACTTCTCTGGCATCAATGGCTTCTATAAACCCGGTAATCGCACGGGGTATTTTTATTCTGCCATCCTCGAGGTTGGCCAGAAAAACCCCATGGAGAAGCGAATTGACGTCATATTTGAAAATGGTTTTGGCGATTTTCCGCCAATCAATAGGTTTACCTTTCGCGTAATCCGCCTCCTCCTTGAAGGTCTGCTGGAACTTCGCGTCCGTAATGATAAACGGGGAGTTCAGTCGGTGGGCCTCCATCAGGGAGTTGGTTTTGGCATTACTTTCGCCCTCAAGATCAACTTTGACATAAGAAAGCCCCTTTAGCTCTTCAATAAGTTCGCCACCGGGATCTATAATAGTGTTTTCTAGTCTGTTGGCCATTGATTGAGCCGATTCTAGCAGTATCTTTCTGGTCCCATCCGGGAGTTGATAGGTTCCTGCGCCAATGTCTGGAAATCCTGTTGGCTGGAACCGATCACCTTGAACAGGCTCGAGTTCAGCCTCCATCAGTATTCGTTTCGAATTTTTTAGTTTTTCAAGCATGGGTCTCTCCTGTTATAGTTGTCCTTTCAAGAACCAAATTTTCAAGAATGTGCTGATCTTTGACTGGCAGCATCAAGCTCGCCAATAGCCGTTGTGGTTCCAATTCCTCTTCAAAGTAGATGGGGAATGGGTGGAGATTTGAGATCCGAAGGCGTTGGGTAGCTTTGTTGCAGGCTTCATCTACGCGGTGGGCCTGGAGGAGATGGGAAATGCTTTTTTCACGTTTAAAGCTGTGGCCTTTTATTTTATTTGGATGGTGTAGTAGCTTCAGCAAACACCATGTCCTTGATAAAACAGTTTGTTGGGTGGGTTTTTCCCACTTATTCCGTATTGATTGTATCCCTGACTTGCGCCAATTGATCAACGTAAATCCCCATAAGAGGTCCTCGAGCAGATCGTCCTTGGTCTCCTGGTGCAAAAAAGGCATTACATCATATGGGGAAAGTTCCAGATTTCCCATAAACGGAATATTTGACACTGATTTGCGCTCAGCATCCATGAGGCGATACGTGAGCACGTTACCTAGCTTTTCGGTGAGGTCGCTTCCAAACCAGTGCTGCTGAGAGTCTCGGTCCTCCCAGTGCCACGGCGCTTGAGCCCTGACTCCAGCCATATTGCTTCTTATGGGGCCGACTTTACCGGTGCTGTGGATTGAAGCCAGTGCAGCAGCAATCCGGGTTTCGGGGCTCCCATCATCACTTTTTATAATCCATTGCGGGGATAGGCCAAATAGAGGCTGAGGCAGTTTTGGATCTTTGTCGCGATCACGAAGGGCAATACGTTTTTCCATTTGCCCTAGCGATCTTACAATTTTGAGAAATTGCACGGGATCGGGCTGCAGAGTGCAATTGAAAATGTTTTGGTCGATTTTTTGTCGCGCCTGAAGGAAAGACGTCGGTGGTTTTTTGAAGGCGCGCAGAAATTGATCCAATTTGGAAAGTAATGGGTCAAGTTCATTTACAAGCTCCAAGGATGGCTTGAAGCGCACCGCGATTTTCCCTGCAGGTAGGGCGACCTTATTCTCCCCTCGCCGTTTCAAAAATCCATAGCGTTCAAAGGCCGTGATGCCTCTATCAACGCCCAACGTGCCAACAGCCCGGGAAAATTCGAGCCCTGATTTGGCTTGGCGCTTGCCAATTGAACAGCGACCTTCAGAGAAAAGTTGTTTGATCTCCCCGTACCTGGCTGGTTGATTCCAGAGAGGCATCCAGATTTCGGTTTCCGGACCTTCGGGTTCCGTATATACGTTTGACGTGAATCCTACAGGGGAAAACCTGACGGTAAACGGGCTCGTCAATGTTGAACCTGTTGAAACGCCTTGTCTTTTGCCCACTGAACTTGCCAGGAGAAGTGTCCCCTCAATGGTCAGGATGAAATCCCAAGGGGAGGCGGTGAAGTCCTTGGCTTCAATCCCCATGCCTTGGTTGTACCCCCCGGCACGTCCCGGGTCGAACTGCCCGATTTTCGTCTTGGGGAGCCCTTCGACCGAAGTCCCCCATAGGGACGCGGATAAAAATTTGCGAGAGGCAGATTGGTCACTTCCAAGCAACAGGGCAGAGATTTTTTTCATAAAATTGTTACCGAAGTCGAGCCGGGCGTCATTGCCTCCTGAGCCAAGAACCTGATGATACGAAATTTCACCGTCGGCGTGGATTGCACATAAGGCATCCAGCCACTCCAAGCAGGCATCTGGGAGTCTGCTCCGACAAAGGGGGAGAATGATTTTCTTTGTTTGTTCCCTGATATCCTTGGTGTATACGGTTCTGGCTTTCTTGGCGGTGTTCCAGAGCTGTTTATAAACCTCCGCCTTTTCACTGGCACGGGAAGAGAGATCCACCAACCGCATCCCCAGAGGGTCCCCGCCTTCTGTAGTTTTCACTTTTTCGGCTAGGTTGGTAATATTGTTTTGCAGCGTGAAAAGTTCATCCTGTTTTTTGCCAGGGTTGCTGGAGCTAATCATGCCTTGCAGCGCCGCCATGAGTTCCCTAACGGTATTTACGTTTTTACCCCACTCCGGCCAGCTTGAGACGGCTTCGATGGCTTCTTTGTAAATCCGGAAGCGTGAGTCCCCGGTTTGCACAATCGCCTCTAGGCCCTCAGTGTTGTCTCCGGGATAAAAACTACTTCCGCCGTTCCAGGGGGTGATGATAGGAGTTGGCGTGTACTGCTCACAAAAAAAGGAGGTGAGTTCCTCAGGGGCAAGTCTAGTGTGTACCCGGAATGTCCCTTTGTCCCACCAAGCTGTTACATCCGGGTCCTTTTGCTCAGCTACAAGCCTGAAGACTGCCAACCCCTTGAGATAGCTCCCTAAGGGCCGGGTCGAACATCCGGGTAGTGTATATTCATGCATGACTAGAGTCCTGATTCCTGCTTGCACGCCAATCGGCAATCCTGAGCAGAGCTTCAAGATATGCCAGCTTAAAAGGTCCCAGACGTTGGCTGTCTCTTAGTTTCAGCGTGCGAGACAGCCAACTTGGACCTTTAGCTCCTTCCCCCAATTCCATAACCGAGAGATCCAGTGTTGTTTCCGACATGACCGTGCCATTACCAAGCTCTGCCTCCGGTAGTACATCTCCATCCCATATCCCTTTGGCAAAGCGTTTTTCCATTTGATCGGGCTTAGTTTCGTTGGGTAGGGACCTGATTGTTAAACGGAGCTTTCCATGGTGGGCAGCAGCCAAATAAACAGCCAAGTCAGGTAAACCGTTTTCGATCATTGCAAGGGCTGAAGCGAGTTCATGCCTGAATCCTCTACGGGAATACGTTACATTCCCCAAGAAGGTTTTTCCCCAAAGCTTGTTTTGTTCTGGAGGTGTAGTGTTTTTAACCATGGCTTCCTGGAAAACTGGATGGGCTTTCCCCGAATCGTGCCAACGGGCGGCAAGTTTCAGGGCTTCTATGCTTTCATAATCATCAAGGGGTAGACAATCGAGAAGTAAATCCAATTCGTTGACCACAGCCTGAACATGGTCAGATAACGTCTGCCAGCCCATGGAGGTAATAGTGTCATCGTCATGCGCTTCGAATGGTTTTTCCCTGGTCGGTAGAGGGGCGGGCACATCATTTTTATTGCCAGTCCATCCGAGTTCAGCGCTATACCCCCCTGCGGCAGTATCCAAGAGGATGGTTAAACCAGGGTACAATTCTTCATTTCTCCATATGCGTTGCCACTCTTTTTCCAAATAATCCCATCTCCATTTTTTGAGGTCAGGAGCACTTTGTAGCGAAGTAATTGGAACATTGCAAAGCTCCTGTTTGGCGGGAGCGGGCTCGAGCGCTGAGGGTTCCTTTCCGTCCAAATAGCGCCAAAAGACTTGGAGGGAATAATCGTCTACATCCCTGATAAAGCGTGAGACATCGATATCCGCACCGGCAATGTCCGGGGTAGTATCGAAAAGGTCTACAAGGTCCTTTTTTCTCAATACGTGCAGATATTGTGGGTCGTTATTGGGGGCGGGTAGTGTGGAGGGTTTTGCATTAAGCAGACTTTCGAGAATATGGGTGGCCTTCAGAAGTTCATCTGCTTTGTAGGGAGCAGAGTGCCCCTTTTTGGTTATATCCAGACCTAGCCAGTATATTTTGGCGTCGTTTTCATGGCCATCACGGTTACAGCGTCCAAAACGCTGGATCAATGAAGCCCACGGGGCCAAGTCCGTGATCAGGGTACTAGAGCTGACATCGACACCGGCTTCAATGACTTGGGTGGTTACACAGATTGTCCCCTGCTCGTTGACCGGGGAAAGGAGTTTCTCGATAGCATGGGCTTTGTCCTGGGCCCGGAATCGCGAATGAATCAGTACGAGATCGCATTTAGGTTTATGTTTTTTGAGATGTTGGAAAAGGGCTTGGGCCCGTTTGACTGTGTTGAGAACTACCAGGGTGCGAGTGCCAGCTTTGTGGCATTCCAGAGCGAATTGCGCCAATTTTTTGGGCTCGTTTGAGCTGCACGGAGCCTTTTCAAGCGGCTTGGAGGCTTCAAGCCGCTTTGTGACAGCGCTATGTGTAAGGTCTGATTCGCTTAATGATTGAGAAACTAAAGAATCCACACGTGGAGAGAAATCAATTGTCGATAGCCAGCTTGGACGTAAGGTGGCACTCATCCAGACTGAACGAACTGGGAATGCGGACTGGAAATGCTCACGAAAGGCTTGAAGTTGTGCGGTTGTAGCCAAGCCCTCTCCCATGAGTTGGATTTCATCCATCACCCATAAGCAGTCATTGTTTAGTAATCCAAAGTGTACGGGCCAGCGAAAGCGGCTCATGGAATACCCACGGTTAAGGGCTCTGGAGAGAAGCTGATCCTGTGTGCCGATAAGTATTTGATCGCGCTCGGGCATGGCATCCCAGTTTTGATCGACGTCTCCCCCCATTAATAAATGGACCAAGGGCCGACTTGCCTCGGTGTAAATATGTTGTTCCGTCAGAGCATTGACCCACTGCTCAGCATGTGCCGCCGTTTGTTCCACCAGTACACGCATAGGTAGGCAATACACCAACCGGCGGGGTGTCTGAGGGTCTTGCTGCAATCGCTTATAAATCCAGGTTGTTATGATAGCAGCGGTTTTCCCCAACCCAGTGGGAATATCGACTATGTCCGGCCAATCTCGATGGGCAAGGGCTACCTGGTAGGGGTAGGGATGTAGATCATTCCCAACTGTTTGCTTGAAGAGTGAAGTGAAGTCCATATTAAAACCTATACTTCAGGTGTGCTGGAAAGTCTTACCATGTTTCAGATGATAACTAAGTAGGGTTGGGCAACTAGCTAGAAATAATTTTGGCGAACAACGCTGATTATCATGCCCATCTCCTTGTTCACAATGTGGGTTCAGCGAGATTTCATTTATTAGATGGGCAACATATTCCAAAAATATAAAAAAAAGAGCAAAAATATAGACTGCTGTATCACAGCAATGTTAATACAGCAAGTTGCAATTTTAAAAAATAAATAGAAATTAAATTTTTATGGCTTTAAAATAATCTTTGGAAATTGAGTTTTGTTTCATTGTCTACCAGGTAATCTTAAAAAAATAGAAAGAAAGCTATAGTTTAATTATAATCTATAAAGCATTTTGCAGACAAAGTTTGGATATTTTATTCAAGGTCAAATTCACCTGAATTTAATCTAAATTCTAAATTATCACATACAGTATCTCTTTTAGATCCCTTGTCAATAAATTTACGTGCTTCTTGCATGGCCTGTCTATCTAATAGGTCTTTCTCAGATTGAGACATGCCGCCTTCTGCTTTGATTGTATTAACTAGTTTTTTAAGTTCGGCACTATTACGCCGGTTGTATTTCTCTACAGCCTTATGAATTCCGGGGTCATCACTGTGTTTAAGACAGAGCGCTGCAGCACCTATTGGCTTAAGTGCTGTCAACATTTTGTCGTGAATCGCTTCGATCTCTGGGCTGCTTTGTGCACTAACTATTAAATCTCCCAACAGGCCACGAACACCTCTTGGATGTATTTGTCGGGCTCCTACAAAAATAAGGGCAACTATCCCAATGGCGATCCACATGAATGGCGAAGACTTTTTTGGGGCTGATTTTTCTGTGGTCATGGATTTTTCTCTTTGTAGGTTTAGCTAAAATGTGCGCGGTTTTGTGCCTCGGATCTAGTTATATGATTGTTTGCGTATCTCGGCGCAAACTAAAGGTGCCCAAAAAGTTGGGCGACGAAGGGGCGGCGCTTTTTGAGGCTCAAGTGAAGTTCCATTATTAGGCTTTTACCATAGACCTAACTCCTGCAACTCTTGTTTCAATGCTTCCTGTTCTTTTTGTGCCATTGCTGTCCAATTTTCCGATCCAGATACTTGATCGAGAAATGCTTTAGCACGATCTTCTATATCTTGATTCTTATCAATGGACGACATGTCAGGGCCTTTGTCAATTGGCCCAACACCTTGCTGCCAATCAGCTAGTTGGATATAGGCAACTTTCAAATACTCTTTAATTTCGTCATTGCCTGAGCTTTTTAGTTCCGAAATAATCGCTTTTTTTATAGTGTTTTTGGGAAAAGGCAACTTATTTTCATCTGCCACGCAACCAGGCTTAGGGGCATCGTACTCAATTGCCTTTCCATATTCCTGAATTATAGACACAATATTATTATCTTGAGACTGATTTTTTTTGTTACTTAATCCTTCTCGAGGCCAATCTTCTACATGATTTTTAGGTGGGTATTTTTTATCAGTTAAGTTTTCTTCATGATCAACTCTCTTCATATTGTCTTTGAAACCATAAGCTAGCCATCTAGACACAACGCTCACGCCTAATGCCCAGAAAAACGGTTCCCATGCCCCATCAGAAAAGATCACCATTGCGATGAAATATAAAGCTGCGAATGAAGCACATATCCATAACCATCCGAAAATGCATGCTATAATTTCAAGAATGGCGAGTTTTGGCTTTGTTTCCATAAGTATTACTCCTTTGGGCCTTAAGGCCTTGACTCAGTCGTTACTTTTTACGTTCGGCTGAAGTCTTTTGTTGAAAAAAAATGAGAAGTTAAATTGTTAAAGCTATCGGTGGTCGTATCTTTCCAATCCGCCCCACTGCGCCAGGGGATACAGTTTCCCCCATTGTCTAGACAAAATTTGGGGTCAGTTAAGATGGAAGACCCTACCGGTGGGAGGACTGTGAGATGCCCCCTAAGCTCCCCACCCCGAGGGGGTGGGGGAGGCTACCCTGAAACACCCCAGGGGGTGGTCAGATTTGCGTTATCACGCCTGATCAATTTTGGGTTGTAACTACGACCACACGCTTATGGTTGACCATTTTTCCTTTTTGCCACCGGAGCCATTGCGTTATTTTGGGGCTGCCGTAAAAAGGCGTCCGGGGGTACTGCTCGTCAATGAAACACATGAAGTGTTCGTTGCGGCTCGTGTTCCGCCGGGGCTGGTAGTAATAGCTGGATCTGTTTAGCCCTAGCAGTTCGCATTGTCGATAACCCGGAATTTCAGAGAGCCCGAGGTTAATGGCGCCGCGCTTGGCCTCAAAGTCCAATTCCAGATTTTTTTTTGAGCCAGTCTAGCTCAACCTTCAGCTAACCGATTTCCTGGTGTAGCGCATCCTGCAGGGCACTGGAATCTTTGCTTTTTTGTCTTTATTCTTGAGAAGTTCCGGTAGCTCATCCAGCAGATGCCTCTTCCAATTGGTGGTCTGAGTAGGATGAACACCCCAATTGCTGGCCAACTCGGCCATGGCCTGATCGCCTTTGACTGCCTCTAGGGCGACCTTGGCTTTGAAATTGGGGCCGTGCTTCTTTCGCTGAGCCATGTGCTCCCCCTTTTCTGAACAGGTTTTTGTTGCGGGTAGTGTCGCCTTAATATCCTGTCCAGGTTTCGGGGGGGGCTATATTTTTTGCAAAAGCACTTGATAGCGCATGGTTAATTGGCATTTGCTGACCCGTTACATCTCGAGCGTTTTTTTTCAACCATTTCAGTCTATGGTCAAGCTTGGTACCCAGTTTCATACCCAATGCGTATGGAATTGGGCATTTTTTTTGTGGAAAAGTCTGTGGAAAGCATTTCTTATTTGTGGATAAAGTATGGATTATATGCATAACTTGCACATGGCCTGCTTAAAAAATAGCCCTCCCTGAGAAACTTCCTCAGGAAGGGCTCGTTTTATGCCGCAAGGCTACACAGGTAGTTCTGCAAGCGCTGCAATAATTGGGAATCTTGTTCGCAGCGATTGAGGTTCTCCAACTGGTCCCCAATCTGGTCGGATGAGAGCTCCTTCAGACTGGCGGTGTACTTTTTCTGGAGGTATTGCTCATACTCGCTTACATGCTCAGCTAGACCTAAGGCCCGAAGCTTCTCCAATATCTGATTTATTCCCTCGTAATGTTTATCCCCCACCTCGCCCTTGAGCAGTTTGAGAATTTCAACTTCAGGTTTTTTCTGCTCATGGCCTGAGCCATCCAGCCACTGACGTAAACCTTCGCCCGTCTGTTCATGCGGTTTAAAAAAATCCCCGTCAAAAAGCCCGGTTCGGTCTTTACTGGCCACGGCGATGTGGCCCTCCACCGAGAGGTCGAGCACGGTAGTGAACTCATACTCCAGCCCGTCGCGCTGAACGGGTGCCAGACCGACCTTTACCGGCCTCACCTTTCCGGTCTTCTCATCCTTGAGCATATCGTAGTGGGTTTTGGTGCGCATGGTCACGATCAGGTGCAGACCGGATTGGAGCATGGCGTCGACCAGGGCGTTATGCTGGGGCGTGGCCTCCCGCCAAGCCGCAAAGTTGTTGCGCATGACCTTGTTGGCTTTGTCTACGATCTCTAACACCCCTCCCTGGCCGGCCCAGGCGTGGGACAGGGAGTCGATGATCAGGATCTCGTACCCTGCCGCCTCAGCTTCGTTCAGGGCGTTGATGTAGGCTTGGGGCTCAAAGGGCGGGCTCAGTTGCTGCACGTCATAGTCCACCAAATCGGCGTAAAGTTCCCCTGACCCGCGCTCGGTGTCGATCATGGCCACCTTGCCACCCAGACCCTTGGCCAACAAAAGACTGCTATAGGTTTTGCCGCTGCCTGAGGGACCGACTAAGGCCAACCGTAATTTCGCCTGCTGCCGTTTTGCTGTCCGAAACATATCGATCCTCCTTTATCTGATGTAAGCGACCTTGCGGGTATGTAAGGACGCACCGGGGATAGCCTCTCCGGCCTTCAGCGCGTTCAGGATCTCCCGCTTTCTCGCTTTGTACGTCACCACCTCTTCGACAAATTCCCGGGGGACCTCGCCCAGGCTACGGACCTGGACGGAGTCCACATTACGCAAGCTGATGGACCCCAGGCGGCCCTTGAGGCGCTGGAGCCCATTTTCCTCCATGAGCCAGCGCAGATACTCCCGAAATCCTTCCAGGCGGTTCTCTATGGCTTGCCGTCTGGCCTTGATTCGCTTCTCCTCGGTCTTGAGCCATTCGATTTCGTTTTTGCGCTTGCGAACCGCAAAGGATATCCCGTCGACCTTGGCCTCCTCCTGGATGCCCAGATCGCGCAGATAATCCAGAGCGACCTCTTGTTGCTCCCCATCCAATTCATCAGCTACGGTCAGGATGGTACTGATTTCGTGTTCAATCGCGGCGAGATTGGTCATGGTATCCTCCTTTTAAAAAAAGCCCGGGGGACGATCCCCGGGCCAGATGGTTACATGCCGGTGTAGGCGCAACTGGGGCAGACAAGGCGCCTAGCGCTTTGCCGGATGACGATGTCGTTGACCAAGGGGTGGCCCGGACACAATGTCACATGGTGCCCACAGTCGAGCTGGAGCTTGAGACCGCTGTAGGGGCGCAAGAGTGCCCACAGGGCCACGGCGCTTTGGTACTGCTGGGCTTGTGCGCTGGTCATGGCAGACCTCCTGAGAGTGGGAAGGGATGAACTACGCAGCTGGAGGCAGGGCGATAGCTCCGCCTGGGGCGGGCAAGCGATAGGTCTCGACCAAGTCGTTGATGATCCTGGAGCGGTGACTGATCTGGTTTAGGGACTGGTCCCGGATAGTCTGTGTTAGTGCCCCGTGGAAGCTGTACAGACTCTGTCCGTGGCGGCTGGCCTCATCCTCGTAGGCCTCGACAAAACGGCTGAAACGCCCTCCCGGGAAGGCGCCACGCTGCAAGGCCTCATAGGTCAAACACTGCATGTCCCGCCGGGGGAGCGGCTTTGCTTTGAGCCCCTCCTGCCACTGTTCCAGGGATTGCAGGCGGCTGATGGTCCCAAGCAGGGCCCGGTTGGCGATGGCCCGGAGTTCGTCGAGATCAAGCCCTTTGGTGTGGCGTCTGAATTCGAGGAAGTCACCGGTGAAGACCAAGTTGGAACAGACTATGGTAAACGTCCCCGCCGTAATCCCCACCGCGAATTTCTTGGCCACCGAATTACGAAACCCGATCTCCCAGCTCGAACCATTCCTGCTCTGGTCCAAGCGATAGGAGGCAAAGACGTTGGCCCCGTCTTGGGTCAGTTCGAACCGTTTGCGGACAATGCCCAACCCCTGGCGTGAGATAGCGGTTTCCACGGTATCGATGACCTGGTTGTGGGGCACTGGATTCCAGGTTGCCGTGCCGGGCACGACAGGAACGGCTCGGACTTCTGCTTCGGTTACTTGGTTGGCGCGCATAATTCCTCCTTGCAATTAAGCAGTTTCTTCCAGCAATTGGACCACCGTTGCTTCGTTTAAACCTGAGCCGCCCTGTTCACTTGCCTCGTTGCGACGCTCGCGAAGCCAGGTTTTCAGGCAATAATCATTGCAAAAGTCCAAACCTGGCTGATCGGCCGCGTGCAGCTCCACAGCGCCCTTCTCAGTGTTTTCGGCAAGGATTTGGCCGGTGACATGGATATGATGAACATCGCCCAACAGGGAGCGTCTCAGCGCATCATTTTTGAGCTCAGCACCGCATTGATCACATTTGGTGACTGTTACCTTGGCCATAGTTCTCTCCTTTGTTGATGAGGTGAAAAAAAAGCCCGGCCTTTTCATCGGCCGGGCTGGTGCGTCGTGGATGTTTGGGGTGCGGTTAAAATGGGATGTCGTCCAGTTCGCTCGAGGTGGGGGCACTGGACTGCGAGACAGGTACGGAGTCGACCGGGGGGGTGTCCATAGCAGCCGCAAAGGGATCAGAAGCCTCAGAGCCGAGGTGCTCGTGGATCTCATGGACTTTGAGCCGCTTGGCGCTGCCTATGACCGTGTACTGCTCTTCTCGTTCATTGCCTTCCTTATCGATGAAATTCCGAGTTCGAACATGGCCTTCAGCGCTGAGCCGGGCGACCATGCTGCGCTTTTTCATGGCTTCGTTGGCGTGGTCGGCCAGTTCGCCGTAGAAACGGATTTTGTGCCAGGTCACTGACTCGTCTTCATGATTGATTGCCACCGAGGTGACGTACATGGATGGCAGGACCATGTCCTCGTGCACCGGGGTCTCCGGAAAATAGAGGGCATAGTCTGGTTTGCCGGTCCAGCAATTTGTGAACCGCCGCCATGTGTAGTCGTCACGAATGATGTCCTGGCAGGATGAATAGATTGCTGTCTGCGATGTCATAAAAGCCTCCTTTTGAATAAGTGATTCAGACCTGCAAGCGGGACCAATAAAAAACGAGGCGTAAGGAAAAAGCGAAGGCGGTAGAGGAAGAGAGGGAGGGCGAGCAACGCAGACTGCCGACTGGGAGGCTTGTAACTGAAGCCGGAAGAGGGGGACGAATAAGGGTTTGACCCCCTATTTAGGGGTAAAGGGCATAATATACATGTCTCCCCGGCAACAGGTTTTCAAATTTGTATTATTTTAGTAGACAATAGTAATAATTATTGTTATTTGATAGCTAAACACAAGGCAAACACAGGAGGGGGCGCATGAGCACCAGTCCGGATACGCCAAGAAATGTGGGACGCCCACCGAGTTTTGAGAGCCCTGAGGAGATGGCCACTTCTATTGACGAGTATTTTTTGCGGTGTGATGCCGAAAACAGGCCCTACACTGTGCCTGGGCTCGCGAGGGCGCTGGGGTTTAGCACCCGCAAGTCGCTATGGGATTATGAGGGGAAGCCCGAATTCGTAAACACGATAAAAAGGGCTAAGCTCCGGATCGAGGAGCAGCGAAGTGAGCAGCTCATCATGCGGCAGAGCAACTGCACCGGGCTCATTTTCGATTTGAAGAACAACTTCGGCTGGCAGGACAAGTTTGACCAGGAAGTCACCGCCCGGGTCAGCAACTCCATCGAAGAACGGACATTGGCCTGTATGCCCCCAGAGCCCAAGGATATGAACGAGTGGCGCCAATGGTATAATGAGCAAATGGCACATCGCCCAGGAGGGCAGGAGCAAACGCCAACAGAGCCCGAAAAGGGCTTGGAATGAAGACATTGAACTAGGCGCTCTAAGGCGACCAGAGACAGCAAGGGACAGCTACAGGACGGGGCTGTTTTTCGGTAACTTTTTGATTTATTTTGATATGACAGCGGTGACGGGGAAATCCCCCTCTTTTTGGTCAAAAAAAAGAGGGGGAGGGGGAGAAGAAGGAGTGGAAAAGAGGAAAGGGTTGGGATTTTTTGCTGTCCATGCTGTCATTATTGGATTTTTACTTGTATTTACAGATAAATAAAAAGGGACAGGGGAAGAACAAGGATTGTCCTCCCCTGTCCCAGTGCTGACCCGGTTGGGTGGGTTAGAGACTCTTTTGGATTTCGATAGTTTCTCTCACTCGGTGGAGAGTTTCGATGCGAATTATCCGTTGTCCTTTTTTCCTTTGCCCTTTGTCGATTTTAACCCCAGCTTCTTCAAGTAGAGCTCGAATGAGGTTTATGTGTTGGCTAAGCTGTGCTGGGTTCTTGGGCCAGCGAGGATGTGACTTACTCGAGTCACTGGCATGGTCATTGAGCCTTTCCAGCAACTCGGTCGCTGTTCCTTCCCACACACCATCCTCATAAGCGATATCTTTTAGGTGGTATGCGACCGGGTCTTGGTCCAGCGCTATATTAGCCATGTCATTTACGTGATTTAAGTAGGTAGTGCGGAATTCCTCAGCCGTGAAGGGAATAGCCTCACTTAGGCATGCGGCATAAACCCAGCGAGCAAAATCCGCCATGCGCGGAAGCTCGTCCAGTTGGATGGCAGGCAATTTGTCGATAGCGGTCGAGGCAGCGTCACACAGTGCTCCCAGAATAAGTGGCTGCAACTTAGAGATGTTCTCGAAAAGATCCGCTTCTGTTTTGCGTTGATATCTAGGAATACGTTTCAGATGTATCCTGATCGATCTGTCGATAGCATCTTGCCGAAGTAAACTATTTTCTATACCGTTCAAAATGATTGGGCTTTTCACTGAACACGTAACTAGCTCTGTGTCAGTATACAGTTTACGGCTAAACATGCTGCCGCCGGTCACTGCTTGGCAAAGAGCATTAGATTGATCTATAGATACGCGCGAAACATTGTCAAAATTCAGTATCCGAAAGTTATAAGAGGCTCTTAAAAGTTCTGTAGGGTCTTTTGGTAAATGCATCCCATAGGATGAAGATGGGTCAATTAAGGATTGAATTGTTTTTGCAATGGTTGATTTTCCAGATCCAGGGTCGCCCTGAATATAAAGAAGTGGGGTGTTCACTTTTGGGTTTATACTCGATAATAGCCAAGATACAACCAGTATTCGTTCTTCATGACCAATATCGAGTATGTTCATCAGTTCATTGATATTGCTTCCTGAAGTTGGTACAGGGAGTGGTTTCAAGTGGTCTAATTTCCGAAACAAGACAGGGGCTGATTTCGTCATTCGCCAGCCCGTGGAGTCAATTTCAATGACTTGGCCTTGGTCGTCGCAAAGATCTAGATAAAGTTTTTCCTCATGGTGGCCAGACCTGACAAAGGTTTTTCGAGCCGCCCCTTCTGCAAAGGCTATTGCGGTGATTTGTCGGATCGCTGCGTTGAGAGCTGTTTCGCCAGGGGTGCGGCCATACTGGTCTCTGAATTTGTACGCGAGGTGGAGTTTGAAAGCCATGCTATTAACCGGTAGTATCTCAAAATGGTTTTTTCTCTCCACTCTGATGTATGTGGTCACCTTAGAGCCTTCCTCATAGAACATCTGATCGCTTGGCGGGGCGAGACTGACAAGCAGGTCTTGATCTGAAGTCCGCCGATTTCCCCGCCCCTGGCGTTGGTTCGAAGAGCGTGATCGATTTTCGTTGGCTGCTCGCCCGAGTTGGAGAGGAGTTGATACACTGTTTGGACAATCCTCGCATATTTCAGGAAATTCCTCTCGAAGCCGAGAGCATGTCGGGGGGCCGGCGTCCCTCAGCGCATGTTCAATTTTTCGCTGTGTCTCCTCGTAAGTGTATTGGGGATACGGTCTGCTGTGCTCGTGACACAAAGTTTCGCCGTCTTCGCAGCGAGCAAGGATGCCAATCAAGGGATACCAGGCCGGTTCCGGCAGGGTTTCTGCCTCGGTACATCCGTGCTGAACAAAAGAGCATTGATCGAAGATCTTTTCGAATTCAGCCGGTGAAAAATCTTCCTCATTCGCTTTAGTTGCTTGAGATGGAGATTTTTGAAATTCATCAGCGAATGTTAGGAATTCTTCAAAATCATTAGGGTTATATCGTAGCTCTTGAGATTTATCCTCAAGGATGCAAGCTTGCACAGCTGGTTCATTCTTTTGGTTGTAAGTTCCTGGAACTCGCAAGACACGATCTATGTTGCTGATTGTGTCAATTTCCCATTCTTTTTCACTTGCATACCTATGAAATGTTTTTTCGAAACTCTTCCACATATTTTTTGCACTATCTTTCTCCTTCTCACTATCAAAAATCCATGGCTCTTTAAAAAACCAGTAGGCGTGTATTCCCCCTCCTGAATGGACGATCATGGAAGGTGAGAAGTCAGGAATGGAGTATGCCAACTGAAATGCTTCGCTAGTCGTTTCCGGTAATTTTTTTTGAGCGTGTCCATCTCCTTTTATGTCAATATCTAGAGCAAATCCAAACAGTCCGACTACATCTTCTTGTGCTCCTTTTGCTTGCCTTGGCAGTCCAGGTTTCTGAAAACCAATTGGCATATATATATGGTTGCCCTGGATATTGTCCTTAATTTTTTGCTTAAGATCTTCCAATTTATCTACTTGAAACCTTTTAATATTTATTTTTTTGGTTTTGGCGTTAAATATAAAAGCATGGGTTTCAGGAATGGAGCCATCAGGCAATTCAATATCAGAGTCTGGGATCAATGCCTCTAAATAGGCGTTAAGGTGATTAGGGTTTGTTGTTTTTTGAATATCCATAATATTATCTCCGTTAAGTTGTCTTTTTAGTAACAAGGACCTAGCTAGCTCATCGGAAGTGGCTGGTCTCTTGACATTCTTTTAGCTCTGGGCCATTGATTTTTGTGAGGGATGTTTACCCCTTTTTTCTGTTAACCTCCGCCGACAGTGCCAGTGTCGGCGGAGGTTTTTTTCGTTGCCTTTCATTGGAGCACCCCCTTTTGGTCTTGAGATTTCTCTTCTGCGCTGGTCAGGCCCTCAATAAAGGCGTCAATGTCCTCTTCGCGCCAGCATGTGGTCCGCGGCCCGAGTTTAATTGGTTGCGGGAAGATCCCCTTCTTGACCCCGTTCCACCAGCTTGTTCTGCCCACGGGAACGCGGTCGAGGACGTCTTTTAGGCGCAGCAACTTGTTGCCAGTTTTCCGCATAGTTTCCTCCATTTACGATTTTTTGGGGTTTGATAAGGTGTTGGGCCTTGGCCTTCGCCGTCCAGCTTGCTTAAGTAGCTAGGGTATACGAAAGGCCGTATGGTCCGGGGGACTGTTTCCCTATTTATACTTGTTTGTTTATTTTTGTCCAAATGGTTACAACGGTTGCCGCGTTTGATCATTAAAAAATATTGATTTCGGTATGTTAAATTTTGCCCCAGCAAGGTCAACCTGTTTGGTCGGGATGGTTTTAGGTGGGGTAAGCAAGGGTATTTTGGTCAAAAACTGCCCAACTGAGACGGCTAGAGGCACCTACCCGACAGGCACCCGGCCCTGTGGCAGGTCAGGACCAGGTCAGAAGGTTCTATAGGAATGAGATTGTCATGGCTCATTGCCTGCCGAGTCCGAAAGATAGACGGTTGTTGCTTCAAAATGTGAGAATACTAGATATTCGACCAAGTGGTCGTGCGGAGCGATTGGTAAGGTTCGCACGCGACCGCTGTGTGGGAACGAATCTGTAAAAGAGGAAAATCAAGACGAGTCTGGATCTGTGGAGGACGGATGGGCGAGTAGTAATGGGGTCCCGTGCAAGAAGGGTCGGCAACCGCAAAAATGGCTGCTCAAAGAGGCTCCATTAGGGGGGCAAGGATGGCTTCATTGGGTGGACATCGATGCCAAGAGCACACGATACGGGTTGAGGAACTGGAGGCTGATGGCAGTCATGTCGCCTTTGGGCGGATGTCCGAGAGGGAATACAGTTTCCCCTATTGGGGACGGTGAAGCTCAGAGAGAAAGATCGCCTACGAGCTATAAGCTTCTCTGGACTGATTTGGATAACCAAATGCAAAGATACAAGGTATGTAGAAGGGGGACTTTAAAGAAGATCTTTATTGGTGAGTTTATCGAGATAGTCAGCCCAGGCCTGCATCATTTTGCGGCGTTCTTCCAGGTATTCTGCGTGGTTATATGCTGCACGCACTCCGTTTTTTTCGGTATGTCCCAGTTGGCGCTCGATTGCATCCGGATGCCAACCTAGTTCGTTTAGGCGTGTCGAGGCCATCGATCTGAAACCGTGAGCGGTCATTTTCTCTTTGGAGAATCCAAGTTGTCGTAGTGCGGCATTGATGGTGTTTTCCGACATGGGCTTGTTTTTATCTCTCGCAGAGGGGAAGACGTAACGACCTGTGCCTGTGAGCGGGTGGATTTCGTTAAAGATTGCGCAAGCTTGATGCGCAAGAGGGATGATGTGCGTCTTGCGAAGTTTGGTTTTGGCGGGTGGCAGGCGCCACTCTTGGTGGGCGAGATCAATTTCGTCCCATTCTGCTTTGCGTAATTCGCCGGGGCGGACAAAAACAAGGGAGGCCAGCCTGAGGGCGCAACGTGTGACAAAATGCCCTTGGTATTCGCTGATAGCGCCCAGTAGGGCTGGGATCTCAGAGGGGTTGGTGATAGCCGCGAAGTGATTTTCTTGGCGAGGTGTCAGGGCGTCTCTCAGGTCGCTTGCCGGGTCGCGGCTGGCTCTTTCGTTGGCCACTGCAAATCGGAAGACTTGACTAATAATCCCGCGCACCCGGTGGGCAAGTTCGATAGCGCCGCGATCCTCTATGCGACGCAAAAGAGGAAGTATATCGAGGGGGGTAACGGAATCTATCGGCTGAGAGCCTATCCAGGGAAAAGCATTTTGTTCGAGCCGGGTGAGGACAGTGGCTGCATGGCCCTCTGTCCACCGGCTTTTGAATTTTTTGTGCCATTCCCTGGCGACCGCCTCAAAGCTGTCATCTTTAGCAGCGTGTCGTGCTTGGCGGAGATAATTCGAGGGGTCGATGGAGGAAGCAACAAGGGCGCGCATCTCGTCGCGTTTTTCCCTTGCTTGTTTGAGGCTGATATCTGGGTAGCGGCCCAAGCTGACCATTTTGGGTTTGCCATGAAATCGGTAGCGAAAGCGCCAGCGGTAAGCGCCTTTCGGTGGGATCTCGAGATAGAGCCCTCGTTCGTCATTCAAACGATAGAGTTTTTCTCGAGGCTTAGCGGCCTGGATGGCTTTGACGGTGAGCGCCATGTGAGTAACTCGATAGCCGTTGAGTGTTAGCTTGAGTGTTACTCACATTGTTACTCACATGAAGCCTGGGCTGTCAATGGATTTCGTAGAACGTCATGGAATAAAAAATCCCAAGAAAGTCAGTGTTTGAAGCCCTTTATGGGCAGCACTGAATTTCTTGGGATAAGATATTGGCGGAGAGGGTGGGATTCGAACCCACGTGCCCCGACAAAAGGACAACCCGATTTCGAGTCGGGCGCGTTACGACCGGACTTCGCTACCTCTCCTGAAACTCTCGAAAAGTGTATTTGTCATGCCTTGCCGCGGCGCTGGCGGAAAAAATCCTGCAACAGGGCGCGGCTTGTCGCGGCGTGGGCCGTGGTCTCCCGGACCCAGAACCTGTGGTTGAGCCACGGCAGGTGCGGTCCTTCCAGCTGGGAGACGATGGCGCCGGCTTTCGGGTCCCGGGCGGCGAAAACCACCCCGGCCAATCGGGCCTGGATAAGGGCCCCAAGGCACATGAGGCACGGTTCCAGCGTCACCGCCAGAATCGCACCGGGCAACCGGTAGTTGCCGACACTTTGGCAGGCCCGGCGCAGGGCCACGATTTCGGCGTGCGCCGTGGGATCGCTGTCGGTGATGGTCCGGTTGCCGCCGCGGGCGAGAACCCGCTTGTCCGGGTCGACCAGAACCGCGCCGATGGGAACTTCACCGTGGGTCTGGGCGGCTCGGGCTTCATCCAGGGCCAGTTCCATGACCGTTTCCCAATCCGCGTCCGGAGGCAGAAGCGTATACTGGACATCAGCCATAGTGTCAACGAGCAGCCGGTTCCGGCTTATTGCCCCTGCAGGAAACGCACCCCGTTGGTGAACAGGGCGGTGCCCGGAGTGCCGGTTTCGCCGCGGGTCCAGGCTGGATGGTTGGTCGCATCGTTGTAGGCTTCCGGGTGGGGCATGAGCCCGAAGATCCGCCCGGAGGGATCGGTCAGCCCGGCGATGGCCAGAGGCGATCCGTTGGGATTGGCCGGGTAGCTCTGGGTCGGTTCTCCGGTCTCGTCCGTATACCGCATGGCGATCAGATTGTTCTCGACCAGTTCCTGCAAAAGGGCCTCGTCGCGGACCACGATTTTGCCCTCGCCGTGGCGGATGGGCAAAAACAGCCGCGGCAGATCCCGGGTGAAGACACAGGGGGATTGCTGGGGGCAGGCGAGGTGGACCCAGCGGTCTTCAAACCGGGCCGAATCGTTGTGGCCCAGACTGACCTGGCGTTCCAGGTACCGTCCGCCGGCAGCCGGGAGCAGGCCGAGTTTGACCAGGAGCTGAAAGCCGTTGCAGATGCCCAGGATCAGCCCGCCACGCTGGTGCAGATCGAGGATGTCGTCGAGCAGGAGCCGGCCACTGCGGGTCTGGGTGTGCTTGAGGCGCAACGCTGCGGCCTGGGCCGCGCCGAGGTTGTCGCCGTCGAGAAATCCGCCTGGAAAGACGAGGAAATTGAAATCGGCAATGCAAACCCGTTCGGCAACGAGATCGGCCAGATGAGCGATCTCGACCCGATCGGCCCCGGCGATGCGGGCGGCGTATGCGGTTTCCCGTTCGCAGTTGGTTCCGTATCCTGTGAGCACAAGGACATGAGCTTCTTGCATGGAGCGCCTCTATAACGAATGTTTCCCGCAGGCGGGCCGTGGTGGACACGGGTTCGCTGCGAGAGTGCGGGACAGGGCCTTTCCTTGACAAGCTGAAACGGGCTTGCGTAGAAATACGTTTTTGCTGGAATGGCTCTTACGCCGTGCCCTGGGCTGTCGTCAACTGGCGGGCCCATTTTTTATGTCCACACTTCCGAAGCCGAGGGAGGTGGCCCTGGGGCACGGTTCTTGGAAAGCAGTCCGAATTGGTATAGGTTCATTTTTTTGCAAAGTCGAACAAGGCGGGGTGTCATGCGGACCAAATATATTTTCGTGACCGGCGGTGTGCTCTCGTCCCTGGGCAAGGGACTGGCGGCGGCTTCTGTGGGAGCCCTTCTCAAGGCCAGGGGCCTGAAAGTAACCATCCAGAAGCTCGATCCATACATCAATGTTGACCCGGGGACGATGAATCCCTTCCAGCACGGTGAGGTCTATGTCACCGAAGACGGCGCGGAAACCGACCTCGATCTGGGCCACTATGAACGGTACCTCGACGAGTACATGGCCCAGAGCAACAATTACACCTCCGGCAGCATCTACCACACCGTGATCACTAAGGAGCGCCGCGGGGATTATCTCGGTGGCACCGTGCAGGTCATCCCCCATGTCACGGACCAGATCAAACAAGCTGTAACCGGCGCGGCCCGCAACGACGAGGACGTGGTCCTCATCGAGATCGGCGGGACGGTCGGGGATATCGAAGGGCTGCCCTTTCTGGAAGCTATCCGCCAATTGCGCTCGGATCTGGGCAAGGAGAATGTGCTCTACATCCATCTGACCCTGGTGCCGTATATGCGGGCCGCCGGTGAAGTCAAAACCAAGCCGACTCAGCACAGCGTCAAGGAATTGCGCAGCATCGGCATCCAGCCGGATATCATCCTCTGCCGCACCGAGGTTCCCCTGGAGCAGGACATCAAGGACAAGATCGCCCTGTTTTGCAATGTCGAGCCCGATGCGGTCTTCACCGCCATCGACGTGCGCCACATCTACGAACTTCCGCTGTCGTTTTATACTGAAGGATTGGATCAGAAGATCGCCATCATGCTGAGGCTGCCGGCCAAAAACCCCGACCTGGCGCCGTGGCGGCAATTGGTGGACAAGCTGCACAATCCCAAGGGCGAAGTCCGCATCGGCATCGTCGGCAAATATGTCGATCTCAAAGAGGCCTACAAAAGCCTGCACGAGGCGCTGACCCACGGTGGATTGGCCAACGATCTGGCCGTGGAACTGGTCTACGTCAATGCCGAGGATCTGGAAAAAACCAGTGATCCGGCTTCCCTGTTGCAGGATCTCGACGGCATTCTCGTGCCCGGCGGCTTCGGCAGCCGCGGAGTGGAAGGCAAAATCAAAGCCTGCGGCTATGCCCGGCAGAACAAGATTCCTTTTTTCGGGATCTGTCTCGGTATGCAGTGCGCGGTCATCGAGTACGCCCGCAACGTTTTGGAATTGGGCAAAGCCCATTCCTCGGAATTCGACGCCTGCACCCCGGATCCGGTCATCTATCTGATCACCGAATGGTTCGATCACCGCCAAAACTGCATGCAAAAGCGGGACAAGGACTCGGAAAAAGGCGGCACCATGCGCCTTGGTGCCTACCCCTGCCAGTTGCGCCCGGACAGCAAGGCCATGCAGGCCTACGGTCAGGAGCTGATCCAGGAACGCCACCGGCACCGGTATGAATTCAACAACGACTACGGCCCCCAATTCGAGGAAAACGGCCTGGTCCTGAGCGGGACCTCCCCGGATCATGAGTTGGTGGAAATCGTGGAAATGCGCGACCATCCCTGGTTCGTGGCCTGCCAATTCCATCCGGAGTTCAAATCCAACCCCATGCGCCCGCATCCGCTTTTCCGGGAATTCATCCGCGCGGCCAAGGAGCGCAAAGGAGTCTAGGTGACTGGAGCAAGCGATCTTTTCTCTTTGTCCCGGCGCTCTTTGTTTGCCATTGTCGGGCCATGTGCTCTGGAAGAGCTGGAACTCGGCCTGCGGGTAGCCGAACGGCTGGCCGCCATTCAGGACGAGTTGGGCATCCCTCTGGTATTCAAGAGCTCGTTCGACAAGGCCAACCGGAGTTCCGTGGACAGTTTTCGCGGTCCCGGTCTGCAGACCGGCCTCGAATGGCTGCAGCGGATCAAAGAGGCTTCCGGTCTGCCGGTGGTCACGGACATCCATGCCCCGGAACAGGCCCGTCCCGTGGCCGATGTGGCCGATGTCCTCCAGATTCCGGCGTTTTTATGCCGCCAGACCGACCTGCTTCTGGCCGCGGCCAAGACCGGGCGGATCGTGAACGTCAAGAAGGGGCAGTTTCTGGCGCCGTGGGATATGGCCAATGTTGTGGCCAAGCTCGAAGCCGGTGGGGGGGAATCCATCTGGCTGACCGAGCGGGGCAGTTCGTTCGGCTACAACAACCTCGTGGTCGACATGCGTTCGATCCCGATCATGCAGGACACCGGCTGGCCGGCGGTCTTCGACGCCACCCATTCGGTGCAATTGCCCGGCGGACAGGGAACGCGTTCCGGCGGGCAGCGGCAATTTGTCGGGACCTTGGCCCGGGCTGCCGTGGCGGCCGGCTGCAACGGTATTTTTCTCGAAGTCCATCCCGACCCGGACCACGCCCTGTGCGACGGGCCGAACAGTTTGGCCCTTGACGCGCTGGCCGGAGAACTCCGCCGCCTCCTGGCGGTACGGGAGGCTGTGCATGGAAACTAGGACACGGGCTGAACAGATTCGGATGCTGGTCCTTGATGTCGATGGCGTGCTTACCGACGGCGGCCTCTATTACTCCCAGGACGGAACCATCGGGAAGCGGTTCCATGTCCAGGACGGCCTGGGGATCAAGCTCGCCCAGGCGGCTGAACTGGAGATCGCCGTCGCCACTGGCTTGGACGCCGGAGCCGTGCACACTCGGGTCCGGGAACTTGGAATCACTGAATATTCCTTTGGGCGAACCAACAAGGTCCCCTTTGTCGAAGACATCCTTGAGCGGCGCGGCTGGCAGTGGGCCAATGTGGCTTTTCTCGGCGACGACTGGGTCGACGCCGCGGTCATGAACCGGGTGGGGCTGAAGATGGCTGTGGCCAATGCCCAGCCCGAAATCATTGCCCTGGCCGATTGGGTCAGCAGCGTTCCTGGAGGGCAGGGCGCGGTGCGTGAGGCGATTCGTTTTCTCCTCACGGCCCAAGGGCGCTGGGAGGCGTTGTGGCGGCAGTGGGCCGGCTGAAAGCAGTGGCCGCGGCCATCATCCTGATGGGCATGGCGGCCGGCGGCTGGCTCGGCTGGACATACTGGCAGAACCAGCCGTCCGAGACCACTGGCCCGAGCCTGCCCGTGGACATGGCCATGCGCTCGGTGCATCTTCAGGGCGGAGAACAGGGCCGGCAGGAATGGGATCTGCGGGCCGCCAACGCCACGTATGACCGGGACCAGGGGATGGTGGACCTGGAGCAGCCGGTGCTGACGTTGCCGATGCAGGACGGCCGGGCCGTCGTGCGGGCCTCCCGGGGCCGCTACAACCAGGATAACGGCCAGGCGACCATGTGGCCTGATGTCCAGGCCGAATACCAAAACGGCACAGTCCGGGCGCAGAAGGCCGTGTTCGTCCGCCAGGAGGATCGCCTGGACCTGGAGGAGGATGTGGTTTTCGACTGGCCGGGGCTCCATGTGACCGGGAAGTCGGCCCAGATCCTTCTGGAAGCGGAAACCGTTGTCGTTGACGGCGGGGTCCAGGCGGAACTGCACTCCCGCGTTCAAGCTCCTGACGAGGATGGAGAATCATGAGAAGACGACTATTGTTCCTTGGTATGCTGGCGGCGGTGCTGAGCATGGCCTCTCCCCTGGGAGCCCAGCAGGGCGAGCAAACCGCGCCCATCAAAATCACCTCGGATACCATGCGCTACGCCCACGCCGACAAACAGGTCCGTTTCAAGGGGTCTGTGCATGCGATTCGGGATACTTTTGAGTTGTGGTCCGAGACCTTGACCGTGTTTCTCAAGGCCGGGGCGGCAGACACCGCTGAAGGCGGCATGGGCATGGGCGGTGACCAGAGCATCGACCACCTCGTGGCCGAGGGCGATGTCCGGCTGCAGGAGGGCAACCGGACCGGCTATTGCGACACGGCCTGGTTCTATCCCGACGAGGGGATGCTGCGTCTCGAAGGATCGCCGCGCCTGGAACAGGGAGAAAACAGCATCAGCGGCAGTGTGATCAAGATGTATCTCAAGGAGAACAGGAGCGAAGTCATCGGCGGCGACTCCGGGCGTGTCGAGGCCCTGTTCTATTCCCCTGAGGAAGGCTTCGGCGATGCAGACAGCGGAAATTGAGGCCCGTGACCTTTGCAAGCGGTTCGGGCAGCGCCAGGTCGTGCGGGATATCTCCCTGCGTCTGGATCAGGGCGAGGTCGTCGGTCTGCTCGGGCCCAACGGGGCCGGCAAGACCACGACCTTCTATATGCTGGTCGGGATCATTAAGCCCACCCAGGGGCAGGTTTTTGTCAACGGCCGGGAAACGACCCAATGGCCCCTGCACGATCGAGCCCGGCACGGCGTGAGTTATTTGCCCCAGGAATCCTCTGTGTTCCGGAAGCTCACGGTGCGGCAGAATCTGGAAATCATTCTGGAATACAGCTGTTCCAGCCGCAAGGAGGCCCGCGACGAAGCTGATCGTCTGCTCCAGGAACTCGGGATCGCCAAACTCGCCGATCAGAAGGCGATGCACCTTTCCGGCGGCGAGCGCCGCCGCCTGGAGATCGCCCGGGCGCTGATCCGCAAGCCGACATTCATGCTCCTGGACGAGCCCTTTGCCGGCATCGATCCCCTGGCTGTCGACGATATCCAGCAGATTGTGGCCGGTCTCAAGAACCGGGGGATCGGGGTCTTGATTTCCGATCACAATGTCCGGGAGACGCTGCGAATCTGTGACCGGGCCTATCTGGTCTACGAAGGCCAGATCATCCTTGACGGCACTCCGGAGACCATTGTTGCCGATGCCAAGGCGAGGCAGGTCTATCTCGGCGAAAAATTTGAATTATAGTTGTCCTGCGGCGCTTTGGTGCTGTGTCCTTGCCACCGGGCAAGTCGGGACGTTACCGGCCTGGGAAACCACCAAATGTGGGCCAACCCGCCTGTCATGACGCCCCTGCCGAATTCTCCGGCCGTTCTTCGCCGCCCACTGCCCGCCCAGCCAGAAAGTTCGCGTGCAATTGCATCTCCGCGGCTTCTGTGGCACATCTGGAATTGACGGAGATGGAGGGAACTAGGCGTGCGATTCCGCCACGGGGGACATCAGAGCAATTGCTGCGATCCTCGACAGCCTGCACACAACGAGACAGCCCCATGTCAACCGACGAACGACATCCGCTCATGAACACCAGTGATTCCCTACGTTTCCTCGAGAGAGACAGATATCTCCTATGGGCTTAGAACTTCGGCAACAATTGAAACTTTCCCAGCAGCTGGTCATGACCCCCCAGCTGCAACAGGCCATCAAACTCCTGCAATTGTCACGCGTGGAGCTGCAAGAACGTGTGGAGCAGGAGCTGATGGAGAATCCCATCCTCGAACTCCAAGAAGACGAGTCCGCGCCAGACAATGCCCCTGAGACCGAGTCCAAAGGGGAGGAACACACCCCGATGGACATGGGGGAAAAGGATCTGGCGCGTAACGCCGACTGGGAAGACTATCTCGGAGTGTTCTCCACCTCTTCCGGGGCCAGTCGCGACGCGGAGATTCCTGAAGAACTGCCTTCCTACGAAACCCGCTTTTCCGCTGACCATACCCTGGAGAGCCACCTCCTGTGGCAACTCCATCTCACAGAACTCAGCCAGGAACACAAAGAGATCGGCGAGGCCGTGATCGGCAATCTCGGTCCCACGGGCTATCTGTTGGCCAGTACCGATGAATTGGCCGCCAGCACTGGGGCAACGCCTGAAGCGATTGACGAAGTCGTCGGATTTGTCCAGCGTTTTGATCCCGTAGGGGTGGCCGCCCGCTCCGCCAGCGAGTGCCTGCTGGTCCAACTCGAGACCGCTGGGGAAGAAGACCCCATTTTGCTCTCCCTGGTGCGCGACCATCTCGAAGATATCGAACGCCACCGCTTCAAGCCCCTGTTGCGCAAGTTCCGGATCACCCAGGAGGACCTGGAAACCTATATCCAGCTCATCCGGGAATTGGACCCCATGCCCGGCAGCAGTTTCGGCGGTGCCACGAGCCCGTATATCAGCCCAGACGTCTACGTCTATAAGGATGAAGACGAGTTCGTCATCCAGCTCAATGAAGAAGGGCTTCCCAACCTGCAGATCAGTCAGTACTATATGGAGGCCTTCAAAGGACGCGGCGGGCAGGAAAAGGAGTACTTCCAGGATAAGATGCGCTCGGCGGTCTGGTTGATGAAAAGTCTCTATCAGCGGCAGCTCACCCTGTACCGGGTCATGGAGAGCATCCTCAAGTTTCAGCGGGAATTTTTCGAAGACGGGGTTTCCAAGCTCAAGCCGCTCATTCTCAAGGATGTGGCCGAAGATATCGAGATGCACGAATCCACGGTCAGCCGGGTGACGACAAACAAATACGCGGCCACGCCGTTTGGTCTTTTTGAACTCAAGTTTTTCTTCAACAGCGGCCTCGGCCTTGACGGCGGTGGCCAAGTCGGTTCGGAGAGCGTCAAGGCGGCGATCAAAAAGATGGTCAGCGAGGAAAATCCCCGTAAGCCCTTGAGCGATGAGAAGATCGTCTCCGAATTGAAAAAAGAGCTCCAGATCAATATCGCGCGGCGAACGGTGGCCAAGTACCGGACAGCGCTGGGAATCGCCTCTTCCTCTAAGCGAAAACGAATGGTATAACTCCTCCCAGCTCAGGTGGGGATTGAATTTGCACAAGCGGTGCCCTCGGCATCCAAAACAAAGGAGCGCCTATGCAGATCAGATTCAATTTCAAAAGTTTCGAGCCGTCTGATCACCTCCGGGATTATGCAGAGAAGCGTTTTGATAAATTGAATAAATATATCCACGACACCGAATCGGCCGACATCCAGGTCAACCTCGAAGTTGAAAAGATTCGCCAAATGGCCGAAGTTGTTGTCAATGCTGACGGAAACAAGCTGTCGGCCTTCGAAGAAAGCGAAGATATGTACTCGACCATCGACATGGCCCTGGACAAGGTCGAGGCGCAATTGCGGAAAATCCGCGACAAGGCCAAGAAAAAGCACCGCATGGAAGACACCAAGCCGGTGCGCATGGATGTCTTTTCGTATGTGGCCTCGGAAAGCGGCGAGCAGGTTCGGAACATCGTCAAGACCGATCATTACGAACCCAAGCCAATGACCGTCGACGAAGCGGCCATGCAACTGGAAACGCTGGAATACGAATTCCTGGTCTTCTACAATGCCGAGAATGACAGCGTGAATGTGATCTACAAGCGGCGCAACGGCGATTTTGGACTGATTGATCCGGGGATGTATTAATGCAACTCAACGAGTTCCTTGAGGGGGAGCTGATTCTCCCTGACCTGACGGCCCGTGATAAGGCCGGGGTGTTGGAGGAATTGGTCACCCCTCTGGGGCATAAATGGCCGCAACTGGATCTGGAGAGCGCCAAAGCGGTGCTCCTGGAGCGGGAAGGACTTGGCAGCACCGGCATCGGCGACGGCATTGCCATCCCCCACGGCAAACTGGACGTTCTGGACGAGGTCTCCGTGGTGGTCGGGCGCAGCCTGCCGGGCGTGGAGTTCGACGCTCTGGACCAGAAACCGTGCCACATCTTCTTTCTTGTCATGGCGCCTGAACACGTGGCCGGGATGCATCTGCGCATCCTGGCCACTATTTCCAGGACGCTCAAGGACGAGGTCTTTCGGCAGAGCTTCATGCAGGCTGAGGGCAAAGAGGGCTTGTGGCAATTGTTGCAGGCGACTTAGGCTGCTGGACTTTGATCTGAGCGATCCATTCGAGGTCCCGGTCAGGCGTATTGCCTCCGGGACCATGGGGCGTTGCTCCTGTTTTGAGGGCCTTGAATTGCAACACTGAGCGAAGCGTGTATGTCTCCCTGTCGCCAAATTCCCCTTGTTTTGCTGGCCGGGCTGGCCGGAGCCGGCAAAAGTACCGGCCTCAATGTCTTTGAGGACCTGCGTTTCTTCTGCGTCGACGGCCTGCCGGTGCGGATGGTCGAACGGATGGTCCGCTTTTTTTGTAATGAAAATCCGAGAGGGTACAGGGGATTGGCGGTTGGAATCGATGTCCGCCAGAGCGACTTTGCCGCCGAATGGGAACAGCTCAAACGTACCCTGGAAGCCGAAGGTGTGACCCCGCAGCTCATTTTTTTCGAGGCCCGACCAGAGGTTCTTATCCGGCGTTACGCCACGACCCGACGCCCCCATCCGCTCGAATCCCGAGACATGGGGCTCGAGCAGGCTTTGGAGCACGAACGGGCCCTGCTCGAGCCGTTGCGCGACCGGGCGGATCTGGTAGTGGATACCTCAGAGTTTTCGGTGCACGACCTGCGCCGCCATCTTCAGGACAAGTGGCAGTTTCTGGAGGAGACCACCCACGGTCTGCGGGTCTATCTGACCTCGTTCGGCTTCAAATACGGTGTCCCCTCGGATGCTGATCTGGTTTTTGATCTCCGCTTTTTGCCCAATCCCTATTTCGAGCCGGATCTGCGCCCGCTGACCGGCAAGGACGGGCCGGTGGCCGCCTATGTATTGGACAGCGATCCGGGGGCAGGGTTTATCGAGCGGTTCATCGATTTTCTGGACTATCTTCTGCCATTGTATGCGGCCGAAGGCCGATACCGGCTGACCCTGGCTCTGGGGTGTACCGGAGGGCGGCACCGTTCGGTGGCCGTGACCGAGGCCCTGGCCAAAGCGCTGGGCAAAAACCAATACGAAGTTTCCGTGGAGCACCGGCACTGGGAACTGGGCTGAAGGGAACCAGGCAGGATCAGGATGCTGTGTGCCTGACGAAAAAAACGGTCACAGAGATGAGGAAGCATATGGTTGGTGTGATTGTCGTCACCCACCTTGATCTGGGTGAAAAGCTGCTCAAAGCGGCCGAAAATATTCTGGGACCCCAGGAGATGTGTATTACGATCAGCCTGGACAGTTCCACGGACATGGATGAATCCATGCAGGCCCTGAAACAGGCTGTCGAAGAAGTGGATGTCGGTAGCGGGGTGCTTATTTTGACCGACATGTTCGGAGGTACACCGAGCAATCTGGCCATGTCCCTGCTCGGCGCCGGTGACTATGAAGTCATCACCGGGGTGAATCTTCCCTTGCTGCTCAAGCTGCTGGGGAACCGGGAAATGGAGCTGCAGGAGCTGGCCGTGGAAGTGAAGTCCGCCGGCCGCCAAGGCATCCTGGTGGCCGGGGAAGTCTTGCGACGCAAGGTGTCCAATGGATGAGATGATGTATTGGGTTCGGATCGACAACCGCCTCGTGCACGGGCAAGTTATCGAGAATTGGCTGCCCTACACCCGGGCCAAGGCCCTGGTCGTGGTCAACGATGATCTGGCCCATGACGACCTGCGCCAGGAAATTATCGGGCTGGCCATTCCCGCAGGGATCCGCCATTTTTTCCTGACCGTCGATGCCATTCCCCAACTCATCAACGGCCAGTACCGGCTTGGCAATGCCGCGAACGTTCTTTTTCTCTTTGCTACCTGCGCTGACGCCTGGCGCGCCTTCGAACTCGGTTTCAGCTTCGATCACCTCAATATCGGCAATATCCATTACGGTCCGGGCCGGCGGCAAGTCTGCGACCACGCCGCGTTGAGCCGGGAAGACATCGCCTGCCTGCGCAGTTTTTCGGTCAAAGGCGTGGAACTCGATTTTCGGTGTGTTCCGAACACCCCGGTACAGGTCAAGGAATTATGGTAACTTCCTGCGTCTCGTTCGTTTTGGCCATGAGTTTTTTTTTGGCCTGATTTCATTGGCCCGCTTTGTGGTCAATATCGGGTTTTTGGACCGGCCGCTGTCGTTTGCTCTGTTGTGGGGCCTGGTCACCGGCCAATGGGAACTGGCCGCAGGCATCGGTGTTTTTTGTGAACTCTTCTGGCTCGATCTCTTTCCCGCCGGGACCTATATCCCCCCGCACGGTCAACTGGCCGTTGTCTATTCCCTGACCACTGCGCATTGCCTGGGCCTGTATCGTCCTTGGGACCTTCTGCCGGTCCTGATCATCGCCCTGCTCGCGGCACGATGCGGTGCCCGGATCGAGAACTGGCACCGGGGCATGCAAAATACCCATTACAATCAGTTGCTGCAGAGCGTGCGCCAAGAAAGCGGACTGTTCGCTCCCGAACGGTTCGTGCTGCGTTCCGCGATACAGCTGGTCCTGCTCAATGGGTTCTTTTTCTTTTTGATCACCCAGAGCTCTGTCCTCGGCATCGCCCGGCTGCGGGCCTGGTGGCCGGTGGCGCCGTTCGAACTCCAATGGGCTCATGTCTGGGGGGTGGCCTTGCTTGGGGCTGTGGCGGCCCTGCGGACCAAGACCGCCTATTCGCTCTGGGGTGTGGGCCTGGCGCTCATGACCATCGGCGCTCTGTTTCTTCCAGCCGTCATATTCCCTGGGCAGACCTTCTGAGTTGCCCTGTCCTCGTTGCCACTCTGGCTGCTGCTTGGCCGGGGATGCCAACGCCGCGAATGCGCTCCGTTTCCAGACAGGAACCAGAAAATGAAAAGGGAGCACAGGTATCCCTTGGCCCAGTGTCTCTTGACCGTCTCCTGATACCTGAGAGCTTTCCTTCGTGACCAGGTTTTGGTGCTGCCCTCGGAGTCCAGTGTGGGGCAACGTCAGGCTGGAAGGGAATTCAACCGCTGGGATATTCCCGAACCGGCCTGGACCAGGCATGCGCACGGATTGCGGTTGAGAAATTTTGAACACAGCCCGGCGAGCGTTGTCTGGGCGCCTCAGGGCCGGAAACCCCGGCATATCCCACGTTTGCTCAAATAGGGGTGGGGGTTTCGAATTGCCGCTGGCGACAAAACGGCCCATCTTTCACTTGGCAGCCGATTTCTTTTGTGCTATTTGGCACAAAGTTTCGCTGCTTGGGGCAAATGCCTTGGGAAGATACTGGGAAAATAACATCTTAGGAGGTTACTATGCCGGTTTATGTTGTAGGACACAAGAGCCCGGACACCGATTCGGTCTGCGCCGCGATTGCCTTGGCCGATCTGAAGAGCAAGCTTGGTCTGGAGACCGTGCCGGGCGTCCAGGGCGAGCTCAGCCCTGAATCGAAGTTCGTTTTGGACAAGTTTGGTGTCGACGCCCCGGAAGCGGTGGCCGACGCCACGGACAAACAGGTCTTCCTGGTTGACCACTCTGATCTGTCCCAGAGCCTGGACAATCTGGACAAGGGTGAACTGCTGGGCATCGTCGACCACCACAAGATCGGCGACGTAACCACGCCGAACCCCGTGGAAGTCTGGACCTGGCCCGTGGGCTGCACCTGCACCGTGCTCAAAGCCATGTATGATTTTTATGGCGTGGAAATCCCCAAAAATATCGCCGGGATCATGACTTGCGCCATTTTGAGCGACACCGTTATCTTCAAGTCTGCCACCTGCACTGACGCGGATAAGCAGGCCGCTGAAGCCTTGGCCAAGGTTGCCGGTCTGGGCGATCTGACTGAATTGGGCATGGAAATGTTCAAGGTCAAATCGGCCATCGAAGGGACCCCGGTGCGCGAATTGGTCAAGCGCGACTACAAGAATTTCGACATGAATGGCAACAAGGTCGGCATCGGCCAGTTGGAAGTCGTGGATCTGTCCCTGCTCGACAGCGTGAAGGGCGACCTGGCCAAGGATATCCAGGCCCTGAAGGACGAAGACAGCAACCATTCCGTGTTCCTCTTGTTGACCGACATCATGAAGGAAGGCTCCGAGATGCTCATCGTCTCCGACGATGCGTCCGTTGTCGAAAAGGCTTTCGGTGTGAAGCCCGTCGACGGCAAAGCCTGGCTTGACGGTGTCATGAGCCGTAAAAAGCAGGTTGTGCCGAATTTCGAAAAGGCCTTCGCCAGCTAAGGTTTCTCGGCTTCGCAGAGTGTGCTGTGTCAGCCCGGCTGGGTCCGCCCGGTCGGGCTTTTTCTATGCGGCGGTTCGTCCCCTGGTTTTTGACTTTCCTGGCAAATCCTGAACAATGGGAAGCGAGGGACGGAACCGGAGTCAGACAAGCTTCAGACGCAGCAAACCGACTGTTGAAAAAAAAAATCTTCTACCGCAGCCATTGGGAGATTCTCAACGGCCTGTTCAACGGGACAATACTATGGATACATTGGATTCTATTCTGGCGGACATCCAGGATGAGGCGGATCAGGACGCGCAGACGTACCTCGGCGATACGGCGTATGCCTTGTGGCGTAATCCGATCCATGTCGGCACTTTTTCCCAGCCCGACGGGGTAGGCGATCTGACCGGCGAGTGCGGGGATTCGATCCAGATCGAAATTTTGGTCCGGGAGGGCCGGATCCACGAGGCGCGCTTCTGGACCGACGGGTGTGGACCGAGTATCGTCAGTGGGTGTGTGGCCTGTGAACTGGCCTGCGGCAAATCCCTGGAGGAGGCGGCGTCGCTTCAGGCCGGGGAGATCCTGGAATATCTCGGCGGATTGCCCGAGGACAAGGAGCATTGCGCCCATCTCGCGGCCCGGACTCTCCAGGAAGCCGTGGATGCGTATATGCGCTCTCGCCAAGGGTAAGGCGGTACAAGCGGTGCCGAGGCACGGTGGCGCACGGGTTGAAGGGCGGCTGGTGTTGGAGTAGGAAACTGCCTGGGCGCTTTGTGTCTTGATTGTGTCTTTGCACCAGCCGGTGCATATGCCATATCCTGGACTCAGGAATGTTCGGCAGAGCCGCCAAGGCAGCCGTGTGCGTTGGGCGACGCTACCAGCTGGGGCAACGAGGTCTGCCAATCCGTGGGGATGATCTCCAAAGCGGCTTTGGTGGGGCTTTTCACCGATTCAGAAGAGAATTTTTTTTGTGATGCCGTATGAACACCTTTGAGACGCAAGCATGTCCTCCACCCGGGTGGGTGGTCTGGTTTGTCGGACTGCCCGGATCAGGAAAGAGCTCTGTCGCTGCCGCAGTGAAGGACGACCTCCAGGAACGCGGTGTGCCGGTGCGCTTATTGCAAATGGACCGCCAGCGCAAGATCTATTTCCCCTCCCCCCGGTACACTGCTGAAGAGCGGCACCGGGCCTACACCCTGTTTGCCGAGGAAGCGGCTTCCGTGGCCGCCTCGGGACTCAACGTCATCATGGACGGCACGGCGCCGGAGTTGGCCATGCGGGAGTACGGACGTTCCCTGGTGGACTATTTTGCCGAAGTCCACATCCAGTGCCGGCTGGAAACGGCCATTGCGCGCGAAAGTCAGCGTGAAGGGGGACTGGTCATGGCTGACCTGTATCGCAAAGCGTTGACGCGTCAGAAAACTGGCCAGCAATTCGAGGGACTTGGCCAGGTCGTTGGCGTGGATGTCCCTTTTGAGACCAATCCGCTGGCCGAATGTGTGGTCGAAAACGACGACCTGACCCTGGAGGAGGCCCGGGACGAGGTGCTCCGCTTTCTTGAACCGTGGCGTCTGGCCCTGACCTGCGTGAACGATTGACCCTCCAGGACGCATAGGCCGCCCGGCAAAACACCACGGCACTGCGTGCAGCCAGCCCTGTATGGTACTGACACGGGGCCTGTCCTGCTAACTGCTATCAACGCCCCAGGGGCATTTGCATACAACTGAGCACAATTCATGCGATTTCATATAATTACCCACGGTTGCCAGATGAATGTCTGTGATTCGGACTGGCTCCACCGGGCCCTGGTCGATCTGGGCGGGGAACCGGCTGATGAAGAATCGGCCGAGGTCTTTGTCGTCAATACCTGCAGTGTCCGGGAAAAGCCGGAACAAAAGGTCTACAGTTTGTTGGGACGCCTGCAGGGCTATTGGCAGCGCAATCCCAATGTCTTTGTCGCGGTCGGCGGGTGTGTGGCCCAGCAGGTGGGGACCCGTTTCTGGAAACGGTTTCCCCATGTGCGGCTGGTCTTTGGCACCGACGGCATCGCTATGGTGCCCCAGGCGGTCGACCGGTTGCGCAGCGATCCCCAGCTCCGGCTTTCGTTGCTGGATTTTGAAGAGCACTACCCCGAACGCGAGCAACTCTGGCCCGAGGCCGAAGTGCCCGCCCAGGCGTTTGTGAATATCATGCAGGGTTGCGACAATTACTGCGCCTATTGCATCGTGCCGTATACCCGGGGGCGGCAGAAATCCCGCAGCAGTGCGGCCGTCCTCCAGGAGTGCCGAGAACTGGCCCGGCGCGGGGCCAGGGAGATCACGCTTCTGGGACAAAACGTCAATAGTTATGGGCAGGATGCAAATGGCGACGGCACGTCCTTTGCCGCGCTGCTGGAACAGGTCTGCGCCATTCCCGGCATCGAGCAGGTCCGTTTCACGACCTCGCACCCCAAGGATATCGCGCCTGAAGTCATTGCCGCCTTCGGACGTTTGCCGGAATTGAGCCCGCATCTGCATCTGCCCCTGCAATCCGGATCGGACCGCATTCTCAAGGCCATGCGCCGGCGGTATACGCGGCAGCGGTATCTGGACATCGTCACGGGATTACGTCAGGCCCGGCCGGAGATCACCCTGACCACCGATCTCATTGTCGGCTTTCCAGGTGAGACCGAGGCCGATTTTGAACAGACCCTGGAGATGATGCGCGAGGTCGGTTTTGCCTCGAGCTTTTCCTTCAAATACTCGGATCGCCCTGGTGTGGCTGCGGAGCAGATGGAGGACAAGGTCCCCGAGGAGATCAAATCCCACCGGCTGCAGCGGTTGCAATCCCTGCAGGAGGAACTCACCGGCGAGGCCCTGCAGGCCGAAGTCGGCCGGCACGTGACCGTGCTCCTCAGAGAACCGGGGCGCCAGGACGGAGGCGGCGTGATCTGGCGGGGGCGTGACCCCGGCGGGCGCGTGGTCAATTGCCGCACGGAACTGGACAGTGCGCTGATTGGCTCGTATGTCGGGGTACGGGTGACAGAGGCCAAAAAACATTCCCTGTTTGGGGAAGTGGAGACAGGCCCATGGTAGAAGTCGAAGTATTTGGTCTGGCCCTGGACGAATCCTCGCAGATTCCGCTGCTCATTCTCAAGGACCGGGAGGAGCAGCATGTTTTGCCGATCTGGATCGGGGTCATGGAGGCGGTGGCCATTTCCATGACCTTGAACGAGGTGGACATGCCCCGGCCGATGACGCATGATCTTTTTTTGAACACCATCGACCAGATGGGCGGGGAATTGCAGCGGGTGGAGGTCATCGACCTGCGCGAGGGGACCTTTTATGCCGAACTTGTGGTCGCGTACGGCGAAACCGTCAAACGGGTCGACAGCCGGCCATCGGACGCGGTAGCGCTGGCCTTGCGGGCGACGTGCCCGATTTTTGTGCATGAAAATGTCTTCGAGGCCGTGGAAAAACGCAAAGGGAAATCTTACGAGGTCGGCGTCCAGGAGGAAGAGGCCGAAAAATGGACGGACATGCTCGAGAGTCTGGACCTCGATGATCTGAAATACAAAATGTAATACAGTGGTGACACGGCCCAGCTATGATAGATCTCCATACACACACCGTTTTCAGTGACGGCGAACTCATTCCTGCGGAATTGGCCCGCCGGGCCCGCGTCGCCGGATATCGTGCCGTGGCCATGACTGACCACGCCGACGCCAGCAACCTGCAGCCGATTCTCGATAATGTTGGGCGCATGGTGCGCCAGTTCGGTCCGCATTGCGGCATCGAACTCTTTTTCGGGGTCGAGTTGACCCACGTGCCGCCAGCCCTGATTCCGGATCTGGTTGCGGCCGCGCGTGACGGCGGCGCCCAATTGGTCGTTGTCCACGGCGAGACGCTTGTCGAACCGGTCGAGGAAGGGACCAATCTGGCGGCTATTGAGGCCGGTGTTGACATTTTAGCTCATCCAGGCTTGATCCGGGACGAAGAGGCGCGTTTGGCGGCTGAACGGGGCGTGGCTCTGGAAATCACCACCCGGAAGGGACACAGCCTGACGAACGGGCACGTGGCCGTCCAGGCCCGGCATCACGGCGCCAGGCTGGTGATCAACAACGACGCCCACGGTCCTTCCGATTTCGTAGACAGGGACCTGCGCCGCGGGGTCGCCCTGGGCGCCGGACTGAGTCAGGAGGAGTACCATCAGGTGGAGGAGAATTCCCGGTATCTGGTGAGCCGCATTCTGCAGGCCGGGACACGCTGAATTTTTTGATGCTTCCTCGATTCTGCAATTGTACCCCCGGCCAGTAACAACTCGCTCGAAGGCAGTGTAGGACGCCTGCCTGCCGCGGTTGGATTTTGAGTGGGGGCGGGGAAGGCAATTGGGGTCGGGCCGGCGGCAGTTTTTTTGAACTCTTTCAACCCACGTTAGAGGGGAGTATGGATATCGCGACACATTCCGGGTTTTGGGGCATGATCCAAGAGGCCACCATTGTGGTCCAATTCGTCCTGGCCCTGCTGGCAGCCATGTCTGTTACCAGTTGGGCCATTATTCTGTACAAGATTTTCCAATTGACCCAGGCCAAACGGAAAGTGCGTCAAGAAGCCGAACAATTCGCCAACGCCCGTGATCTGGCCACAGCCATGCAGCAACTCAAGCGCAACCAGAATTCGGCCCTGTATTTGGTTGGTTACGAGGCGATCAGCGAACTGCACCGCCTGGAGCGCTCTTCTCTCCAGTCCCGGCAGAAAGCGGCGGTGGCCGCGGACAATATCCGCCGGGTGCTGCGCCGCGGCGTGAGCAAGCGGATGACCCAATACGCCCAGAACCTCGCCTTTTTGGCGACCTGCGGCAATGCGGCTCCGTTTATCGGACTGTTCGGGACGGTCTGGGGGATCATGCACGCCTTTCAGACCATCGGCCTGGAACAGACCGCAGCTCTGGCGGCGGTGGCCCCCGGGATATCCGAAGCCCTGGTGGCCACAGCCATCGGTCTGGCCGTGGCCATTCCAGCGACCATCGCCTACAACTCCTTTCTCGGAGTCCTCAATGCGGTGGAAGCGGAAATGGTCAATTTCGCCGGTTCGTTTCTCAACCGGGCCCAGCGTGAGGTCTCCTGGCTGAGCCGCCGGGATATCCGTTCGTCTGACGCTGAACATACCGAGTTGTGAGCTTATGGAATTCAATCCGCATAAAAAAGGGTATATAGCCGATATCAATGTCACGCCTTTTGTGGACGTGATGCTGGTATTATTAATTATATTCATGGTTACTGCACCGCTTTTGACCCAGGGTGTCGAAGTCGATCTCCCCCAGACCCAGACGGTGGAAACCCTGCCTGAGGACAGTCAGGAAATCATCCTCACAGTCAAGAAGGACGGCAGCGTCCTGATCGACGAATACGAAGTCCCCTTGGGGGAATTGGACGCGCATCTGGAAAAGCTGGCCAAGCAGAAGGAAAAGCTGCTCTACCTGCGTGCGGACAAGGCTGTGCCCTATGGGGTGGTCGTCCAGGTGATGGCCGCAGTGAAACGAGCCGGGATAAGCAAACTGGGGGTTGTGGCCGAACCCGAAAAACAGGATCGTTCATGATCCGTTGCGGACGGGACCTCTTTTGTCCATGCGTTTGATAAGTATCCTGGCTTCTCTTGTGTTGCACGCCACCATTGTCCTTCTTGGGGTGACCCAGGTCTTCTTTCCGTCGTCGAAGCGGATCGATCTGGACAAGCAGATCTATGAGGTGAACTTGGTCCAGGCCCCGGCCCCCTCCAAGCCGGCCAAGAAGATGCCGGAACCCAAAGCCGAGTCGCCTTCGGCCCCGGAACCGAAAAAAACACCCGCGCCCCAGCCGAAAAAGACCAAATCCGCTCCTGCTCCTGCGAAAAAAGAACCTGCCGCGGCCAAGAAGATCAGCGCCAAGAAGGCCCCGCAGCCGAAAAAGAGCGCCCCCAAAAAGGCCGAAAAAGCGCAGCCGAAACCCAAGCCCAAGGCCGCTCAGTCCCAGCCGACCCCGGACAGCGTGCTTAAGGACGCCCTGAGCGACGTCGCCCAGCGGGCTGAGGACGAAAGTGGGGAAGAGACCATGCAGGCCTTGCGCTCGGAAGTCGAATCGTTGCGGGCTTCTCTGCAACAGCAGGCCGGGGACGCCGCTGCTCGTGAAGGGGCCAGAGCCGGGGCTGTCGAGGTTTACGCCGCGTTGGTGGAGCAGCGGGTCAAGGCCCAGTGGCGGTATGCCGCCCTCGGCAGTTCCCGCCAGTTGCGGGCCCGTGTGGTCGTGACCATCAGTGCCCAGGGGACGATCACCGGGGTCCAGCTCCAGGATGCCTCGGGCAACGAGGGATTTGATCGTTCGGTGCTCAGGGCCGTCGAGGACACCGAAAGTTTGCCGCCCCCTCCAGGGAAGAAGTTGCGGCAGATCAGCATCACATTCAATTTGCAAGCAAAGGGATAACCGAACGTGCGTTCCATTTACCTGGTCATAATTGCCTGCCTGCTGTGCCTCTGTGCCTTCCCGGCCCAGGCCCAGCAGCAAATCGAGATCGATATTTACGGGCCCGGTCAGCAGCAACTCAATATGTACACCGCACCCGTGGCCGCTCTGAGCGGACCGGCTCCCGGGCAGCCAGCGGAAGCCTTGCGACAAACCATTTTGGACAATCTCGGGTTTTTGCCGTTTCTGGCCCAGACGGAAAGCAGTGATGTGCTGGGCGGTACCGGCCTCAAGGGAGTCCGCAAGAAGGACATCGACTTTAAACGGTTTCGCTTGGCCCGTGTGGATTTGCTCTTGTCCATCGGCTGGAAGCCCCAGTCGGGTGGCCTCGGCTTGGTAGAACTGCGACTTTTCGATGTTTTCAGCCAACGGTTGATGCTCGGCAAGGGCTACAGAATCATGGATCAGGAGCAGGTGGATGTCGTGGCCGACCGGTTCTGCGCTGAGATCGTGGACACGCTGGCCGGCAACGGCGATGTCTTCCGCTCGCGTCTGGCCTTTGTCCGGCAAAACAGCACGGCGAAAAACATCTGGACCGTCGGTGTGCAGGGACGGGATCCCAAACAGATCACCCGCCTCGAGGGAGTGAGCATGAGTCCGGCCTGGTCCTGGGACGGCCGGCGCATGGCCTTTACCTATCTCGATGAGCGCCGCCACCGTCTTGGTCTATGGGACCGGGACGCCGGCCAGATCAAAGCCATGGTCCTGCCTGGTAACACTTTGATCAGTCCGGTTTTTTCTCCCCAGGGGCAGGTTGTTCTCAGTCTGGACCCTTACGGGAATCCGGACATCTTCACCCTGAGCGATGACTGGACCATCGAATCGCCCCTGGTGCGGCATTGGGGTATCGACATTTCCCCCCAATTTGACGAAAAGGGTGAGAAGATGGTCTTTGTCTCCAGCCGGCTGGGCAATCCGCACATCTTTGTCCGGGACATGGACAGCGGTGAGGTGGAGCGGGTCAGTTTCGAGGGGACCTACAACACGAGTCCGACGATCAGTCCGGACGGCCGTTTTGTGGCCTATTCGCGGCGCACCGACGATGGACACCGCATTGTCGTCCACGACCTCGAATCTGGTGCCAGCCGCCAGATCACGAAGGGGCCGGGCAATGACGAAGATCCGACTTGGGCGCCGGACGGCTATTTCCTGGCCTTTAGTTCGAACCGTAGCGGGACCTATAAACTGTATCTGACCACCCGCAACGGGGATACGCCCAAACAGATTCCCACTGGTCCCGGCGCCGCGACTGCTCCTGCCTGGGGCCCGCCCATGCCCTGACTGGCCCCACAGCTTCGGCTGCAATGAGTCGGCTGAAGCAGAGGCGCCCAGGGGGGCGAGCGTAATGCTCAGCGTGGGCGATCGTCTTCAGGGACTCTGGTTTCGTTCGTTTTTCGGTCCAGTGTCGTTGGGATGTGGAAGGAATGTCACGTCAGTGTCATGTTTTTTGCATCAGGTGGCAGGACAAGACCAGGGATACGGGCAAGTGGAACGCGTTTCCAGACGCTTGGGGGCAACCCCAGCCAACGGGAACTTGGAAGGTAGCACCAGAGCTCTGGTAGCAAAGCGTCCTGGATGGGTGTTGGGCACTGGGGCAGAATCTATTACTGGACCTGACCAATCGGACAGGCATAACCGTGTCTGCGAAGGTAGGTTTGCAAAGGAGGACAAGATGGACAAACGGATGATGTGGGGAGTGCTTGTTTTTACGGTCGCGCTGCTGTTGAGCGCAGGTTGCGCCAAAAAACAACTCGACACCCAAGCCGGTGAGATGGGCGGTACCGAAACGACCATGCAGGACAGCCAGGACATGGGGCCTGACGGCACCGGTCAGGACGGGATGGACATGGAGACCAGCGTGTCTGAGGAACCCAAGGACGTGGATGAGTGGGAGGCCAAGGAATCTTCCGGCGCGGCTGAAGAGGAGAAGGCCTTGTCGAATCTGCGTGAGGAAATCTATTTTGATTTCGACTCCTTTGAACTCAAGCCCGACGCCCGCGACGTGCTTCAGGACAAGGCTGCCCTTCTGGACGACAATCCCGGCTACAAAATGATTATCGAAGGCCATTGCGACGAGCGCGGTACCCAGGAATACAACCTGGCCCTTGGCGAACGGCGCGCCCGCGCGGCCTATGAATTTTTGATCCTGCTCGGCATCGATGCCAATCGGCTGCAGATCGTGAGCTATGGCGAAGAACGCCCGGCCGTAGAAGGCAGCAACGAAGCCGCCTGGGCGAAAAACCGCCGCTGCGAATTCAAGATTTACGAATAAAGACCGGTCGCACGGTCCGGAAATGGATGTCGCCCCTGTCTCAAAGAGAGACAGGGGCGTTTTTTTATGGGGGTGGGAGACGGATGATGGAACCACAGAGGGCACAGAGAGCACAGAAAAGTGGCGGAGGAAGATCCGTGCAGCTGGTGCTGGGCTAAGAAGTGGTGATCCTCTGTCCTGTATCGTAGCGCGCTGTACTGCTTCAGTTCTTGGATTGCAACAATCCCCAATTCCTGAATTCTTCAATCCCTCAGACGGATCCTGTGGATTTTTGGAGTTTGCCGTCTCTTCTGTGTGCCCACTTTCGGCCCAGTATTTTCTCAATCCCGCCAAAGGGGGGTCCTTGCCCCCTCCGGACTCTCAAGTAAAGCAGAACTCCAGGTGTCGAAGATGGCCCTTGTTGCATCGGAATCAGCCTGGGAGCATTCAGTTCACGGTCCGGTTTCCCCCTTTTGGCGGGACCAAGAAAATGTGCGGGCCTTTCGCTCGAAGCACACAGAAGAGACGGCAAACTTTTGCGTCTGAAATTTCATGCTCTGTGACGAAGAGCCCAATTGTATCTTCCTACCGCAGCACACTCTGGTACACGGAGAGAAAATGCATGACGCTTCCGGTGAGAACGAAAAGGTGCCAGATAGCGTGGTTGAAGCGGAGTCGTTTCCAGCCGTAGAAGATCGTCCCGCCGGTGTAAAAGAGCCCGCCGAGCACGAGAAAGATAAAGCCGCTGGTGGGGGTGTTGCGCAGCAGTTCGCTAAAGGCGAGCACGCACAGCCAGCCCATGCCGATGTACACGGCCAGGGAGAGACGTCGCAGTCGCCCGGTCCAGCAGCATTTGAAGACCACGCCGACCAGGGCCAAGGTCCAGATAATGCTTAGGATTGTCCAGGATAGAGGGCCGTCGACGACCACGAGCATGAACGGAGTGTAGGTCCCGGCGATGAGAATGTATATCGCAGCGTGGTCGAGTTTTCGCAGGACCTGTTTGGCTCGGGGAGAGGGCAGGCAATGGTAGAGTGTCGAGGCGAGGTAGAGCAGGATGAGCGAGGCGCCAAAGATAGTGACGCCGATGATACGGTTGGGGTCTCCAGAGTAACTGGCGCTGACCACGAGGACGATGAGTCCGACACAACTCGCCGCAATACCGAGGCCGTGGGTCAACGAGTTGGCGATTTCCTCGCCACGGCTGTATTGGCAGTGGGGATCAATATATCCGTCACGCATTCCAGCCTCCTTGTATCTCCGAGGACCGTGCCGGGTTCTTGCAGGGGCAGCTTTTCACCCGCGTTAGACCAGGAAGCGGACCACGGCCAGGCCGAGGGCCCCGTAAAGTCCAGCGAAGAGGTCATCGAGCATGACACCGTAGCCCTGGGCGAGCCAAGTCTCAGAGGCCCGAACCGGCCACGGCTTGACGATATCAAAAAAGCGAAAGAGGGCAAACCCGATCAGCAACTGCCACCAGGGCAACAGCGTGAACGGCAGCAATACCGCCCATTGCCCCAACAACTCGTCGATAATGACCTGACCCGGATCCTTGCGGCCGAGGCTTTTTTCGGCGCTTCCGGCGGCCATGCTCCCGAGGTGGAAGATGGCTACCAGGACCAGGAGCCGCAGAGGCAGCGACAGAGGCAGGAAGACGATTGGAGCGGCCAGTGTCGCGGCCAGAGCGCCCCAGGTGCCTGGGGCCTTGGGAAGGTGGCCGATGGGGCCGAGGGTGGACACGGCGAGGGCCAGGCGCTGGCTCAGGTTTTCCGGGGCGGTGAGGGGCATGTCGTGCGTATCCATTGCAGTGTCTTCTTCCGGTTTGAAAATGGTGCAACCAAGGGTTCTCTTGGGAAACGACCGGCCGGTTTCCCCGTGGGAGCCGGTTTACAATTCCACCGGTTCGGCTGAACAGGGGATCTCCACCGGGGTGATGACGCCGGTGCGCTGAAGGAGTTTGGTCAGGGCGTGCAGCGGCAAGCCGACGACATTGGTGTAGGAGCCGCTGACGGATTCCACCAGGAAACTGCCGACACCTTGGATGGCGTAGCTGCCGGCCTTGTCCAAGGGTTCGCCGCTGGCCACATAGGCCTGGAGGACGTCCAACGAATGGACGCCCATATGCACTGTGGAATGGGCGGTGAAGGTGTGGGTTTCGCGGGCATCCGGGTCGATCAGGGCACAGCCGGTGACCACCTCGTGGTCAGTGCCGCTGAGGCGTTGCAAGGTGGCCAAAGCCTCCTGGGCGTTGCGGGGTTTGCCGAGGATATCGTCGCCGAGGATGACCGCGGTGTCCGCGCCGAGCACAGGCCGATCTGGGCGCTGTTTGGCCACTTCCCGGGCCTTGAACAGGGCGGAGCGCAGGACATAATCGGCCGGAAGCTCATCCGGCTCTGGCGGTGGCTCTGGCTGAGAACAAGGGAGGATATAGAAATAGATGCCCAATTGGGTCAAAAGGTGCTGTCGCCTCGGTGAAGCCGAGGCCAGGACCAGTGGGCGTTTGGTGCGGAAGGGACCTCGCGGGGGCGCGTCTTCGTCCATACGGGGTATTCTCTCCTGTTGACGAGCACAATGGCGGGGGACGGAACCGCCCCCGCTGGGAACGACATTTTCGGACTCCGATACCAGAGCCTTCCCGGCGCGTAGGCCGGCTTTTGGGAGGCGGATCAGCTTACGTCAGCCCGCTCTGCCAGAACCGCGTCACGCAGGGATTCGTCCAGTGTCGGGTGGGCAAAAATATAACCCGGAATATCTTCTTTCGTCCACCCCTGACAGACCATGATCTCAGCAGCGGTCACCAGGTGGGAGACGCGGCAGCCCACTGCGGTAATACCCTGGAGACGGTCGCCGGACCAGATGGTCTTGATCAATCCTTGTGTCTGCCCGTGGGCCTGGGCGATGGGGTTGGCGGCCAGGGGTACCTGGGCGGTCTGGACCGGTTTTCCCTGAGCCTGGAGATCGGCGACGCTCCAGCCGACACGCATGATTTCCGGATCGGCGTAAACGCAACTGGGCGGCGGCATCTCGGCGTAGGGGGAGGCGGTCGTTGCGGTCAGGTGGCGCACGGCGTAGGCCGCCTGGTCTTCGGCCGCGTGGGCGAGCAGGGTGCGGCCATTGATGTCGCCGACGGCATAGACATTCGGCGCGGCCTTGAGATAGCCGTCCACAGTCACCCAGCCGTGTCCCTCGATTTCTGCTCCGGTGTGCTCCAGACCAAGTCCTGCGCTGTTGGGCTGCCGTCCGGCGGCGACGAGGACCATCTCTGCCTGGACAGCGGTCCCGGAATCGAGATGGAGCGTGACGCTGTCCGCGGTTTGCTCCGCCCGTTCGACCCGGCAGCCGGTATGGATCTCCCATTTGCGTTTTTTGGCCGCCCGCAGCACTTGGCGGCTCACGTCCGGATCCTCCAACGGCGCCAGTCGGTCCTGCATCTCGATAAGCGCAATGCGGCTTCCCGATGCGTGGAAGTATTCGGCCATTTCCAGGCCGATGGCACCGGCCCCGATCACCGCCAGACTGGCGGGTTGGGGGAGGGTGTCGAGAATCTGGTTGGAGTCGAGAATCGTTTCGCCGTCTGGTTTGAGCCCGGGAATGTGCTGCGGACTCGTGCCACAGGCCAGCAGGGCGGTAGTGAAGGCGACTTCTGTGGTTGCATTGTCCTCACCCTCCACACACAGTCTGTTCGGGCTGGTGAACCGGGCCTGGCCCATGATCAATTGGACGCCGGCAGCGGCGAGCCGGTCGCGCATGGCCTTGCGCGAAGCCGTGAGCACGCTCTGGATCCGTTTGCGCAACGCGGCCGGATCGACCTCCACGTTGCCGGAGACCAACCGCAGCCGGCGCAAATGGTCGGCCTCGGTTTTGGGGGCCACTGCGCCGAGCAGGAGCTTGGTCGGAATGCACCCCCAATTGAGGCAGGTGCCGCCAAGGTGCTCCCGCTCGACCAGGACCGTTTTCAGCCCGGCCGCGGCCGCGTCCAGGGCGGCTTTGCACCCGGCCGGGCCACCACCGACGATACACAGATCACTTTGCAGCATCAGCACTTGACTCCGTGTGGACAAGGTCCATTGCCCGCGCCGCGAGGACTTCGTCCAGGCGTTTCACAGGCAGATTCTGCGGGGCATGGGTCACTGACTCCGGCTCCCCGGCGGCACGTTGGACGATATCGATCAGATCCTCGACGAATTGGTCCAGGGTGGCTTTGCTCTCCGTTTCCGTGGGTTCGACCATCAGGCATTCCTTGACGATCAACGGGAAATAGACCGTGGGGGCGTAGTGGCCCTTGTCCAGCAGGGCCTTGGCGATATCAATGGCCCGGACCCCCTGCTCAGCCTGCTGGGCGGCGGAGATGACAAATTCGTGCATGCAGATCCGGTTGTAGGGGATCTCCAGATGGTCTTCCAGCCGTTTGCGCAGGTAATTGGCGGCCAGAACGGCGTTCTCGCTGGCGCGGACGAGTCCCTGGCGCCCCAGGCGCAGGATATAGGCGTAGGCTTTGAGCATGACGGCGAAGTTGCCGTAAAACGGCGCGATGTAGCCGATGGATTTCGGATAGTCGTAATCGAGGCAGTATTGTCCGTCTTCGAGCTTGACCACCCGGGAGATGGGCAGAAAGTCGAGCAGTTTTTCGCTGACTCCGACCGGACCGGATCCGGGACCGCCGCTGCCGTGGGGCGTGCCAAAGGTCTTGTGCAGATTGAGGTGCACGACGTCGAAACCGGCGTCGCCGACACGGAGCTTGCCCATGATGGCGTTTAAATTGGCGCCGTCGTAGTAGAGCAGGCCGTCCACGCCGTGGATCATTTCCACAATCCGGGGCAAGTGGGATTCAAAGAGTCCCAAGGTGTTGGGACAGGTCATCATCAGGGCGGCGACCTCATCGTCGACATATTCCTGAAGGACCTCCGGATCGATGATGCCGTCCTTGGAGGGGACGTTGACCACATCGTACCCGGCGATGGCCGCCGAGGCCGGATTCGTGCCGTGGGCCGAATCCGGGACCAGGACTTTGGTCTTCCGGTTGCCTTTATCCTTGTGGTAGGCGGCGATAAGCATCGCACCGGTCAGCTCGCCGTGCGCACCGGCCAGGGGCTGCAAGGTATAGCCGGCCATGCCGGTGATTTCCTGCAGCAGGGACTCGAGGTGGTAGATGACCTCTAAAGCGCCCTGGGTCAGCTGGCCGCCGCCCTGCAACTGCGGGATCAGCGGATGCAAGCGGGTGAATCCGGGGAGCGAGGCGATATCCTCGAGGAATTTCGGGTTGTATTTCATGGTGCAGGAGCCCAGGGGGTAGAAATTGGAATCGACCCCGAAATTCTGCCGCGAAAGCCGGGTGAAGTGGCGGACCACATCGAGTTCCCCGAGCTCCGGCAGGGCCGGCGGGCTCTGGCGCACGAATTCGGCCGGGATGTGGTCGGCAGCCGACGTCTGCGGCGCCTCCGGCATGACGCCCTTGCGTCCGGGTACGGATTGTTCGAAAAGCGTCTTCATAGGGCCCCTCCCACCATTTCTGCCATAATGCCGATATCGGCTGGTTCGGTTTTTTCTGTCACCGCCACGAGCAGGCAATCGTCCATGTTCTCGTAGTAGCGTCCGAGCGGGAAGCCCGGCACATAGCCTTTGGGCAGCAAGCGGTTGATCAGGTCGTAGGCTTTGCACGGCAACCGCACGGCGAATTCGTTGCCAAACGGCGCTGTGTTGACCATTTCCACCCCGGGCAGGGCGCAAAAGCGCTGGGCTGCGTAATGCGCCCGCTCGATAGAGGTCGAGGCCGTGCGGGTCATGCCCTCGGGCCCGAGCAGACTCATGTAGATGATGGCCTGCAAGGCACACAGGGCCTGATTGGAACAGATGTTCGAGGTCGCTTTCTGGCGCCGGATGTGCTGCTCGCGGGTCTGCAGGGTCAGGGTGTAGCCGGTCTTGCCGTCGGCGTCTTTGGTCCGGCCGACCACGCGGCCTGGCATCTGGCGCACGAGCTTTTTGCGGCAGGCGAAAACGCCCAGATATGGTCCCCCGAACGCCAGAGGCAGCCCGAGACTCTGTCCCTCGGCCACGGCGATGTCCGCGCCCATGGCCCCCGGCGTCTTGAGTACCGATTGCAACAGGGGATAGGTGGAGAGGATGCTCAAGGCTTTGTGTTTCTGGGCGGTGGCGAACAGTTCGGTGAAATCATTGATGGCCCCGAAGAAATTCGGGTTCTGGACAATGATTGCTGCGGTCTGATCGTCGATGGCCGCTGTGAGTCGCTCCAGGTCGGTCTTGCCGTCGGTGTGGGGGATCGTGACCAGCTCGAGATTGAGATTTGAGGTGTAACAATCGAGCATGGAGCGATAGATGGGGTTGACCGCCTCGGAAACGACGACCTTGCGCCGTTTGGTGACCCGAACCGCAGTCATGACCGCTTCATACAGCGCTGTGCCGCCGTCGTAGAGTGAGGCGTTGGCGAAATCCATCTCGAAAAGACGGGCGATGGCGGTCTGGAATTCGAAAAAAGCCTGCAGGATGCCTTGGGAGGCCTCCGGCTGATACGGCGTGTACGCGGTGTAGAATTCGCCCCGTCCGGACAGGGCGTTGACCGCTGCGGGCACGGCGTGGTCGTAGAAGCCGGCCCCGAGAAAGTGGTGCAAATGGATGGAGTTGCGCGCGGCAAGTTCTTCCAGTCGGCGGGTGACCGCCATCTCGCTGAGCCCCTCGGGCAGATCGAAATGCTGAGGCCGAAGGGAGGCGTCGATGGGCGCGAAGAGTTCCTCCACGCTATTGACACCGATGGTCGACAGCATGGCCTGTCGCTCTTCTGGGGTGTGTGGCACGTAGGGCATACGGACTCCTTGGCAGATCATTCCCCCGGCGCAGGGTCGGGGAGGCCGCTATTCCTGTTCGCTCAGGTGTTGGGTGTAGGCCTCGGCGTCCATCAGACCTTCCGGCTCGCCGTCGGTCTTGATGCGCACCATCCATCCCTCGCCGTAGGGGTCGGCGTTGATCTTTTCCGGGGCGTCCTCGAGATCCTCATTAATGGCCAGGATCTCGCCGCTGACCGGGGCGTAGACCTCACTTGCGGCCTTGACTGATTCCACGGTGGCGATTTCCTGACCGGCTTCAACCTGATCGCCGGGAGCCGGCAATTCAACAAAGGTCAGGTCGCCGAGTTGTTCCTGGGCAAAGTGGGTGATGCCCATCGTGACCTGGCCGTCCTCGACACGGACCCATTCGTGGGATTTCGTATACAACAGATCTTCAGGGAGCATAGTCAAACCTCCTCGCGACGCCAGGCCGCGGATAGAGAAAAGTTGGAAAATGGCACCTGCTCTGGCAGGACCTGCATTCGTAAACTCGGGTGGTGTGGACACCACTCCATTCATGGAGGCAGGAACACAAGTCCTATAAGCAGTGTCTTGCAATCCACAAAAATACGCAACACGCCACGAAAAGGCAATGGATTGCCGGCTTGACGCCTTTGTAAAATCAGGAGTAGAAAAGCGGTATTATTGAAAACATTGCCGAAAAGGGCTGAGAAATTCCTTTTTTGGAAAAAGCTTGATTGAGAGCCGTTTGGACGGAATCGTGAGACGAGGGGAAGTGCATGGGCATGTTGGGCAAGAAATGGGGACTGATCGGAATCGGGGTGCTGGGAGTGGCCCTGCTGGCGGTGGGGATCTGGATGCGGGGCCAGGGACCGCAATCACCCTCGACTGGAGCCGGGTACCAGCATCGCGCCCGCATCAATAATGCGACTCGAGGGGCAATGAACGCGACCGCCGGTCCTCAAAACGCCTCCTCGCAGGTCTCGCAGTCGGCATCAGAAGGGGATGGTCCCCAAGCGCCTTCAGTTGTTGAACGGCTCGAGTCCGGATTTCTGAAAAACGCCGCCCGGTTCGTGGTTTCGCAGTATGTCCCGGCCCAAGCGGCTGACGGCGGTTCGACGCCGTCCCTGGAATTGACCTTTCGGACCTTGAATACCCGATACGGCATCGATCTGCAGGGCGTGACCTACAGCAGTGACTCGGTGCGCAACGGCCGGACTGAAGTCCTGAGCGCCCTGTTCCAGCCCCAGGTCATCACCGCCACTCGCCATTTTCTCGGTGACCGCTTCGCGCAGCAGCTCGTCGAGGTCGGGCTGGAGACGGAAAAACGCTTTGGCAGGGGTCAGGAAGAGCCTGTCACCCGGGCCTTGAACCGCAGTGAGGTTGGCGATCTGATGCAGCGACTCGGGGACCGGCTCCGGCAGTGGGGGGCTGTCGCCGGTGTCTTTTCCCGGCAGCCCGACCTGTTCGCCAAGGTGGAGTCCTTTCAGCAAGCAGAACAGGCCGTTTTTCAGGCCAATTTTACTCTGGACAAGGTCAGCGTCCGTTACGAGCGAGCCAGCCAGTCCAACGGGGATGTTGATCTGGATAAGCTGCGTCAGGAATTGGAACAGGCGGGGGCGGCCTACAAGGCGGCGATCGCCAAGCGGGAGTCTATCCGCCGTACCCTGGTCGATTCCCTGCGCCAGGCTTTGCCGGAAAGCAGCATGCGCGAGGCCGATCTGCTCTATTTGGCCCAGTGGCTCCATCGGCGCCGGGCTGAAGGGCTTGCCAAGGACACGGTCTTGCAGACCTTGGGCGAAGCGCTACAAGACTATGGCCGGGATCTGGTCCAACGGGGAGGAGAATTGCAGCGCCAGGGCGAAGAGATTGAAGGCAACAGCGCAGAGGGATGATTGGAGAGGGTGAATCTGGCCTCCTCAGCTCTTCAATCTTGCAATTCCTCAATTTTTGGTAGCCTCACCTGATATCTGATACCTGATAACTCAAAAATCGATTTCGATCCTGATCCCGATCCCGATTTGGAGGCGGCCGGAAGGGCGTGCGCCACACGCCCCTACAATGGACAACCCAGGTACAGCCTTCCCGCACAGCGTCTTCCGTCCCCGGGACCGCGAGGCGCCTGTCTGGCTCGTATCTGGTGGAACTGGACTCTTTGTGCTTCAATTCTCCAATCCCTCGATCCCTCAATTCCCCAATTCCTTCCATGAGAAGGCATGTCAACGTCCGACGTGGCGGACCACCGTATTGCCCTATAGTCCCAAGCAAGTCGCACTTCCATACGCACTCTTCGAGGATCGTTGCCATTTGATCCGGTGTCTCAGTACTATTCGCTTGGTGGAAGCTGCCACCTCAATTGCGGCCTTGTGTGGTTTTGCCGGCAAGCAAAGAGGCCTAGGAATTTGCCGCAGTCTTCCGAATGAGACTTTATTTGGTGCTAGCGGTGGTTGACCACGAGGCCGTTGCTGGGCCCCCTGGAAAATTTATTTCTACGTGGTGAAGCGTTATGCAGCTTCGACGGTGGAATCCTTGTGGCAATAAAATGGGTGATACTCCTCCCCCGTCACCCACAGTCGGTGGAGCAAAACCGCCAGTTTGCGCGCCACAGCTACCACAGCCCGTTTCTTGGCGATCGTGCCCCCTCTCGCGGCAATGCGCTGCCCGAATCGTCGCAGCTCACTATCAGCCCCAAATGGGCCCAGGATGTAGTGAGCGACATTGACCAGCAAGGTGCGCAACTGGGAGTTACCGCATTTCGTGATGCGTAGCTGCTTGTCGGTATCCCCGGATTGGTCCCTTTTGGGAACCAAGCCTAGAAATGGCCCTACATCTCGGCTCTTGGTGAAACGGTCCTTATCTTCGAGCGTCAAAACGAACGCCAAGGCTGTGATCGGCCCAACGCCGGGGACTTGTCGCAACACTTCTGTCTCAGGGTAGTGGGTGCGGCTGAGGTGTGTCACTTCGTGCTCGTATTTTTTTATCCCTTCAGTGAAATTGGCAATTTGTTCTATCAACGGCAGCAGGGCTGCTTTGAGTTCACTGGGGATATGCTCCGGTGCTTTTTTGTGGAAGCTGGCGGCGCTGCATTTCGGCAGGCGTTCCCCGGCGCATTTTACGGTCCCTCGAACGTGGTTGATAAGAGAGGTCCTGCTTTTTACCAGCGCATCGCGGGCTTGCAGTATGGCCAGCCTGGCTTGTGCATCTGCGCTTCGGTGCTCAATGGGGCGCAAGAGTTTGGGATCCATCTTGGCCACCCGGGCCAACATCTCAGCGTCGCGAAAGTCTGTTTTGATCGGCTCCTGCCAAATGCAGCGGAGTTTGCGAGGGTTGCCAACGACAACTGCGCAACCAAGCTCTTTGAGCAGGCGGCTAATCCAGGCAGAGTGTGTCCCCGCCTCAATGGCAACAAAGGCTCCTGAGTAGGCAGCAAACCGTTTACGCATCGCAGTCTTGGTATTGGTCACCTTAAAGGTGGTGGCAATGTCCCCGTTCCAGTCCAACACGCATACGACGTTCTGCTTGTCACCGAGATCGACACCGATGGTATGATTTGCTAAATGGCACTTCATGGCTGGGCCTCCTGGTTTGCAGCATATGACTGCGTTGTTTTGGTGAGCATAGCTCTAAGCTATAGCTCGTCAGGTGGTCCAGCCTTCTCATCCTACCTCAATTTTCATAATCACTTAACACTTAAAACGTAAAACCTAAGCGGTATCTGATACCAGATAACGCAAAAATCGATTTCGATCCCGATCCCGATTTGGAGGCGGCCGGAAGGGCGTGCGCCACACGCCCCTACAATGGACAGACCAGGTACAGCCTTCCCGCACAGCGTCTTTCCTCCCCCGGGACCGCCAGGCGCCTGCCTGGCTCGTATCTGGTGGATCTGGATTCTTCGTTCTTCAATCCCTCAATTCCTCAATCCCTCAATTTCCCAATCTTTTTAATCACTTAAAACGTAAAACCTGAGCGGTCTCAAATACCAGATACCTGATACCAGATAACTCAAAAATCGATTTTGATACCGATCCCGATAGCGACCCCGATTTGGAGGCGGCCGGAAGGGCGTGCGCCACACGCCCCTACAATGGACAACCCAGGTACAGCCTTCCCGCACATCGTCCCAGATACCAGATAGCTCAAAGACCGATTTCGATCCCGATAGCGACCCCGATTTGGATGCGGACGCCTTCAGTTCACCGTCTTTGTGTCCTCAGTCTTCTGTCTTGCAATTCTTCAATTCCTCGATTCCTCAATTCCTCAATCTTTCTTAATACTTAAAACTTAACACTTAACACGTAAAACGTTCTTCCTTCCCCTCAATCCTCTTCAAACAAATAGGCGTATTCACTGGCGACGTCGTGGCTTTTGGCCACGAGGATCTTGGCCAGGGAGTCGACGGACAGGGAGTCCACGAAGCCGGTCTCGGTCTCGAGATAGTTGGCCAGGACGTCTTCGCCGTAGGAAAAGGTCCAGATCAGGGTGTAGACCGAACTCATGTACGGCCGGTCGGCGAATTCCTCTCTGGTTTTGACGATGAGCTTGATTTTTTTGCTCCTGCCGTCGGTCAGGTTGAACAGGCTGGACCGATTGAAGGCGTCGCGCATGTTGTAGGCGAGTTCGATGCCAAGGTGGTCGGTGTCTTCGTGCACCACCTGGATGGGGAAACCGGGTTTTTCCCGGGGCGCAACGCGGGTGGCGTTTTTCGGTTTCGGCGGTTGCTGAGCCTGGGTGGCGTTCGATTGTGCCAGCAGGCTGGCGGGCAGAGCGAGTAGGAGACACAAGATCGAACTGAAAAGCACAAAGCGCATGGTATCCTCCTTTGCGGGCCGACCGGCGTCGGGGTGGTGTGTGTGGGCACAGGCCGGTCAGCAGATATGCGTGAGTTCCGATTGCACCCACAACGTGTCCTGAGGGGCAAAAGCGGCTTGGAGCGGTGGAAATCGCCTCTATGACAGCAGGTTGTTTCAGGCTTCTCCGTCTCCGGCTGAACTGACTGCTGAAAAATTTCGTCTACCGCAAATCGTTTCAAGATCCCAAGGCACGGTGACACACAGGTCAAAATCGTAGCCTGCGGAGTCGGCCGTAGGAGTATGAACGTATTGCAACTCTGCTGCCATTGGGAGATTGGCCACCGGCCTGTTAGAGATGGTCCAATTTGCGCTCCCAGTCCAGGGCGGTGCGCACGATGGTCGCCACGTCGTCGTAACGGGGTTGCCACTCGAAGGTGGTTTGCAAGCGGCCAGGATCAGCGATGAGTTCGGCCGGGTCGCCTTCGCGGCGCTGGGTTTCGTGAACGGGGAAGTCCACGCCGCTGACCTCCCGCACCGTGTCCGCGATTTGCCGGACAGAATACCCGTGGCCGTATCCGCAGTTCAATGTTGCCGAGGCACCGCCCTGTTCAAGGTATTCCAGGGCCCGGACATGGACGTCGGCGAGATCGCTGACGTGGATGTAGTCCCGAACCCCGGTGCCGTCGAAGGTCGGGTAGTCCGTGCCGTAAATGGCCAGGGCCTCGCGCTTGCCCAGGGCCGCCTGACAGGCGACTTTGATCAGATGGGTGGCGTTGGGCGTAGATTGCCCCAGGCGGCCTTGGGGATCGGCCCCGGCGACATTGAAATAGCGCAAGGTGCAGTGGCGCAGTGAATCCTGGGCGGCCGCCGTGTCCTCCAGGACCCATTCGCTCATGAGTTTGCTCCGGCCATAGGGATTGATGGGGTCGAGCTGGGTCTGTTCAGAGACCGGGCTGGACTCGGGCAGCCCGTATACGGCAGCGGTGGAGGAGAAGACAAAATGCGGGATGCTGTGGGCCGCGGCCAATCGGATGAGATTGGTGGTGTTGCTCGTGTTGTTGGAATAGTATTTCAGCGGCTGCTGGACTGATTCCGGGACCACGATATGGGCCGCAAAATGGATGACCGCGCTGAATTGTTCTTCCTGCATGAGCCGGGTCAGGCGTTCGGTGTCCTCCAAATCGCCGACCACGAGGCGCGCCGGTGGCAGGACAGCGTCTTCCTGGCCGGTACTGAGGTTGTCGTAAACCACGACGCGATAGCCTTTTTCGAGCAGAGCGAGGGTGGTATGGGAGCCGATGTATCCGGCGCCTCCGGTGACAAGGATCGTATCCATGCAAACTCCGTGGAAATGACCATTTGTGTTGAGCGCCCCGGCCAGAAGGCAGCGCGGAGCGATTGTGTGCCTGCTCAGCACCCCGGCCTTCGCGCCGTGCTTGTGGTTCGCGATGGGGTGTTTTTCCTGGCGGCACAAGGTTCTGCTACGCCGGCCAATGTGTAGCTGGAAGTGCGCGGAAAAAGCAAGAGGGGCCACGAATCAGGCCGTTTGCCTTCCCGCTCCGGCATTCATGGTCTGGATCTGCTACGCGCGGCGGCCATGTGTGCCGTCGGTCAGGTTCCTCCGCAGGGCCTGTTGAAAACGTTTTTGTGCTTGCAACGCTGCCCCGGTTTGGATACCACATACGAAAGTGTAAATAAAAACAGCCGATAGGGAGAGCATATGTCCGACACCGCCAATTTTCAGCCCTTTGCGGCAAAGATGCATAATGCCGGACTGCGTCCCGAACTGATCGATTTGTTTCGGGAGTATTACCAACAATTGGCTTCGGGACACACCGGCAAACTCTCAGAGGCCGCGATCCGTCCACTGGATAAAGCCAATGATCTCTTGCACCAGGACGATCTTACTGCTGAAGCGGGAACAAATGGTCGTCATACCCTGGATCAGACAGTCATGATCAAGCTCAACGGCGGCCTGGGCACGAGTATGGGAATGCCGTATGCCAAGTCGTTACTGGAAGTCAAACAGGGCAATAATTTTCTCGACGTCATTGTCATGCAGTGCAACGGGTGTGACGGCCAGTTGCAGTATTCGATTCCGCTGGCGCTGATGGACAGCTTTGCCACGCATCAGGAGACCAACGACTATCTGCAGCAGCAGGGGATCCGCCTCGGTCAGGACGTCTTCACGTTTTTGCAGCACAAATTCCCCAAGATCCGCCAGGACACTCTCGAGCCCGCGACCTATCCCGAGGATCCGGAATTAGAGTGGAACCCTCCCGGCCACGGCGACATTTACGCTGCCCTGGAAACCTCGGGTCTGCTCAACCAGCTCTTGAGCGACGGGTACCGCTACGCCTTTGTCTCCAATTCGGACAATCTCGGCGCGGTCGTGGATTCCCGTTTGCTGGGCGCGTTTGCCGACAGTGGCACTCCGTTCATGATCGAGGTCTGCCGGCGCACCGGGGCGGACACCAAAGGCGGGCATTTGGCCCGGCACAAGGACGGGCGCCTCATCCTGCGGGAAATCGCCCAATGTCCGGATGAGGAACTCGACGCCTTTCAGGATGTCGAGCGCTTCAAATATTTCAATACCAATAATATCTGGATCGATCTCCAGCAGCTGCGGGATTTTATCGATGCTCACGGTTTTCCCCAACTCCCGATCATCGTCAATCCCAAAACCGTCAATCCCCGAGACGAGAATTCGACCCCTGTCTTCCAGATCGAGACGGCGATGGGGGCCGCGGTGGCCGCGTTTCCGGGAGCCCTGGCCGTCCAGGTCAACCGGGATCGATTCATCCCGGTCAAAAAGACGAATGACCTGCTGGCAGTGTGGTCGGATTGCTATATCTTTACCCCTGATTGCCGCATCGTCCCCAATCCCGAGCGGCGCTTGGGGACCATCGTCATCAAGCTCGATTCGACGTATTTTAAGAAGATCGAGCAGTTGACCGAGCGGTTCCAGCACGGCGCGCCTTCGTTGGTGGCCTGTTCGTCCCTGACCATACACGGCGATTTCGCCTTTGGCCCCAATGTTGTGTGTCGCGACGATGTCGTTTTAGAAAACCGCGGCACGGAGCAAGTCGTTATCCCCGAAGGTACGGTCCTGGAGGGTAAACAGGTCTGGGGGGCATAAATACCGGCAAAGCGCCCGTCGCTTTGTATTTTGAAATTGCCACACATCCCGGGGCCCGCCCCGGGATGTTTTCGTCTGGGCGGGGTGGAAAGGCCGATTTCGATCCCGATCCCGATTTGGAGGCGGATGGAAGGGCGTGCGCCACACGCCCCTACAATGGACAACCCAGGTACAGCCTTCCCGCACATCGTCTTCCGTCCCCGGGACCGCCAGGCGCCTGCCTGGCTCGTATCTGATGGATCTGAATTCTTTGTTCTTCAATTCTCCAATCCCTCGATCCCTCAATTCCCCAATTCCTCAATTTTCATAATCACTTAACACTTAAAACGTAAAACCTAAGCGGTATCTGATACCAGATAACGCAAAAATCGATTTCGATCCCGATCCCGATTTGGATGCGGCCGGAAGGGCGTGCGCCACACGCCCCTACAATGGACAACCCAGGTACAGCCTTCCCGCACATTGTCTTTCCTCCCCCGGGACCGCCAGGCACCTACCTGGCTCGTATCTGATGGATCTGAATTCTTTGTTCTTCAATTCTCCAATCCCTCGATCCCTCAATTCCCCAATTCCTCAATTTTCATAATCACTTAACACTTAAAACGTAAAACCTAAGCGGTATCTGATACCAGATAACGCAAAAATCGATTTCGATCCCGAGCCCGATTTGGATGCGGCCGGCAGGGCGTGCGCCACACGCCCCTACAATGGACAACCCAGGTACAGCCTTCCCGCACATCGTCTTCCGTCCCCGGGACCGCCAGGCGCCTGCCTGGCTCGTATCTGGTGGATCTGAATTCTTCGTTCTTCAATTCTCCAATCCCCCAATTCCTCAATTCCCCAATTCCTCAATTTGCAATTCCTCAATCTTCTTAATAATTTAACACTTAAAAACGTAACACTTCCCAAAAAGCATGTGACCAAATGCCGCCCCAAAACGTATATACCTATACAACAGCATGACAGTGGCCAAACAAGGAAGGGGAGTGTGGAACCCAACGCGCAGCAGGAGCAGGAAAAACAAGCCGTCCGACGAGTACTCGCCGGCGAACGGCGGGCTTTTGCCGTGTTGGTCGATCGGTATCAGACCCCGATCTACAACCTTTTCCTGCGTGCCACGCATTCTCCGTCCCTGGCTGCGGACCTGACCCAGGAGACGTTTCTCCAGGCCTTCCGCCGTCTGGAAACGTTCAATACCCGAAAACGATTTTTCCCGTGGCTCTACGCCATCGGCATGAACAAGGTCCGGGATCATCTGCGGCGGGAAAAACGCCAGACGACGCGTTCCCTGGACGAGGACAGCAATGGAGAGCTGGAGTGGGAGACGGCACGTTTCGACGCGGTTGCGGCCCATCTCGATGTCCTGCATCTGGAAGCGGCCCTGGCCAAATTGCCTCTGGAATACCGCGAAGCCCTGATTTTACGCTATCGTGAGCAGTGGGCCACCCATGAGATCGCCACCGCCCTGGGATTGAGCCCAAGCGGGGTGAAAATGCGCGTTCAACGCGGTCTGGCCCAATTACGCAAACTCATGGAGGACACATGAGGAAAAACACAGCGCATGCCTCGAACAACGCGACTGCAATGGCGCAGGAAACCTTTTGGGATGAGGCCTTTCAAAGCCTTGACGACGAAAGGGCGCCCTCAGGGCTGTCGCACCAGATCATGGCTGCCGTGGAGCAGGAGCCGCTTCCTGTCTGGCGCCGGGTCTGGCGCTGGGTGTGGGCGCCGCGCGAGCTGGTCATTCGTCCAGCCCTGGCTGCAGCAGCACTCGCGGCAGCGGTGGTCCTGCTTGGCGGCGTGATCTACTGGGGGCAGCCGCTCCTTCCCGGCGCCGGGCCCCTCGAAGGGGGGCAGGCTGTGGCCGAGCGCGTGCCGGTTACCTTTGTCCTGCCGGACAACGGGGATCGGATCGAGCGGGTCGCCGTGATCGGGAGTTTCAACGATTGGAACCGGGAAGGCGGCACCATGCGTTATGATCACAAGCGTCAAGCCTGGGTGACGTCCATGCGGGTTCGGCCGGGACGACACGAATATGTTTTTCTCGTCAACGGGTCCAAACGGGTCCCGGATCCCGGCTCGCCGTTTTATCGCCAGGACGGTTTTGGCGAGAAGAATTCGGTTCTTCTGGTTACGGGCGCAAGTCAGCGGAGTGCCTCGCATGTCCTGTAGGATGCCGCGTTTGGGTCCCTCCCGGTCCGTCGTCGCCGTAGTACTGACCTTGGCCTGCCTGTTCGGCCCGTTCGGCTTGGCAGGGGCTACCGCCGAGTCCTGGCAGAGCCGCTGCGATATCGAGGTCCTGCGCCAATGCGGCATGCCGCAATCCACGGCAAACCGCCTCTTGCGCGTCGTGGTCGACGACCGGTTTTCCCCGGCAGAGGCCAGGCGGGTTCTGGACCCCTTGTTTTCCGCCTGCCAGGAAGGATTGCCGGTGGCCGCACTAGCCGACAAGCTCGAGGAGGGGCTGGCCAAAGGTGTCGGCCCGGAATCTCTGTTTCACGCCCTGGACAGAAGGCGCCAGGCTTACCGTTTTGCCTATTCTCTGCTCGTTGCCGAGGGGGGCGATGGCGAACTGCCTCAGGCGCCGCTCAAGGACCTTGTCGAGGCCTTGTTTGCTGGGGTTCAGCGCAATGAATTGCGGGCTCTGGTCCGTGAGTATCCCCAGGCCCCACTGGCCATGTACGGCACCGCGGCCCTGGCCACGGCCTACCTGCGCCAGATCGATTTTGCCAGCCAGGACCTGGAGGCGGTTATCTCCACAGGCTTGCGCCGCCAGACGTTGAGTCCGGACTGGGCGTTTGTCTCCCGGGCGGTTGTTTTTCTGCGACAGCAGGACATCGGGGATCCGCGCATCCGCCGGGCCGCCGTGCAAGCCTTGGAGAATGGTGAAGGGGTCTTCCGGGTCCTTAAACGACTCGGCTTTACCGGTCGGAACCTTCAGGGAGAGGCGACTGCTGAGTCGAAGCCACTGGAGAACCCCTCCGGGGAATAGGCGCCTGAATAGCGATTGGATAAATGTCTTTCTCCACAGATGTGACCATGTTTTCTCTTGCAACGTATAATCTACACAGAGGAAGGAAAAGAATGCCCAATGCGTCGCGTTCAAAGGTCCTCGCCGGGGTGGCAATCTGCCTCGGATGGATTTTCCTGGCGGGCTGCGCCAATCTGCAAACTCGATTCGACAGTGTCCTGACCTCGTATCAGGGACAGCGCTACCTGGAAGAACACGAATACGCCCTGGGGGTCGAGGACTTGTCCCACCGGCTCAAGCAGCAGCCGGACAACGGTGCGGCCGCCTATTGGCTGGGCCGGCTTTATCTGGCCCAGGAGCACCCCAGCAAGGCCCTGCCTGCTTTACAAAAAGCGGTGGAACTCAAACCGCAATACGCAGACGCCCATTTCTGGCTCGGTGTCGCCCATTGGGCGATGATGGATTTCGAGAAGGAGCGGTTGGCCTATGAACGGGCTCTGGCTCTCGAGCCTGACCACACCCAGGCACGGGTCTATCTCGGCCACCATTATGTGGATCGGGAGCAATGGTCTCTGGCCCTGATCCATTATCGGCGTGTCCTGGATGAAGAGCCCGGCCATCCTTCCGCTCTTTTTTATACGGCCGAATGTCTGGAACAACTGGGGCGGGAACAAAGCGCCCGGCAGGCCTGGAAAGCGTATCTGGACCGCTATCCCGACGGTGGGCGGGCCCTGGAGGCGACCCGGCGTCTGAACGGGTTCGGCGACTTCAGTTATCGCAACATCATTCTCGGCAAGCGGCAGGTGACCATCGAAAAAATCCGTTTCGAACAGGGCACAGCCACATTGAAGTCCTCCAGTCTGCCCTCACTGGATCTGATCGGGGCGAACCTGGAGCGCCGTTCTGATCTCCGTTTGCACGTGATTGTCTATGTCCAGGAGGATGCAGCGCTGGCCCGGAAACGGGCGCAGGCCATTGAGGAGGCGATTGTCCAGCGCACGAGCGGAGCCGATTCCGAACAACTCCTCTTGAGCTGGTTCGGTCAGGCCGAAACGATCACAGTGGATGGCGAACGTTTCCAAGAACCGCGGTCGGTCCATTTTGTCACCGAGGCCGGGCCGGACGTATCCTGATGGCATTCAACGAATATTGTACCAGTCACTCTGTTGCTAACAGAGAAACCAAGGAGAATATCCATGCAATGTAAACGGTCCACACTGATTTCCCTTCTCGGGATCCTGGGGTTGGCCCTTGTGCTCGGTGCGAGCCCGCTCTGGGCTCAAACCTCGGATGAAGCGACACAGTCGACCACGGAGGACGCACTCGAGTCTGAGGCCACTGAAGAGCAAGCCTCTTCCGATTTGGACGCGACGGGCGAGGAGACCACCGCTGAGACGACAGAAAGCGATCCTGTCTCGGCCCTGCAAAATCCCGCCCAGGTCGACAAAGCGGAATCCCTGGCCGAAGCGAGTTATGAACAAAACGCCGAAGAAGTCGCTGAACTCGAGGCCCAGGCGAGTGAGACCGAGGATGCCGTGGCCCAGGCTGAATCGGATGTAACGAGCTTGGAGAATCAATTGGCTGAGGCCGAGGCCGACCTTGAGGCTGCGGACGAGACTGCTGATGGATACGCGGCGCTCGAGGACGAGGTGGCTCAGTTAGAAACGCAATTGGCGCAGGCGAAAACGGATCTTGCACAGGCCAAGGCGGCCCATACTGAGGCTCAGAGCGAACTGGAATCGTCTTTGTCTGATGTGGCCACTGTGGAAGGGGTCGCGGCCATGCGCCAGGACGGCATGGGCTGGGGCGAGATCGCCCATGAGCTCGGTGTGCATCCGAGCAACCTCGGACGGAGGCACGCCAAACAGCAGGGCGATGTTGCCCAGCACGCCCAGGCCCGCGGTCGCGGTACCCAACGGGATATGGTCCGGGGGCGCCCGGACACACCGGGTGTCAAAGCCGGCCATGCCAAAGGCGCGCCTGACGCGGCAATGGGACTTGGTCAGGCCAAGCAAAAGAGTGCGCAGTCCAGTGCCGGGCCCAATGGCCGCGGGAAAGGGCTCTCCCAATCTGGCGGCATGTCGTCCAATGCTGGCAATGCCCCGGGGCACAGCAATGCCGGGGGCAACGGCCGGGGCAATGGTCCCGGTGGCAATAGCGGCAACGGCAATGGAAACGGCCGCGGTAAGTAAGCCCTCTTTTTCTTGAATCTGGAACACGTTGCTCAGGCGGTGCGCGCACGCGCACCGCCTTTTTTGGGGCATTGCTGTCAGTGGACGGAGGACGGAAGCCTGAAGGCGGTGTGCGGGAGAACGATTTCGATCCCGATAGCGATCCCGATTTGGAGGCGGTCGGAAGGGCGTGCGCCACACGCCCCTACAATGGACAACCCAGGTACAGTCTTCCCGCATATCGTCTTCCGTCCCCGGGACCGCCAGGCGCCTGCCTGGCTCGTATCTGGTGGATCTGGACTCTTTGTTCTTCAATTCTCCAATCCCTCGATCCCTCAATTCCCCAATTCCTCAATTTTCATAATTACTTAACACTTAAAACGTAAAACCTAAGCGGTATCTGATACCTGATAACGCAAAAATCGATTTCGATAGCGAATCCCGATTTGGAGGCGGTCGGAAGGGCGTGCGCCACACGCCCCTACAATGGACAACCCAGGTACAGCCTTCCCGCACATCGTCTTCCGTCCCCGGGACCGTCAGGCGCCTGCCTGGCTCGTATCTGGTGGATCTGGATTCTTTGTTCTTCAATTCCTCAATTCATCAATTCCTCAATCTTTCTTAACACTTAAAACTTAAAACCTAAAACTTTCCCTCCCCCCTCCCCCTTTGCCCTTGCCGTCCAAAAACGCTACAACGCCTTGCCAGCTTTCGGTTCTCGTGGCTGGTCCCACATGGACCGCGCTGCATCGGGGCTGTCTGTCCCAGCCGGCCCAAGGCGGACGGGCATGCCTTCTCCGGCAAGAGAAGGGATCCAGCAGCCCGTTTTTTTTGCGTACCAGAAGCCGAATAAAGGATACATATCTATGAACGCCTCCACAGGATTTACCTGCCTCCGGGACACCTACGTCGACGAGATCCGGAGCCAGTGCCGAGTGTACCGCCACGACCAGACCGGTGCGGAGGTTTTGTCCGTCGAGAACCAGGACACGAACAAGGTTTTCGGCATCAGCTTCCGGACACCGCCCAAGGATTCGACCGGCGTGGCCCATATCCTGGAGCATTCCGTTCTCTGCGGTTCCCGGAAATATCCGCTCAAGGAACCCTTTGTGGAGTTGCTCAAAGGGTCCCTGCAGACCTTTCTCAATGCCATGACCTTTCCGGACAAGACCTGTTATCCGGTGGCCAGTCAGAACACCCAGGATTTTTACAACCTGATCGACGTCTATTTGGACGCGGTTTTCCATCCCCGTATCACGGAGAATATTTTCCGCCAGGAAGGGTGGCATTACGACCTGGAATCCCCGGACGACACCATGCGTCTCAAGGGCGTGGTCTACAACGAGATGAAAGGGGCCTATTCCTCACCGGACGGATTGCTCTCCGAGTATTCGCAGCAGATCCTGTTTCCGGATACGACCTACGGACTCGATTCCGGGGGCAATCCGTCACACATCCCGGATCTGACTTTCGAGCAGTTCCTTGACTTCCACCGGACCTACTACCATCCCTCCAACGCCCGGATCTTTTTCTACGGCGACGACGATCCCGAGCAGCGACTGCGCCTTATTGACGCGGCGTTGCAGGAGTACGCGGCACAAGAGGTCGATTCTGCGGTCGGCGATCAGCCTTACTGGCAGAGCCCGACACGCGAAGAACGGTTCTATGCCGCGGGACCGGATTCGGACAACAAGACCATGCTCACCGTCAACTGGCTGCTGGGACCGGTCAGTGATATCAAGACCAATCTGACACTCCAGATCCTGGAGGACATCCTGCTCGGCGCACCCGGAGCCCCGCTACGCAAAGCGCTTTTGGACTCCGGCTACGGCGAGGATATTGCCGGGGTGGGGCTGGAGGAAGATCTCAAACAGATGTTCTTCTCCACCGGACTCAAGGGGGTTGCCCCGGACAAGGCCGAGACAGTGGAAACGCTTTTGCTGGAGACCCTCGAGCGGCTGGCCGACGAAGGGCTCGATCCGGAAGCGGTGCAGGCCGGACTGAACACGGTCGAATTCGAACTCCGGGAGAACAACTCCGGGAGTCTGCCGCGCGGACTGCTGGTCATGATCCGCAGTCTGACCACCTGGCTGCACGACGGCGATCCTCTGGCCCTGCTCCAGTTTGATGGTCCGCTACAGGAAATCAAGGACGAACTGGCCGAGGGCAAGCCGGTTTTTGAAGAGAGTATCCGCCGGTATTTTCTTGATAATATGCACCGCAGTACCCTGATCCTCAAGCCGGATTCCGGCTTGAGCGAACGGATGGCGGCGGAAGAGGCTGAACGGCTCGCCGCAGCCCGGGAGGCCTTGGGTCCTGAGGGGCTGGAGCGGGCCGCGGAACAGGCCCGGGAACTGAAGAAAGAGCAGGAGCAGCCCGATCCTCCAGAGGCCTTGGCCCGTCTCCCGCGGCTGACGCGCGAGGATCTCGACCCCCAGATCGAACGGCTGCCGGCCTCGTTCCAGGTCATGCACGGCGTGCCCTGTCTCGGGCACGGCCTGGACTGTAACGGTATTGTCTACGTCGATCTCGGTTTTGACATCCGGGGCGTCGCGGAGGCGGATCTCGGATTTGTCTCTTTGTTGGGGCGGGCCCTGGTGGAGACCGGAACCGCCAGCGAAGATTATGTCCGGCTTCTGCAGCGCATCCGGCAGCACACCGGCGGTATTCATGCCCAGACCGTAACCTTGACCCAACTGGAAAGTGACGCTCCGCGAGCCCTGCTGTTCGTCCGCGGCAAGGTGGTGGCCTCGAAACTGGAGCAGTTTTGGGATTTGTGCTCAGATATTCTCTGTCGCCCGCTGCTCGAGGACAAGGACCGCTTTCGCCAGATTGTGCTTGAGGAAAAAGCCCATCTCGAACAGGCGCTTATTCCGGCAGGACACCAACTCGTCAATTCCCGGCTGCGGGCTTCATTCACCCAGGCCGACCACAGCGCTGAACAGATGGGCGGTGTGGAATACCTCTTTTTCCTGCGCCAGCTCCTCGAGCGCATCGAGACCGAGTGGGACGAGGTGGCGTCGACCCTGCGCCGGGTCTACGGCCAGGTCATCCGGCGTCAGGGACTGGTGGCAAATATCACCTCGGATGAAGAGCATATCGACGCTGCCCGGCCGGGACTCTGGCAATTGGTGCAGGCTTTGCCCGAGGCGCAGGTCGAGCCGAGTCAATGGCAGGTGCCGCAATGGGAGGGCAGCGAGGCCCTGACCCTGCCGGCGCAAGTCAATTATGCCGGCAAGGCGGTCAGCCTGTCGGAGCACGACCAGACCATCACCGGAGGGGACGTGGTCGCCTGCCGCTATCTGCGCACGAGTTGGCTGTGGGACAAGATTCGGGTTCAGGGCGGGGCCTACGGGGCGTTCAGCCTGTTGGACCGCTATTCCGGGGTCCTGTCGATGGTCTCCTACCGTGATCCCAATGTCACGGCCACGCTCAAGGTCTTTGACCAGGCGGGTGACTTCGTTCGCGGCCTGGAACTTGATGCCGGGGAGGTGGACAAGGCGGTCGTTGGCGCCATCGGGGACATGGACAAGTATCAATTGCCGGACGCCAAGGGCTTTCAGGCCATGCTGCGTTTTCTGGCCGGGGAAGGGGATGACCAGCGCCAGGAATTGCGCGACGCGATTCTGGCGACCACGGCGGATGAGTTCCGCGGCTTTGCCGAGAAACTCGATCTCCTCGCTAGCCAGGGCCGCATTGCCGTGCTTGGCGGAAGCGACCGGCTGGAGAATGAATCCGATGTCGGCTTTGTCCGGCTCACGAAGCTCTTGTAGTTGCAACGCCGCGAAGGCTTTTTGTATCGGAAATTGAGGGATTGAGGAATTGAAGAATTGAGGGATTCAAAAATTGAGGAATTTAGGGATTGAAGAATTGAAGAATTGAAGAATTGGGGGATTGAGGAATTGAAAGATTGGGTGTTTAAGAGTTGAAGAATTCAAGAAGTGAAGAGTTAAAAGGGTAAAACAATTGCAAATCTGTAACCCGGATCAGAATCACAGATATGAAATAGGTGAAAATCGATTTCGATTTCGATCCCGATCCCGATTTGGATGCGGCCGGAAGGGCGTGCGCCACACGCCCCTACAATGGATAACCCAGGTACAGCCGTCCCGCATATCATACCAGATGCCTGATATCTGATACCAGATACCAGATAACGCAAAAATCGATTTCGATCCCGATAGCGATACCGATTTGGACCCGTTCGTCTTCAGTTCACCGTCTTTCTGTCATCTGCCTTCTGACTTCCGTCCACCAACATCGGCCCACTGTCTACTGTCTTCCGTCTTCACTCCTATGTCTTCCGCCTTTCTCCCCCGGGATCGCCAGTCGCCTGCCTGGCTTTACTTGGTGGATCTCAATTCTTCGTTCTTCAATTCCTCGATTCCTCAATTCCCTAATTCCTCAATTTTTCCTTGCAATTCCTCAATCCCTCAATCTTTCTTAGCACTTAAAACTTAAAACTTAAGCGGTCTCAGATACCAGATGCCTGATATCTGATACCAGATATTAGATAACTCAAAAATCGATTTCGATACCGATAGCGATCCCGATTGGGATCTAGTCGTCCACCGTCTTCAGTCTTTAGTCTTCCGTCTTACAATTCTTCAATCCCTCGATCCCTCAATCCCTCAATTTTCAACTCAATTCTCCAATCTTCTTAATCACTTAAAACCTAAAACTTAAAACTTCTTCAACCGACTCTTGAGCCAAGCCAGCAGGCGGGGTTCCTGGCCTTGGTCCTTGGGCTGGTAGAAGCGGCGGCCCTGGAGTCCGTCGGGCAGGTACTCCTGGGAGACGAAGCTGCCGGGATAGGCATGGGGATATTTATACCCATGACCGTAGCCCCATTGCTTGTGCAGGGATGTCGAGGGGTTGCGCAGGTGCAGCGGCACAGGCTTGCGGCCGTTGTCGCGGATTTCCTTTTGTGCGGCGAGATAGGCGCTGTAGGTGGAATTGCTTTTCGGCGCCAGCGCGAGATACACGACAGTCTCGGCCAGGGGGATGAAACCTTCGGGCATGCCGATGGTCTCGACCGCCTGTTGGCAGGATACGGCCAGGGTCAGGGCCGAGGGGTCGCCCAGGCCGATGTCCTCTGAAGCCGACAAGACCAGGCGGCGGCAGACAAACCGCGGGTCCTCGCCGCTTTCGAGCATGCTGGCCAGGTAATACAGGGCCGCGTCCGGGTCGCTGCCGCGGATGGATTTGATAAGCGCTGAGGCGAGTTCATAATGGGTGTCACCGCCGCGATCGCCGCGGATGACGATTTCCGGCAGAGCGCTTTTGAGCCGTTCCGGATCACGTTGCTCCTCGGAGAGTTCTTCGGCGTATTCAAGAAGATTGAGCAGGGTGCGTCCGTCGCCGCCAGCATACGTGCAGAGCAGTTCCAGGCTCTTGTCCGGCAGGTGCAGACCGAGTTCCTGTTGCCCGCGCTGGGCGAGGTCGAGCAGTTCCTGTGGACCCAGGGGGCGCAGGCGCAGGACATGCAGCCGTGACAGGAGTTGGCGAGTGATGCTGAAGGACGGGTTTTCCGTGGTCGTAGCCAGGAGGATGATGTCGCCGGTTTCCAGAAGCGGCAGAAAAAAATCCTGCTGGGCTTTGGAAAAGCGGTGCAGTTCATCCAGAATGAGGATGTCCGTGTTCTGGATCTGTTTGCGCAGATTGGCCAGGCCGACTTCGGGTGCGCTGACCCGGAGATAGGCGCCGCCGTGGGCCTTGGCGAACATGAGGGCCAACGTCGACTTACCGCAGCCCGGGGGGCCGAAAAACAGCAGACTGGAGAGACGCGAGGCGTTTTGCAGGGCCTGGAGACGCTGGCGCAGGTGGGTCTGGCCAATGAAGTCATCCAGGGAATGGGGACGGATCCGCTCGGCCAGGGGGCGGTGTTCGTGTGTCACGATGCGGGCATTCCTTGTTCAGTCTGACAGCGTGGATCCGCTCGCCTTCCGGGCCGGGAGCGGTTGCAGGATTCACCGGAGAGGGCAGACAACGGGGCTGGTGCTGGGGCGCGGCGCTGATTGGTGATAAATTTCGTATACTGCAGGTCGCTGAACAGTCCCAAGGGACGGCGACACAACGTTCACGGTCGTAGCGTACGTATTCCTGTGGGCGAGCTTGAACGTCGTGCAGCTTTGTTCCCTTTGAGAAAAGTAAACGGCCTGTCACCCCTTGCTCTCGCCGTGCGACGAGGAACGGTCTTGTTCCAGGCTGGCGAGGATGTCTTCGACATCGAGTTCGATCTCGAGTTCCGAATTCTCGATGGCTTGGATTTTGGCAGGCGCAGCCTCCTCTGCTGGCGCATTTGCAGACGGTTCGGGGGCGTGGGCCAGCAATTCCTCAATATCCCCTGTTTCCAGGGACAGTTCCTCCTCGGAAGCCGTCTGGGAAGAGGGCGTTGGCTGCTGGGCCGGGGCCTCGGGCGCAGGAGAAACGATTTTCGTGCCCGGCGTCGTCTGCGCCGTGTACGCGGGCGACCTGTTGTCCGTAGCGGCGAACCAGGGCGCGGCCTCAGGCGTGAGCCACGTCAGCTCCAACGTTTTTTTGGCATTCGTCCAGTCGGTGCCACACTTGGGGCAGTCGTTCAGATGGTCCGAAGAGGTAAATTTGCATTTGGGGCAAAACATAATGGTGTCTTCTGTGCGTTAGAATGTGGCGACAAAAGCGGGCTGACCATGTCATACACTCCCGGTACGGGGCGTAAAAGCACGGTTCCCATGCAGTCTACGGGCAAAGATGGCTTTGTTCAAGCCGCCTCTTTTCTTTCGACCACACACGCTCTGGCTTTACCCCGCTGGCTTGGGAAATGCGTTCCTGGCAACGACCGAGGTGGATCGCCTCCGCGGCCGCGGAGTATCCTGGGGAGGCTGCCGGGAGTGCCGGAACAAATGCCGATACTCGTGCCCCCTTTTCGATCCCTGGAGCCGATACGGTTCAGGAACTGCGCTCTTTGTGCCACCAGCACAACCCCAGACAGAGCAATGCCGCGGTTTCCCAGCGCAGCACCCGGCGGCCCAGGGACACGGGGCGAACGTTGTGGGCCCGCAGGAGTTCCACCTCGCTGTCCGCGAAACCGCCTTCCGGCCCTAAAATGGCCAGGGCGCGTTCTCCGTCGGCCAACGGTGGGGGATGGAAGCCTTCTTCGGCAGTGGCGTTTTCCCATAAAAAAAAGCGGTGGTCGATGTCCGCGGTGGCTTCCAGAAGTTCGGCCAAGCCGCCGGGAAAGACCTCGAGTTCCGGGAGCCACGGATTGCCGGATTGTTTGGCCCCGGCCACGAGTTGCCCCTGCCAGTTTGCTTTGGTTGCGTCGGGAATCCGCCCCTGGCTGTGTTCGGCTTGCCAGAGGTAGACGCCGCGGGCCTCGAGTTCGGCAGCCTTTTCCAGAAACCACCCCCGGCGCAGCGATTTGGCCCAGCCCACGGCCACTACGATCTGGCTGTCCCGGCGGTCCACGGAGGTGATGGACTCCACGGTGATGCGGGCCTTTTTGCCCTGGATAGCTTCAATGCGGCCGTCGGCGACGTCGCCCCGGCCGTTGGTTAGTTGGACCGCGTCGCCCGGGCCCAGACGCAGCGCCTTGCGCAGGTGGGTAAACTCCTGGCCCTGCAGGGTCATGCCGGCAGGGTCCCATTCGGACGGGGGGAGATAGAAAAGTGGTGTATCGTGCATATTTTGGATTTTGGGATTTGTACATTGAAGAATTTGGGAATTGAAGGATTGAGGGATTAAGGGATTGAGGAATTCAGGAATTCAGAAATTGAGGGATTGAAAGATTAAGAAATTGAGGTAGGATGAGAAGGCTGGACCACCTGACGAGCTATAGCTTAGAGCTATGCTCACCAAAACAACGCAGTCATATGCTGCAAACCAGGAGGCCCAGCCATGAAGTGCCATTTAGCAAATCATACCATCGGTGTCGATCTCGGTGACAAGCAGAACGTCGTATGCGTGTTGGACTGGAACGGGGACATTGCCACCACCTTTAAGGTGACCAATACCAAGACTGCGATGCGTAAACGGTTTGCTGCCTACTCAGGAGCCTTTGTTGCCATTGAGGCGGGGACACACTCTGCCTGGATTAGCCGCCTGCTCAAAGAGCTTGGTTGCGCAGTTGTCGTTGGCAACCCTCGCAAACTCCGCTGCATTTGGCAGGAGCCGATCAAAACAGACTTTCGCGACGCTGAGATGTTGGCCCGGGTGGCCAAGATGGATCCCAAACTCTTGCGCCCCATTGAGCACCGAAGCGCAGATGCACAAGCCAGGCTGGCCATACTGCAAGCCCGCGATGCGCTGGTAAAAAGCAGGACCTCTCTTATCAACCACGTTCGAGGGACCGTAAAATGCGCCGGGGAACGCCTGCCGAAATGCAGCGCCGCCAGCTTCCACAAAAAAGCACCGGAGCATATCCCCAGTGAACTCAAAGCAGCCCTGCTGCCGTTGATAGAACAAATTGCCAATTTCACTGAAGGGATAAAAAAATACGAGCACGAAGTGACACACCTCAGCCGCACCCACTACCCTGAGACAGAAGTGTTGCGACAAGTCCCCGGCGTTGGGCCGATCACAGCCTTGGCGTTCGTTTTGACGCTCGAAGATAAGGACCGTTTCACCAAGAGCCGAGATGTAGGGCCATTTCTAGGCTTGGTTCCCAAAAGGGACCAATCCGGGGATACCGACAAGCAGCTACGCATCACGAAATGCGGTAACTCCCAGTTGCGCACCTTGCTGGTCAATGTCGCTCACTACATCCTGGGCCCATTTGGGGCTGATAGTGAGCTGCGACGATTCGGGCAGCGCATTGCCGCGAGAGGGGGCACGATCGCCAAGAAACGGGCTGTGGTAGCTGTGGCGCGCAAACTGGCGGTTTTGCTCCACCGACTGTGGGTGACGGGGGAGGAGTATCACCCATTTTATTGCCACAAGGATTCCACCGTCGAAGCTGCATAACGCTTCACCACGTAGAAATAAATTTTCCAGGGGGCCCAGCAACGGCCTCGTGGTCAACCACCGCTAGCACCAAATAAAGTCTCATTCGGAAGACTGCGGCAAATTCCTAGGCCTCTTTGCTTGCCGGCAAAACCACACAAGGCCGCAATTGAGGTGGCAGCTTCCACCAAGCGAATAGTACTGAGACACCGGATCAAATGGCAACGATCCTCGAAGAGTGCGTATGGAAGTGCGACTTGCTTGGGACTATAGGGCAATACGGTGGTCCGCCACGTCGGACGTTGACATGCCTTCTCATGGAAGGAATTGAAAGATTTAGGAGTTTAAGAGTTGAAGATTGAAGAATTCAAGAATTGAAGAGTTGGGGCGTTGGAAAGATGCAAATCTGGGTCGAAGTACAGATATTGTATAGATGAAGACCGATTTCGATCCCGATAGCGATCCCGATTTGGATGCGGCCGGAAGGGCGTGCGCCACACGCCCCTACAATGGACAACCCAGGTACAGCCTTCCCGCACATTGTCTTTCCTCCCCCGGGACCGTCAGGCGCCTGCTTGGCTCGTATCTGGTGGATCTGGACTCTTTGTTCTTCAATTCTCCAATCCCTCAATTCCCCAATTCCTCAATTTTCATAATCACTTAACACTTAAAACGTAAAACCTAAGCGGTATCTGATACCAGATAACGCAAAAATCGATTTCGATCCCGATCCCGATAGCGATCCCGATTTGGATGCGGCCGGAAGGGCGTGCGCCACACGCCCCTACAATGGACAACCCAGGTACAGCCTTCCCGCACACCGTCTTCTGTCCCCGGGACCGCCAGGCGCCTGCCTGGCTTTTATCTGGTGGATCTGAATTCTTCGTTCTTCAATTCCTCGATTCCTAAATCCTTCAATTCTTCAATTTTCTTAAATACTTAAACCTAAAACTTAAAACTTCTTTTTGCTATCCAATCCCTCGATTCCTCAATTTCCTAATTCCTCAATTCCTCCTCGCAATTCTCCAATTTTCTTAATCACTTAAAACCTAAAACTTCTTTTTATTCAATTCCCAATCGTATTAAACACTTACAACTTCATCCGCGCGGTGCCGTTGTAAAACGGCAGGCTGGTCACCGTAGCCGTCAAGGCGGCGCGTTTGGTTTGGACCGTGTACTGGTCCTGGTCTGCGGCGTCGGCCTGGATATAGGCCAGCCCGATGGCGTGGCCCAGCGAGGGGGCGAAAGAGGCGCTGGTGATGGTCCCTACCGGCGCGCCGGAGGCGTCGAGGACCGTGTCGTGGTGGTGGGCGGTCCGCCGGCCCTCGAATTGCAGGGCAACGAGCTTGTCGCGCACGGTCAGGGCGTTGTCCTTGCCGATGTACGGGGCTTGCGAGGTCAGCATGCCGGCGTATCCGGCTTCGGCCGGGGTGTGTTCGCGGTCGAGGTCCTGACCGTAGAGCAGCAGGCCGGCTTCGAGGCGCAAGGTGTCGCGGGCGCCGAGTCCAGCGGGTTTGACGTCTTCCCCGTCCAGGAATTGCTCCCAGAGGGAGACGGCCTGTTCCCGGGGCAGGTAGATCTCGTAGCCGAGTTCTCCGGTGTATCCGGTCCGGCTGACCCGCAGGGATTGACCGCCGAACGAGCTTGGACAATGCCCGAAAAATTTGAGTTCGCGCCAGGCGCCGGGCAAGACCCGTTCCAGGGCGGCGATGGAGGTCGGACCTTGGAGGTCGATCTTGGCCGTGGCCTCGGAAATGTCCTCAAAGGCCACCCCGGCGGGCAGGTGTTCGCGGAGCCAGGTGAAGTCGGTCTCCTGGCAGGCGGCGTTGACCACGAGCATGAAGTCGTCCTCGTCCAGGCAGTAGACGATGAGGTCGTCCTGGACCGTGCCTTCAGGGGTCAGAAGGAAGCCGTAGCTGCAGCGCCCCGGGCGGAGGCGTTCCAGATTGTGGGTCACGATGCGGTCCAGGCCGTCGCGGGCGCCGGGGCCGGTGATGCGGCATTCGCCCATGTGGCAGATGTCGAACAGGGCGGCCTGGGTGCGGGTGTGTTTATGCTCGGCCAGGATGCCTTCGTACTGGATGGGCATGTTCCAGCCGGCGAACGGGGCCATCTTGGCGCCGTGGTCCTGGTGCCAATCGGTCAGCGGCGTGGTCGTGAGGGAGTCCATGAGCTCGATATCCTTGTGCGTTTGAAGCGTTATGGGCTGCGAAGTATGGGGGGTGAACGATTGAAAAAAGGTGAAGGGAGGAGGCGAATTGAGGCCGGACGACGGATGACGTGGCAAAGCACGCCTTGAGGGCAGGTACCCTGTCCGATACGAAACGGTCAACCAACTCCTGCTCAAAAGGGCGTGCGCCACACGCCCCTACAATGGACAGACCAGGTACAGCCTTCCCGCACATCGTCTTCCGTCCCCGGGACCGTCAGGCGCCTGCCTGGCTCGTATCTGGTGGATCTGGACTCTTTGTGCTTCAATTCTTCAATCCCTCGATCCCTCAATTCCTCAATTTCCAACTCAATTCCTCAATCCCCCAATCTTTCGTAACACTTAAAACATAAAATTTAAAACTTCTTCTTGCTATGCAATCCCCCAATTCCTAAATCCTTCAATTCCTCAATCTTCTTAATTACTTAAAACTTAACACTTAAAACTTAACACTCTCTTCTCCCTGTCCCCCCTCCGCAGCCTTCCTGAACCCCATATTCCCCAATTTGCCCTCGTCTTCCGTCCCGTGCGGCGTGTGCCGGGCCGGTTCCTGCCGGCTCCTGCTGATGGCCCGGACTTCGTCGCAGACCTTGACCAGGTGGCCGTAGACCTTGCGCACCTCGCGGCCGTAGTCGGTCAAGCGGTCCGCGGGCGGTTCAAGGTAATGCCGTTTGAGATACCTGTTGCCGAGGACCTGATTGCACGTCTGCAAGGCGTGTTCAACGAGGTGATCAAAGTAGCTTACGAGATCGAACTTGAGTTCGTTCATGATCTCGGTCATAGCCTGGAGCATCTGGAGATAACTGATCCGTTTGCCCTTGTATTCGCGGTCGGCCAGGTCTTCGAGTTCCTTGATTTTCCGGGCCTGGCGAATATAGCTGTATTGACCGAGGACTTCTTGAAAAAGACCCTTGTGTTCGTGGAAGGCGTCGCTGTATTCGGGATTGAGCAGGAAACTGTCCAGAACCTTGACCACGTTGGTGTAGAATTCGTCGGAGTAGCCCAGGATTCGGCGTTGGTGCTTGTTCAGCCAGGCGGAGAGAAATTTGAGCCGTTTTTCGATGGTCTCTGTATTCTCCACGATCTCATGGCGCTTGTACTTGATGCGGCCCATGAATTCGCCGCGGACGATGTCGTTGAGTTTGAGAGTCATCAACGAGGTGTCCTTGACGACGTTCACGGGCGGCGATTTCTGGGCCGTGAGCGGATGGATCAGGCACTGGTCCATGACCGACATGGCCCGGTCTTCGCGGATGTTGTACGGATTGTATTTGTGCTGGCGGTAGCGCACCCGCACCAGGGCGGCCGTCTGCCCGTTGGCGCGCAGGAAATACCCCTGCTCGTCCAGCCGCCGGAGCTGCTTCGACTGCCGGGGTGAGACCGCGACCAGGGCGAGTTTTTCGACAAAGGGCCAGTTTTTGGCCTTGGGGTGGGAGTAGAGGCTGGTCACCGTGCGGTCCGACTGCCCCAGGACGCGGACCAGAAAATCCTCGCCCATCTTGAACAGCCGTCGGGCGAACAAGGCCGCCGAGGTCCGGCGCTCCGAGGCAATGGGAAAGCCGTAGAGTTCCATCAAAAATTGGTAGACGAACAGCCGGTGGCGCTCGTAGCGGACATTGTCGCCGCTTTTGAACTTGCCGATGCGCAGCCCGTAGCGCTTGAGTTCGGCGTCGAGATCCGAGGGGAACGAGGCGTAGACCCCGGCAACGTGGAAGTCCCCGTTCGCGTTCAGGGCCAGGACGTGGCCGCGGTCCATGTGCAGAATAAAGGGCAGCAGGTCGGGATAGGAAGAAAGGGCCGCGATATTCGTCTTTTCGAGTTCCTGCCGGAAAGCGGCATGCAGGTGGCGCGGCAACCGGCTGACGCAGGTCTCAAGATTGGTGTTGTGGATGGGCTGTTCGAGGAGGCATTGCGGGGAATCGCTGTCCGGTACATCGGGGCAATGCAGGATATCGAACTGGAAGATCTCCCGAAAATAGTCCAGGGGCCGGCCAAAGGCGACCAGACTGAACCCCGGCAGATGGGTGTACTCATACAGATCGGATTCGAAAGAGGGCAGCAGTTCCCGGGCATCGACCAGGGGATACCCCTTTTCCTCGAAAAACGGACGGATCAGACAGGTTTTGGCGTGCAGGAGGTCAAGGCGTTCTTTCAAGTGTTCCAAGGTACTTATGGAATTCAACGCCCTGTCCCCCGACAGGGAAAATCCGCCGTCGCGGGTCTGGCTGAAGGCCTCGTTCCAATGGGTAAGTGGTGTTGTATTCATGATTTTCCAAGCGAATATATTGAAAAATGAGGGATTTGAAAAGAGATCTTCCTGCCGGAAGTATGAATGAAATTTTCAATGAATACAAGATATTGACAGAGGCGTGCGGATTTACCTAAACAAAGCTGTTGCAACCTTGACGAGCCGGATATTTTGCAAGGAGCGGTTTTCGTATGACCAAGAAGCAAGATCAGTGCCCGAGAGTCCACGTCAACGCCAAATATTGCACATGTACTTATACCGGATGCCCCCGCCACGGTCTCTGCTGCGAATGCCTGCATTACCACCGTCAGCGGGGTGAGCTGCCGGCCTGTTATTTCACTGAGGAAGAAGAGCGGACCTACAACCGCAGCCTGGCCTTTTATTTTCAGCGCCACATGCGCTGATTCCGGGATTTTTCGCTCTGCCGTTTGCCGCAGAAAGGGACACACGCCATATTATGCCACGTCACAATTGCCTCCAGCAATTGCTGGGAATTATCTGCAGCGTTTTCGACGCCTATTCCGCGGTCCTGTTCCTGCCCGCGGCCAAGGATGAGTACGCCCTGGCCGCGTCCTTCAGTCTCGGAGACAATCTCATTTCCGGGGCCTCGGTCGGGCAGGGCAAGGGGCTGGTCGGCTGGATCATCCGCAACAACAAGCCGCTTTTGGTCAACAATTTTGATCGTGAGGGCGGCTGTCTCGGGTATTACAATCAGGAAGGGGAGTCCAAGATCAAGGCCTTTATGGGCCATCCCCTGGGACAAGGGGACGGGGCCCTGTGCCTGGACAGCAAAAAGACCTATTCCTTCACCACCAAGGACCAGAAGATCCTGGACCAGTTCTCGCGGCTCGTGGAATCGCTCTGTTCGGATTTCACGTCGGTGCAGTGCAGCCAGGAGGAGCACGCCCTGTACACCGGGCTCCAGGCGTTGCATGCCCTGCAAAGCCGGTATCCCCGCTGGTCGCAGTATATCGACCGGTTTGTAGCCACCATAGCCGAATACACCTCCTTTTCCCATTGTTTTCTGGCCGCGCGAGACGAAAACGGCAGCAGCTATTTTCTTGAAGGCTGGAACCAGCCCCTGTTCGCGGCCGAAAGCGAGCACCACCAACAGTTCAATATCAAAAGCGGTCTGATCGGCTGGGTCTTCAAACACCAATCCATCGTCAGCTCCGGGTCGGCCGCCGAACCCATGTCCGCGCCGGTCTTTGGCCGCGACGTCCAGGCCCCGGATTTTTCCAGCGTCATCTGCCTGCCGCTGGTGGTCAACAAGATCACCCGGGGGGTGCTGGTTCTGGCCGACGAAGAGGTCAAACCGGTCAGTGACCAGTTGCGGACCTTCCTGGAGATGGCCTCCGGGCAGCTCGGCCTGCTGTTGGAGAACCTGTACCTCAAAAGCCGTATCCACAGACAGCAGGTCCAGGCGGAGAAGAGCGAGCAAAAGCCGGGTTCCTGAAGCCGGAACAACGCTTCTGCGTGGTGAACAGGACCACAGCTCGCAGGCTGCCCGCAGTTCCAGCCGCTTTGCAACCATTATCCACCCTGTGCGACCTGTGTTGCGCCCCGACGTGATACCGTGGGCATACGAACCTGACAAACAGCGCCTTCCCGCTGCTCGGACGCGGCACCAGGCAGGAGATGGCTCTTCGTCACAGGGCATGGAATTTCAGACGCAAAAGTTTGCCGTCTCTTCTGTGTGCTTCGAGCGAAAGGCCCGCACATTTTCTTGGTCCCGCCAAAAGGGGGAAACCGGACCGCGAACTGAATGCTCCAGGCGGATTCCGATGCAACAAGTGCCATCTTCGACACCTGGTGTTCTGTTCCACTTGAGAGTCCGGAGGGGGCAAGGATCCCCCTTTGGCGGGATTGAGAAAATACCGGGCCGAAAGTGGGCACACAGAAGAGACGGCAAACTCCAAAAAATCCACAGGATCCGTCAAAGAACCGCAGGAGATGGGTGTTTCCGGTAGCGCCTGGTCACAGCGATTGCGCCGGCAGGAGAAAAGGCTGCGAAGGTATTCGAGCAGCCTCCAGAGTGCTGTCACAGCCCAGAAAACGTGGTTTCGGCCTCAACCACGGGGGCGTGTGAAAAGAAGAACTTTTGAAACTGAGGCGTGGCCTTGAAGTCCATTGAAACCGTTTCAGTCCTGGTGTAGGCTTCCCCAACGCCCGCGGTGTGCGGGGCGTTTTGTCCTGAAAGGGAAGTGGTGACGGGAGGATACCTCCGGTTACACCATTTCGGGACGGACCGGTCGGGCGGCTGGGGAGTGCACGCGGAACACAAGACAGGGAAGGCGGGGGAACGAATGATTTTCGACAGATTGCTGCGATTCTTGGGCAAAGATCTGGCCATGGATCTGGGCACGGCGAACACTTTGCTGTTCACTTCGGCCGACGGCATCGTTCTCGATGAACCGTCGGTCGTTGCTTTGGACGCCCGCAAAGGGGATGTCGTGGCCGTGGGCAAAGAAGCCAAGGAATTTTTGGGGCGCACCCCGGACCGCATCCGGGCCATCCGCCCGCTCAAAGACGGGGTCATCGCCGATTTCGAGGTCACCAAGGCTATGATCTCCTTTTTCATCCGCAAGGTGATCAAGGGCATGAGCCTGGCCAAACCGAAAGTCGTCATCGGTGTGCCAACCGGAATCACCCAGGTTGAAAAGCGGGCGGTCATCGAGTCCGCCCAGCAGGCCGGGGCCCGGGAGGTCATGCTCATCGAGGAACCGATGGCCGCGGCCATCGGAGCGGGGCTGCCCATCGAGGAGCCCAAAGGCAATCTCGTCGTTGATATCGGCGGAGGGACCACCGAAGTGGCGGTCATTTCCTTGTCGGCCGTGGCCTATTCCGAATCCGTGCGCGTGGCCGGCGACGAACTCAACGAGGCCATCCAGCGCTACCTCCAGGACGAATTCAAGCTCCTGGTTGGCGAGAATATGGCCGAGCGGGCCAAGCTCGAACTGGGGTCGGCCGTCCCCTTGGCCGAACCGCTGAGCATGTCGGTCTCTGGCAAGGATATTCTCGACGGCCGCCCGCGGACAGTCGAACTGAGCGACAGCCATGTCCGTGAAGCTATCCAGGAGCCGGTGCATACCATTATCATGGCCGCGCGCCGGGCGATGGAGAAGACGCCGCCGGAGCTGGTCGCGGACATCGCCTCCAACGGGTTGCTGCTCGCCGGCGGCGGCGCGCTTTTAAAGGGCCTGGATACCTTGATCAGCGACACGGTCCAGGTCGCGGTCCATGTGGACGAGGAACCGTTGACCACGGTGGTGCGCGGCGTGGGACGGACCATCCAGGAGCGCAAACGCTACGATGCCGTGTATGTGAACTAAACCGCCGACCGGGGCGTGGCAGGCACCGGTCTGGCAGGTGGAGCGGTCTCGGCACGGCAGCGTGCCGGGCAGCCGCAGTCTGTCCATTTCTTTTTCACCTCCCCCCATAACGAGTAAGCCCCATGCCATTCCAGCGCAATCAGGTCGATGAGTTGTCCAGCAAAGGTGAGGCCATTGTCCGCCGGGCCGGAGAGATTGTCCACAAGCATTGGGACCGGCCCAAAAATGTCCAGTACAAGGGCCGCATCGATCTCGTGACTGAGACCGACACCGCGGTTGAGGACTACCTGACCCGGGAACTCTCGCTGCTTTTGCCCAAGGCGCGCATTGTGGCTGAAGAAAGCGCTGCTGACGTTGATCCCGGGGATTTGGCCTGGATCATCGATCCTCTGGACGGAACGACGAATTTTGCCCACGGCCTGCCCCATGTGGCCGTGTCTGTGGGGCTCTGGGGCAAGGGGCGGATGATCATGGGCTTTATCCATGTCCCGAAGCTCAACGAATTTTTTTCCGCTGTGCGCGGCCGGGGGGCCTTTTTGAACGGCCGCCCGATCACGGTTGCTGACGCGGCGCGTCTGGATGCGACGGTGGTTGCCACCGGTTTTCCCTACAGTGTGGCTGAGGATCTGGAGCAGATTCTTCCGCCGCTGGGGCGGGTGCTGGAAGCGACCCGGGGCATCCGCCGCCTCGGCGCCGCGGCTGTGGACCTGGCCTACACCGCCTGCGGCCGGTTTGGCGGCTTCTACGAATACGGGCTCAAACCGTGGGATACTGCGGCTGGCTGGCTTTTGGTCGAAGAGGCCGGCGGCAAGGTGACCCGCACGGACGGCACGACCCCGTATGGGTTCGACAGTCCCGGCATCCTGGCCACGAACGGCACCCTCCACGCGGCGCTGGCTGAAGCGGTAGAAGGGGAAGTGTTGGGGAAATGAATGGGAAGAAGTTTTAAGTTTTAGGTTTTAAGTATTTAAGAAAATTGAAGAATTGAAGGATTTAGGAATCGAGGGATTGAAGAACGAAGAATTCAGATCCACCAGATAAAAGCCAGGCAGGCGCCTAGCGGTCCCGGGGACAGAAGACGATGTACGGGAAGGCTGTACCTGGGTTGTCCATTGTAGGGGCGTGTGGCGCACGCCCTTCCGTCCGCCTCCAAATCGGGATCGCTATCGGTATCGAAATCGGTCTTTGAGGTATCTGGTATCAGATATCAGGCATCTGGTATGATATGCGGGAAGACTGTACCTAGGTTGTCCATTGTAGGGGCGTGTGGCGCACGCCCTTTCGTCCGCCTCCAAATCGGTATCGGGATCGGGATCGAAATCGATTTTTATCTATCTCATTTCTGTAATTCAGCCCAGCTTTGCAATTTTTCGACGCCCCAACTCTTTAACTTTCAAATTTTAAAACTCTTCAATATTTTAATTCCTCAATCCCTCAATTCTTCAATATTTCAATTTTAATATCCCTCAATTCCTGAATTTCCGAATTCCTCAATTCCTCAGCTGATTGTTGAAGATTTCGTATACTGCAGGTCGTTCAAAAATCCCAAGGGCAAGGCGCAAAAAACGTTCAAGGTCGCAGCGTACCCATTCGTACGTAAGAGTTTGAACGTATTGCAGCAACGCAGCCAATGGGAGATTTTCAACGGCCTGCACGCTTTTACTTCGAAAACAGCACCCCTAACCGCCAGAAATAATACAGGGCCGGCGTGACGTACTCGGTGAATTGATTGCAGAGGCAGTCAACTTCGTCGGGATCGAAGAACCCGCCGCCTTGGAGTTCAGCCGGGTTGGGCTGCGGGGTTTGCTGGGTCCGGCCAGCGGAGTAGAGGGTCACGAATTCAAAGTTCGTCTGCGGGGAGGCCGGCAGGCGGAGGACTTCCTTGAGCTGGCTGACTTGCAGCCCGATCTCTTCCTCGACTTCCCGTGTCGCCGCATCGAACCGGGATTCGCCGGGCAGAATATGGCCTGTGGCCGAGAGGTCCCAGCACCCGGGAAACGCGGACTTGCGTTCGCTGCGGTGCTGGAGATAGAGCTTGTGCTCCGGACTGTAGACCACGACAAGGACCGAGCGCATGAACAGGTGTTGCGCCTGGGCCGTGTGCCGGGGCATGACCAGCAGCGGACGTTCGCTGCGATCCACGATCTCGACGAATTCGACAGGGTCCGGGCGGGATCGTTTTTTTTGGGCTTGACGAGGATGTGCCATGCTTGATGTATCTGTGGTAGGGTTAGAGGTGTCGGACATTCCCGACTGGGAACGTCTGGAACGCTCCTGTTTTGCCCAACCTTGGTCCGCAGCGCAATTGGAAAGTGGCCTGACCCAGGGGAGTCTGGCCGGGCTGGGGGCGAAGCGCGACGGCGTTTTGCTCGGGTATCTGGCCTATTATCTGATCTGCGAGAGTCTGGAGATTTTGAACATCGCCGTGGCACCGACCGAGCGTGGCCAGGGTATCGGAGCGCAGCTTCTGGCAGCGGTGCTTGCCCAGGCCAGCGCGCACGGCGCCACCCGGGCCGTTCTTGAGGTCAGCGCCGGCAACCAAGCGGCCTTGGCCCTGTATTCCCGATTTGGGTTCGTCGAGGTCGGCCGCCGGCCCCGGTATTATCCGGAAAGCGGGGCCGATGCGATTTTGATGGAGAGGGGGGTGTGAGTTTGGGGATTGTGGAATTGAGGGATTGCATAAGAAGAAGTTTTAGGTTTTAAGTATTTGAGAAAATTGAAAAATTGAAGGATTTAGGAATCGAGGGATTGAAGAATTGTATAGCAAGAAGAAGTTTTAAGTTTTAAGTTTTAAGATAGATTGAAGAATTGAGGAATTGGAGGATTGAGGAACGAAGAATTTGGATCCACCAGATATGAGCCAGGCAGGCGCCTGGCGGTCCCGGGGACGGAAGACGATGTGCGGGAAGGCTGTACCTGGGCTGTCCATTGTAGGGGCGTGTGGCGCACGCCCTTCCGGCCGCATCCAAATCGGTATCGCTATCGGAATCGAAATCGTTCTTTCACATATCTGCTATTTGTATCTTGATGTAATTCTTCAAATTTTCGATTTAAAATTCTTTAATCTTTTAATTCTTCAATTCCTTAATACCTCAATCCCTAAATTCCTCAATTCTTCAATTCCTTAATCTTTATATCAAAAGCTTTATCATCTTCTTAAAACTTAAAACCTAAAACTTAACACTTCCAAAATACCAACCAATCTCATCCCAAAGGAGTGATCCCCATGCGCAGTATTGAGGATATCGAGGTCGGCGGAAAAACAGTCCTGGTCCGGGTGGATTTCAACGTCCCGGTGGATGCCCAGCAGCGGATCACGGACGACAACCGCATCCGGGCCACGCTTCCCACGATCCAGGCCTTGGTCGACAAGGGCGCCAAGGTCGTCCTCATGTCCCACATGGGCAAGCCCAAGGGCAAACGGGTTCCGGAACTCTCCCTGGCCCCGGCGGCGCAGCGCCTCGGTGAGCTGCTCGGCCAGGATGTCGCCCTGGCCCCGGACTGCATCGGCGACGAGGTCGCGCCGCTGGTCGACGGCCTGGCCCCGGGCGGCGTGCTCCTGCTGGAAAACCTGCGCTTTCACGACGGGGAGACCACAAACGATCCCGAGTTCAGCCGCGAACTCGCCCGCTGGGGCGAGATCTACGTCGATGACGCGTTCGGTGTCGCCCACCGCGCCCACGCCTCGGTGGTCGGCGTCACCGAGCACATCGACACCTGCGTGGCCGGTCTGCTGTTGAAAAAAGAAGTCGACTATCTCGGCACGGCCCTGGACAACCCGGCGCGTCCCTTTGTCTGCATCGTCGGCGGGGCCAAAGTCTCCTCCAAGCTCGGCATCCTGGAAAACCTCATGGGCCGCGTGGACCGCTTCATCGTCGGCGGGGCGATGGCCAACACCTTTTTGAAGGCCCAGGGCTATAACGTCGGCGCTTCTCTGGTCGAGGACGATCTGCTGGACACGGCCCGGGACATCATGGAGCGCGCCAAGGCAGCGGGCGTGAGTTTCTACCTCCCGGTGGACGGGATCCTGGGCACTGGACCGCAGGGCAAACTGGCCAGCGGGGTTTGCCCCTTCCAGGACATCCCCGATGGGGAAATGGTCCTCGATATCGGACCGGCCACGCACACCCTGTTCGCCGAAGTCCTCAAGGACGCCAAAACCGTGGTCTGGAACGGTCCGATGGGCGCGTTCGAGAACCAGGCCTTTTCCCAGGGCTCGGTCGGGTTGACCCATTTCGTGGCCGGATTGGAGGCGATGACCATCGTCGGCGGTGGCGATACCGACGCCCTGGTCCATCTGTGCAAGATGACCCACAAATTCAGCTTTATTTCCACCGGTGGCGGCTCCTTCCTTGAATTCATGGAGGGCAAGAAACTGCCGGCGCTGCAGGTACTGCAGGGCTGACGGTCTGCGTGAGGATACTCCAAATCGAAATCGAAATCGGGATCGCTATCGGGATCGCTATCGGGAGCGAAGAGATATGGCGCTTGGACACGAGAAACTGGTCAAGATGTGCTGGTTGTCGGCAAGGCGCAGGATACGATACAAAGCTGGAAGCGAGAGGATGAAGCGGCCTCCAGCGTCGATTCCGATCCCGATAGCGATTTCGATCCCGAAGAAAGAAAATCCCAACAAGCGGATGCACTGGACGCGCATTCTTCGCCCCAGTGATCCTCAGCGTGTATAGATTTGGCCAGAACTTCCCCTGTCTCAAACGCTGCCGAAGGAGAAACCCCATGCCCAAACCCCTCATGGCCGCCAATTGGAAGATGTTCAAGACGAGCACCCAGGCCCTGGAGTTTTTTGAAGACTTTTCCGAGACCCTCGACAGCACGGTCCTCAAGGACCGCGACGTGCTTTTTCTGCCGCCGTTTACCTCCCTGGAAGCCCTGTCGGATCCAGTGCGTTTCGCGGGCTTCAGCATCGGCGCCCAGAACTGCTACCCGGCCGCCGAAGGCGCCTTCACCGGGGAGATTGCCCCGGGGATGCTTTTGGATCTCGGCTGCGACTATGTGTTGACCGGCCATTCCGAGCGCCGCCACGTCCTCGGCGAATCGGACGAATTCGTGGGCCAGAAGACTGCCTTCGCTCTGGACCAGGGGCTCGGGGTCATCCTGTGCATCGGCGAGACACTGGAGCAGCGCAAGGCGGGGCAGGTGGAAACCGTCCTCAAGCGTCAGCTTGAAAGCGGCCTGCGCGACGTTCCCAATGACGTGCCCGCCGAAGCCCTGACCATCGCCTACGAACCGGTCTGGGCCATTGGCACCGGCGAAGTCGCCCAGGACGAGGACATCCGCGAGGCCCACGCCACCGTGCGCGGCCTTTTGGCGGACCGGCTCTCTGCGGCCGCGGATATCCGTATCCTCTACGGCGGCTCGGTCAAGCCGGCCAATTGCGCCCAGATCCTCAGTCTTGACAATGTCAACGGAGTCCTGGTAGGTGGCGCAAGTTTGCAGGCCGCGAGTTTTGTGGACATCGTCTCCGCAGGACTGTAGTGTTTCGGTTTTGATTATGCGGCTGGCAACATCCAATCCAGCATCCAGTATTTGATCCAGCGAGGAGTACTCACTTGAACGCCTTGATTCTCACGGTGCATATCATCGTCTGTGTTAGTCTAGTCACCCTGGTCCTGCTCCAATCCGGTAAGGAGGGCATGGGGGTTATTTTCGGTGGCTCCAGCGGCACGGTCTTCGGGAGTTCCGGAGCCGGCGGCCTGCTGTCCAAGCTGACCGCGGGGGCGGCCACCATTTTTATTATTACCTCCCTGGCCTTTACCTATATGAGCGCCCAGGAACGCCAGGCGCCGCGGGAATCGGTGGTTCTGGAACAACCAGCCCAGCAGCAAGCACCGGCTACGGCGCCGGGAACGGAAAAAAGTGCTGGACAAGAGGGCTCGAAGGCTGTAAATAGCTCCTCTGCCGATTAAGAGCGCTCCGCGCTTTTGATCCTTGAAATACAAAATGAATCCGGGAGCTTTTCATACGCTGCCGATCATTCATACGCCGAGGTGGTGGAACTGGTAGACACGCAGTGTTGAGGGCGCTGTGGGCTAGTCCCGTGGGGGTTCGATTCCCCCCCTCGGCACCACAAAAAATAAAAGCCTTGTAATCGTTCGCGATTGCAAGGCTTTTTTGCGTTTGGCGCCCGCTTCTTCCGAATCCCCGAATCCCAAAATCCCCCCAATTTCAGCATCTTCCAATCTCCCTATCCAAGTGTTTCTCGTTGCCTCTGAACGAGGAGTCTGGTACCCACTGTTGAGCCCCGGTGTAAACCGAGTCTGTAGTGTTTTCACATACTTTTTGGACGACTTGGACGCCAGTCTATGGGCCACGTAGCGCAAGAACACTTTCGGACACTATGTTGGCCAAAATTGTTTGCAGCAATACCCTTTGTCGTAGAGAATAGCGCGGCTGTGGTAAAAGTCAGCACCGGGCTTGAAGGCCGCGTAAGTCGACTGGAGCGCAGCGATAGCCGACGGAAGCGCATACTTTATTCAAGCTATGCCGCAAGCGTCTGTGGATATTGGGGGCGAAAGAATGAAAGCCTTTGTCGGAATAACAGACAACAATTGGTTTGAACTCCTCCAAAGCCAGCCGCAATTGGAAGAGGTGAACTTTTGGCAACCTTCTGGTTCCAGACAATTTCGTGCCCTGCAACCCGGGGAGTTGTTTTTATTCAAGCTCCACAGTCCTAATAACTATATAGTTGGCGGTGGCATTTTTGCCCATGCAACGCGGTTGCCGATAAGTCTGGCCTGGGAATCCTTCGGCATAGCCAACGGGGCGTGGGATCTGCCGCAAATGCGATCCAGAGTCGCCAGGTACAGGCGACAAGAGGAAGACAGGCGAGCAGATTATACCATCGGCTGTATTCTTCTCGAGCAGCCCTTTTTTCTTGAGAGGCCAGCGTGGATACCGGTCCCGCATGATTGGAAGCCCAACATCGTCCAGGGCCGGAGCTATGACCTCATCCTTGAACCCGGCCTTTCGCTTTGGCGGCAAGTTCAATCTGCCCTTTCCATATCCCAGCGTATGCATGACGAGATACCCCAATACGGAGAGCCGCAATTGGTGCGCCCACGCTTGGGGCAGGGAACATTCCGGGTGCTCGTGACCGACGCCTATGAACGTCGATGTGCCGTGACGCAGGAAAAGGTCCTTCCCGCCCTGGATGCGGCCCATATCAGGCCTTTCAGCGAGGGTGGGGAACACAGCATTACGAATGGCTTATTGCTCCGGTCCGATGTGCACAGGCTTTTCGATCGAGGGTATGTCACCGTGATCCCTGAGAACCATTTTGAGGTCAGTCGTAAGGTCCGAGAAGATTTCCACAATGGGCGCGACTATTATGCGTTGCACGGGAAAAAAATATGGACACCTTCAGATACTGGTTTCCAACCGAACAAAGACCATTTGGCGTGGCACAATGAAAAGATTTTTAAAATTTAGATAACTGCTTGCTGGCCGAGCGTTTTGCGTTTTTCCTAATTCAGTGTCTCTGGAGAAGGTATGCCCAACAATTCCCTTTCCGAACGTGATATCTGCACCAAGTATATCACCCCTGTCCTGTTAAAAGAGTTTGCTGGGCGTATTTTAAAGCGCTGAGTGTCCAATCATACAAACCCCAGGCTCGAAGGGCTAAATAGCCTTTTTCAGGCGGCCAAATCCCGAGCCCGACGCTCTAGGAATGAACGAACTTTCATTACCATGATCTATCTCATCGCTGCCCCGGTTAAGGACCTCCTCAAGGGAGCTAAAAGAGGGTCGCTCGTTATGTAGTGGCTAAAAGAAATTCCATAGCTTGCGTCGAAGAACCAAATTAGGTGTATAAATTTTCTCAGGATTAATGGATTTTATTGTACCTATGTCCTCAAAAATCTTCTACCAAAGCCAGGCCCAGGCTTATTTTGAGCAGACCTTTGGGGTTGATCCCTCATCATTTTTGCAGCCCCTTAGCAAGTATCTACAGCCAGGGACCTATATCCTGGACGTTGGCTGCGGTGCAGGCCGGGACATGCTCTGGCTGCAGAAAAGGGGCTTTAATTGCACTGGGCTGGATAGCTCCCCGGCTCTGGCTGAGCTGGCCCGGCGGCATACAGGGCTTTCGGTAATCGAAGCTGATTTTGAGAGCTTTGATTTTCAAAGAATGGATATGGATGCCCTGCTCTTGGTCGGGGCCCTGGTCCATGTGCCATATGAGCGTTTTCAGCTCATATTTTCACGCATACTAAGGGTTCTCAAACCCGAGGGACATGTGCTCCTGACTATGAAGCAGGGGCAGGGCGCGCAAAACAGACCTGATGGACGGGTCTTTTACCTGTGGTCAAAAGATGATCTTATGCATATATTCGAAGATTTCGGCTTGAATTGTTTGGAATATTTTGAACAGCAGTCCAAGATCCGGGCCAGTGATATCTGGATGAGTTTTGTGCTCCAAATTCAGGCGTAACATGTTGTTTTAAATGAATGTAAAATAAGTATTTAATTCGATCAGAGAGTGAAAGGAACAGCAAGCATCCCTATGCCAAACGACTCAGGCTCACATCCTATCTATTACCATAAGCTTGTCCGGGACAAGATTCCTTCCATCATTCGGGATAACGATCACCAACCTACTGTCTTAAGTCTTTCGGGCCAGGATTTGACCCAGGCAGCAAGTCAAAAGCTTTTGGAAGAGGCTTATGAACTGTTCACAGAGGTTCAGGTGGGAGAGAAGCCCTCTGTGCTTAAGGAGTCAGCCGATGTCCTGGAAGTTGTATTAACCATCCTGAAGCAGTTGGGCTATAGCTTTGATGACCTGATTTCTGAAATGGAACTACGACGGGAGCAAAGAGGCGGTTTTGAGCAGGGCCTTTTTCTGGAAAGCGTTGACGGGCAGTTTCTCAGTCACAGATTACAGCAGAGCCCGAGTTATGTATGTTCTCACTTGGAAATAGACTCCTTATTGGATCTTTTTCGAGGAGAAATGGAACGTAGTGACAAGGTTTGGATAGCATCGGCCTTTTACTCCCCGGCAATAACCAATATTTTGATCAGTGAATTTGAACGCTTTATCTGCAAAGGAGGAGAGGCCAGAGTCATCTTGTCTACAATGAACGGTTTTATTAAGCCCGAGTATCTGACCCATCTGCGTGATCATGTGCCTTACTTGAATGTTAAGGTATTCCATCCCCCTGATATCCCTTTTCATATCCAGCCCAAGCGAGATTTTCATGTCAAAGCCTATATATTCAAGCACAGAACTGGCAAAGGCTCGGCTATCATTGGATCTTCCAACTTATCTCAGGGTGGGTTTTCCGATAACATTGAATGGAACTATTACTCAGCCGGGGAGATCAACCTTCCTTTTGAAAATAAGCAGACTCCATGGGAAAAGATAGTTCATGAGTTTGAATCCCTGTGGGCCAATGAGTGTGTGCATGTTACCGATGATTTTTTGGCCGGTTACAGGAAGCGACACAGGGATGTTTTTCAGGAAAGAGAGAAGCCGTCTGATGCGTATGGAAGCGAGGAGCAAAGCCCAGTTCAGCCGGGCATTGGGGCAGACAGCGCTGCTGCATACGGGAAAAGAAAGCAATCCAAAAGTGAATCAGAATCAGTGAGCCCCAACATCGCCCAAGGTGAGGCTCTGGAAGGGCTTTTGAAACTCAGAAACAGAAAAGCCAGGTCCGGAGCGGTTATTGCAGCCACCGGGGTGGGCAAGACCTATTTGGCTGCATTTGACTTCATTCAAAGCGGCAAAGACAAATGCCTTTTTATCGCCCACAGAGAAGACATCCTCAGAAAAGCCAAGGAAAGTTTTTCCCATGTCCTTGGCCCAGAGGGGTTGGAGATCTTCAGCGGCAGGAGCAAGGAGATCTCACATGGGTCAAGGGCTGTTTTTGCTATGATCCAGACCTTGGGACGGCAGGACAATATGGAACGTTTTCATCCCGAGGAGTTTGACTACATTGTCATGGATGAGTTCCACCATGCCATGGCTGCTACCTATCGCAGGGTCTTGGATTATTTTCAGCCCGATTTCCTGTTAGGTCTCACAGCTACTCCTGAGCGCATGGATGGACGGGATGTCCTCTGGCTATGCGATTACAATATTGCATATGAAATGAGGCTTTTCCAGGCCATTGACAAAGAATTGCTGGCCCCTTTTCAGTACTTCGCTGTCCATGATCCGACTGATTATGCCCAGATTTCCTGGAAACGAACAGATTATGATCAAGAAGAACTGACCAAGGCCCTGGCAAATGACACCAGAACAACCATTATTGCCAATAACTTGAAAAAATTTCTCCCGTACCAGGGTAAGATAAAGGCCTTGGCATTTTGTAGCTCAGTTGACCATGCCCAGTATACAGCTGCGCGTTTGACCCAGGAGCATGATTTTGAGGCCATGGCTTTGGTAGGCGATTCTTCGCAGGATCAAAGAGAAGAAGCCGTGGCCAGGCTTGAGGAGGAAAATGATCCTCTCAAGCTTATATGTTGCGTGGATATCTTCAATGAGGGCATCGATATCCCTAAGCTCAGCCATGTACTGCTCCTTAGGCCTACCCAGTCTTTTACAGTCTTTCTCCAGCAACTTGGCCGAGGGCTTCGAAAGATACAGAGCGAAGATGTGGAAAAGCATCTTGTGGTCATAGATTTTGTCGGTAATTTTCGAACTGCACATGTAGCGCCCTTGGCCTTGGCCGGCTATACCTCAATTCAAGAATTTACCCAGGATAGTGAAGGTTCAAAGGAAAGCAAACTTGATTTAAGCAATCCGCCTAAGGGATGTTTTGTTTCACCTGATCTGGAAGTGCAAAGAATATGGGAGAGTAAGCTGAGGGAGATTGCTCCCATGTCCAGAGCAGAGCAGTTACGAGCCCTTTATGACGAGGTGGTACAGGATTTAGGGCTTATTTCTCCAGGACTTTGTGAATTTTATGCCGATCCCCAAAAAGCAGACCCCCATGCATTCATTAAGTATTTTGGAAGCTGGATTAAGACCAAAAAAGCATTTAAAGACCTGTTGGATTTTGAACAGAACTTATTAGGAACTCAAGGCGAGTCGTTTCTGGAGTATCTGGAAAAAGATTTGAACCCGGTCAAGTCTTATAAGATGGTTGTTCTCAAAACATTGCTCTCATTTGAGGGAGTCTCATGGAATGTCTCTGAAATTGCTCAAGGGTTTTTAAGTTATTACCTTAATCACCCTGAATATCTATCAGATTATGATGATTTGGATAGGAAAGAGAACCCAGAGGAGATTTCTCTGCAAAGAGTAGAAAGGCATATCATGAATATGCCTTTGAAGTACTTGAGCAATAAAGGCAAAGACTGGTTTGTATTAGATAGAGAAAAAAAAGTCTTTTCAGTAAAAAATGATCTTATTGATTATTGGAGTGCAGCATTCTATAAGCAACTTATGCTCGATAGAGCTGATTATGCATTAGCCAGATATTTTTATCGGAAAACACAATAGTAAACTTTATAGATTAGAGCTGATTAAAAATTATAAAGCAGCGTGTTTATATATCAATGTGGAATAAAGGGACAGACGAAATTTGCATTTCGTGTTGTTGGGCCAGTCGGCGAAGGTTCCGCCTCGCGGTATTCTGCTGCTTTGGGGTTTTTGGGTTCCTCACACAAATCTGTGCATAATTTGGGGTTCAGGTAGCCCGCCCATGCAATGGTACAGATTCCGGATGTAGTTCTTGGCCGACCTGAACCCGTATGCTCTGTGACTAATGACTTTAGCCTTATTGTTGAGGCCTTCCACCGAGCCATTGCTGATGGGCATGTCGAAATAACTGAGAATATTTTCTTCTTTGCGGCGCAGCATCCAAGCAAAATTTCGCATTGGCTTCAGCCTGGAATGCGTCGCCCACCAGAACCACTTGTCGAGGAAATCTTTGGCTGAAGTCCTGCACTCATACGACCAGAACTGGCGAAATGATTCCTTGAGTAAATACGCCCTGTTGATTTTGAGATTGAGTTTTTCCAGTGCACTCAACCGAGATGCCTGCTTGTCAGTCAGGTTCCACGGGTTCTTGAGCCAGATATATCGGGTGTCTTTAACCAGATCCTTGTGCTTTTGGCCCTTCTCCCGGATCTCGTCTCTACGGACCTGGTCAACGGCTTCATTGAGATGCCGGACAATGTGGAATTTGTCGAAGACCATCGTCGCTTTCGGGGCCTTGTCTTGAATGACCTGGGTATACGGCTCCCACATGTCGCAACAGACCCCTTCAAGCTTATCGATCTTGCTAGGGCCAAGCGAGGTGAAGAAGTTGGTAATTGTTGCCTTTGTCCGTTTTTCCCCGCTCCATACGAGTCTGGAGGTATTCAGGTCGTAGACATTGGTTAGGTATACTTGGCCCTTTTCTCGGGAGATTTCGTCAATCCCAATGTGCGTCAGATTCGAGAGATCTTGATGGGCCAGACCATACTCGACAATCTGGTCAACAGCAGCGGCCACGGTACCCCAGGAGCAACCAAAAAGCTGTGCTACATGTTTCCAGGGCAGTAACCGGGCCCACGAAGCCAGGAAGTGGGCAAAAGCCGTTGTGAACCGATGTTTGCCTGTGCTCCAGGGGAAATACTCCACCTTGACGCCACAATGTCCGCACCGAACTCTGCGGGGGCTGTACCGGAGCCATACAGGGATCCCCCAAAGAGGGACATGGCGAAAATAGCGACTTGTAAGGGTATCCCGATACTTGGCAGCGCTGCCGCAGCGGCTGCAAAAGAGCAGATGACGCCGGTCTGGGGCTATATCTACGGTGATCCCGCTCGTATCACCTTGAACCCGACCGACACGAAATCCTTGAATATCCAGCGTCAATTTGGTTAACTGGGACACGAGCATGAGTTCCTCCTGGGTGATAGGTTTGTGTGGTAACTACCTAACTACCCGAGAGGGCTCATGCTTTTCAAGTTTTTGGCCTCAAGTCAGGCACAGATTTGTGTGAGGAACCGGTTTTTGCTTGTCCTGCTCAAGCCAGAAATCCATAACCTCCGAAAAGCCCTCTAACGCCGGGATCGGTTGATACTTCTTGGTTCATAGCTGCAGTGTTCGTTGCGAAAGTCCGTCTGTATCGTTTTTCGTGCACCCCTTATTTTCCTGGCGATTTTAGATATAAGCAAGTCATATATACGATAGCTGTGACGGATACATTCAAATTGTTCTACCTTAAGCATATCTCCTTGCCTCCATTTTGGAATGGAGTGGTTTTCCCAAGATGAAAAGGGGTGCTGGAGGTGTACAGCTTCACCTTTTTGTTTAGACAGTAAAAGTAACTTGGTCCGGGTTACAGTTTTGTTGGACACTGATTTGGGACAATGGCACCACCGCCTCAAAACCAAGGAGATGTCCTTATGTCGCAACAGTCTTTTCGGGGTCGGACCTGGCCAATTCTATGGAATCGCTAAAAAAAGTAAGACAAAAAGGCCTTGTGTGCGGCCTTAGAGCCGCCATTTTGTGGGCAAAAACATAGCGCCAAAGATGCAACTACAGAGGGCACAGAGAGCCGCACGGGGCCAGTGTATTTTCCTGAAACGCGCTGGCTGTGCGCATTGGCCGCTTTCTCGGTTCCCAGAGGAGGCACCGTGGTCGAGGCAAACGAGCACGAATTAGGGGCTACAGAGGTGGCTGGAGCGCGCCACAACGGTTGTGTCGTTGATCCAAATCGAGAGGCAGCAAAACTGGAACCCGGACCACAAGCTTTCAGCAAAATGGAAAAAGGCAGGATATGGCTTCCACATTCGCCTGGCTTGATTACTGTGAATCGGAGCGACGGAAGGCCCTGGATGTCATCCAGGCCTTCGGTGACCAGGGCACATTGGATGAGCTGGGGATTGGCACCACCCGTGATGCTCTGTCCGACCTCCTTTTCCCCGGCACCTCGACCATCCAGACCCGTGCCAAGTACCACCTGTTCATTCCCTGGATGTATCAAGAGCTGGAACGTGAGTGCGCCCGTGGGCGGCTCGCTTCTCAATATGCCATTGAGCAGGAAGGCCGGTCCAAGGAAGTTGCCCTGATCCAGGCCCTGGCCAGCTCCAGCGACCCTGTCGGGACCATCGGAGTTGAAGCCAAAGCAAAGCTGCGTAGACTCCCCAGTTCGGTCTACTGGAATGGTCTTGGCCACTGGGGCATCCGACTCTTTTCTGGGACGCAGGACCAATATCACGAAAGCCTGGCTCTCGCTTCGGAAAAGTGCTGCAACCATGCTGCTGCAAACGAATCAGAGCCTTTTCCATCCGCTTGGCATCCTGGACTGCCGCCCCGGCCAGACGACTTCCCCCGCCAGGCCGAGTTTGCCCTAAGCTTCCAGCAAGCCGAGTACTTGCAGGACCGGGTCATGGCCCGCAATCCGGGAACGTTTTTGGCCTTCCTTGTCGAACGCGGCCACCCGTCAACCTCGATCGACTTCCCCTGGAACCACCCCCAGTACGCAGAGGTGCCGCTGCACTTGCAGGATCAACTCCGGCACAGTCGAAACTTTTCCGAAATCATTCACGGTGCGGCCTTGCTGTATAATCTGATGCTGGCTGAAAAACTGCCCTCCGAAAAGCTTCAGGACGATTACCGCGACGGCTTGAGCCAGTGGGCGGCCATGATCGACGGGCGAAGAGACGAGCTGGCCACGTGGGACCTTGAAGCACTCTGGTCCATGGCCGAGGCGGACGACCCTCGGGTGCCGGAGCACTCCAAGCGCTTTATCCGAGACTGGCGTCATTTGGTCATGGACAAGGACGATCCGGCCAAGATCATCGAAAATCAGCAGGCTAGGGTTCTGCTCAGCAACCGGGAGCGCTCCCTGAAGAAGAACCTGGCCAGGCTGCATAACCCCCGGGCTCTTGAGCTATGGAGTGGCAAGTCTGGGACGGATCGCCTCGACTTTCGCTGGAAGGTGGTGCAGCAACTGATGGAGGATATCCGCAGGCCTCTTATGGGAGGTGAGGGATATGCTTAAGCCGGGCAATCGGACGCTACTCCTGGAATCGCTTCGCCCGCCGCCTGGGTTTGAACTGGACCGCTGCCTGGGAACGACCTACTCCCTGGATCTGCAAGCCCTCTTAACAACGCCGTTGGCCTTCACCATCTTCGAACGTGAGGACTCGCAGGGCAGACCGAACAGTGATCCTATGGCCATGCTCGAATCATTGCGGCGTTTCGCCGGTCGGATGCACATCTTCTGCCAGAGCGGCCGGATACAGGTCCCCAAACCCCAGGAACGGCTCTTCTCGTACCTGGAGGAGTCGGTCATCCAGGTCAATCCTCAGGGCGGCGGCGTCTTCCATCCCAAGCTCTGGCTGCTCAGGTACATCTCTCCAGCAAACACCGTTTTCTATCGCCTCCTGTGCCTGAGCCGGAACCTGACCTTTGACAGGTCCTGGGATACCGTTCTCTGCCTGGACGGCCAGAAAACTGAAGGCGATCGGCAAGAGAACAGTCCACTAGCGAACTTCTTGAATGATTTGCCTTCTCTGGCGGTTTATTCCCTCTCAAAGACTGCCTTGGATTCGATCGCCCTCATCAGCCGGGAACTTGCCAATATCAACTTCGAGCCGCCAAACGGGTTCGAGCAACTGGCCTTTCATCCCTTGGGAACGCCCCGGGCCGTCCCCTTTGCCTTTCCCCAGACCGGGGAGCAATTCCTGATCGTTTCACCTTTCCTGACCCAGCAGACCATGGCTGAATTGCCCGCTAAGTATTCCAGCAGCCTTCTGCTGACCAGGCTGGAATCGGTGCAAGGTATGCCTGCCGAGAGTCTCCGCGATTTTGACAAGGTCTTCATTCTTCCTGAGGAGGCGAGCCCGATAGCAGACGATCAGGAAGCGGATCATGCGGGGGCGCCGGAGTTGCTTTCCGGCTTGCATGCCAAACTCTTTGTCCTGGATGAAAAGGGGCAGAGCAGGCTCTGGACTGGTTCGGCCAATGCCACCGAGGCCGCTTTCCATTCCAATATCGAGTTTTTGGTCGAGCTACGCGGTCCGCGAGAGCAGGTGGGTATCGAGGGCATCCTCGGCCGGGCAAGTGAGAAGGATTCCCTTTGGGGGATGCTTCAAGAGTTCACACCTTCAGATACGTCTCAAGACGAAACCGACGCTGAACAGCGTCGGCTTGAGAACGAGATCGATCAGGTCATCTGCCTCCTCGGTCGGACCGCATTCCGGGCTCAAGTCTCTGAATTGGAAAACGAGGCCTGCAATCTTTCCCTTGCCCCAGCCGAAAACGTCGAGGACATTCCCGACGATCTCCAGGTCCAATGCTGGCCGATCACAATTCCGGAAAATCGCAAACAGATAGAGTCTGATCGGAATCTCAGTTTCAATTTTTCCGTCAGCCAGCAGGCCATGACCGCCTTTTTCGCCTTTGCCGTTACCGGCCAAAGAAATGGCTGCAGCGCTCAGGCCCGCTGCGTGATCAAAGCCGAGCTTCTCGGCGCGCCAGCCGACCGGTACGAACATTTACTGCAGTCGCTCCTGCACAACCAATCCCAGGTCTTGCGTCTCCTGCTCCTGCTGCTCAGCGACAAGGATAGTTTAGACAGTATGAACATGGGGGGCTTGCACTACGGCAAGTCGAAAAGACAAGCCGGCGACCCCGGCAACGTGCCCCTCTTTGAATCCATGCTCCGGTCCCTGCACCGGGACCCGGGTAGGCTTGATCGCATCGACAGGTTGGTCAAGGATCTCTGCCGGACCGATGAGGGCCGCAAGCTCCTTCCGGATGGTTTCTTGGCCATCTGGGAGGCAGTCTGGCAAGCTAGGCAAGGAGTCCTGAAATGATTGAAAAGCCGGACTGCCAGACCATCCTTAACGGATTGAAGCCCTTTCAGCGGGACACGGTGGAGTATGTCTTCGATCGACTCTACCTGAATCCCGGAAGCCGTCGGTTTCTAATCGCTGACGAGGTCGGCCTGGGCAAGACACTAGTGGCCAGAGGAGTTATTGCCAAAGCCATTGAGCATCTCTGGGGGGAAATTGACCGCATCGATGTTGTCTATATCTGTTCCAACGCAGACATCGCCCGACAGAACATCAACCGCCTGAACATCACCGGGCGCAAAGACTTCGCCCACGCCAAGCGCATCACTTTGCTGCCCAGGTACCTACACAGCTTGGATTCCAAGCTCAACTTCGTCTCCTTTACTCCGGGAACCTCCTTCCAACTTCGGTCCAGCCTGGGCATTTGGGAAGAGCGTGTGCTCTTGTACTGGCTGCTCCGCTCAGCCTGGGACGTCGATCTCCGGGGCCTGGATCTCCTGATGCAGGGCTGGGTGGAGAACCGGGACTTCTGGCTGAACCAACTCCGCAGATTCCATAGGGAGCAGTGCTTCGATCACAGCCTGGCTTCGGATTTTTGCCAGGCCCTGGAACGCGTGGACCGACAACAAGCGGGTCGAATCCAATCCGGCCTGAAAGAGCGCTTCAAACGTATCTGCGTTGAATATTCTTCCATTGGCAATCCCAAGCAGGTTCCCCAGGACATCTCCCGGGAGCGGAACCAGCTTGTCGGCCAAATCCGGGCCGTGCTGGCCAGAACCTGCATCAAGGCCTTGGAACCTGACCTGGTCATCCTGGACGAGTTCCAGCGCTTCAAGGACCTTTTGGACGGGGAATCCGAGGCCAGCCGTTTGGCCCGGGAGCTCTTCGAGTACGAAGACGATACCACCCAAGTCAGGACTATGCTCCTCTCGGCCACACCTTATAAGATGTACACCTTGTATCAGGAGGATGAAGACCACCATCAGGATTTCCTACGCACCGTCGAGTTCCTTGAAGATGACTCCGCACGGACCGCCGAGCTGCGCCGTTTGCTCAAGGATTATCGCCGCTGTCTGTATCAGGATGTCCAGGGCAATTCCGAAGATCTTTTCCGTTTGAAAGAGGACATCGAGTCCAGACTCAGACAGGTCATGGTCCGCACCGAACGCGAGACCGGTCAGGGCGGTCACGGCTCCATGCTTAGCGAGTGTTGTCTGGAAGTCATGCCGCAGGACGGCGAGATTATGGACTACCTGGCTGGCCAGAAGCTTTCCGACCTCCTCGGCGCGGGCGACTTTCTGGAATACTGGAAGGCTTCGCCCTATCTTCTTTGCTTCATGGACGGCTACAAGCTCAAGGAGCAAATCAAGTCAGCAATCAGGAACGGGCAGTCCGGTCAAATCGCCGGGCTGCTTACAAACAGCCCCTGGTTGAGCCTTCCTTGGAAAGACATCGAACAGTTCAGACAGCTCGATCCGCGGAACGCCAAATTAAGGCAGCTCAAGAAGGAGACCCTGGAGCAGGGCCTGTGGAGACTGCTCTGGCTGCCCCCGACGCTGCCCTATTACCGTCCCGAAGGGATCTATGCCGAGCACAAGGACCACAATCTGACCAAGCGAATGATTTTCTCTACTTGGACGGTGGTGCCTAAGACCATTTCAGCCTTCCTAAGCTACGAGGCCGACCGGCTGGCCTTCTCCTCCTTTGAGACTCAGCCCAAGAACACTCCAGCAGCGAGGGGCGAGTATCGCCGCCTTCTCGACTTTCGCAGGCAAGACGGCGTTCCTGCCGGCATGCCTGTCCTGGCTATGCTCTATCCTAGCCCAACCCTGGCCCGAGTGGGAGACCCCTTGCCCGTGTTGCAGCAGGCCGTGGCCAATGGGCTTGAGTCACCGAACCTTTCGGATCTCTTGTCTCGGCTCACAGCCAAATTCGAGCGGTTGCTCCAGAACCTGAACCTGCCCCATGATAATACCGGTCAGCCAGACACGGCTTGGTACTGGATCGTGCCGATCCTGTTGGATCTCCAGGAGGATGGTGAGAGAACTCGGGATTGGTTTGGCCAAAAAAAGCTGGACCGAATCTGGATGGGCGAAAACGATGAAGAGCATAGCTCTGAGCAGGCTTCTGGCTGGCATGAGCATGTCCACAAGGCTCAAGAACTGGTCTTCGAAGGCTTTGGCGACCTCGGCCGGCCGCCCAGGGACCTTGCCCAGATCCTGGCCCTGCTGGCCCTGGCCAGCCCAGCGGTTTGCAGCCTGCGCGCATTCGGGCGAATCCGGTCCACAAATAAGGAGGTTCTATCTCTGGAAACTCGCAACCAGGGGGGGCGGACAGCCTGGGCCTTCCGGCGGTTATTCAACCAGACCAAGAACCAGGCCCTCCTCCGGGGCCTGGACGACAGCAGGCCCTACTGGAAGAACGTCCTGGAATACTGCGCCGAAGGCGGCCTTCAGTCCGTCCTGGACGAATATGTGCACATCCTGAACGAGTATTTGGGTGTTACAGGAAATGAATATCCCGAGGCGGTTTCGGAAATCGGTCAGGCCATGCGCCGGGCTTTGTCCTTAAAGACGGCCCGGGTCGAAGCGGACGATATTCAGTTTGGCGGCAACGGCGATATTACGATCAAACGCAAAAACATGCGCAGCCATTTTGCTCTGCGCTTCGGGCAGCAGACTTCAGAGGATGGGACTTCGGCCGCTAGAGAGAACCAGGTCCGCGAGGCCTTCAACTCGCCTTTCTGGCCCTTTGTCCTGGCCACGACCTCGGTGGGGCAAGAAGGTCTCGACTTCCATCCGTACTGCCACTCGATCACCCATTGGAACCTGCCGTCCAATCCGGTGGACCTGGAGCAGCGAGAGGGGCGCATTCTTCGATATAAGGGGCATGCGGTCCGCAAGAACGTGGCTATAGCCTATATTTCCTCTCTGGCTAGCGGGTCTGGCCGAGATCCCTGGCAAACTCTCTTCGAAGCCGGGGATCAGGAGCATCGCGTAGCAAGCCGGGGGCTGGTGCCTTTTTGGGTCTTTTTCACGGAAAACGGGGCGACAATCCAGCGTTGCCTGGCTTCTTTGCCACTGTCCCGGGAGCAGCATTTCTATCAGGCCCTGAAGCAGTCCCTGGCTGTTTACCGCATGGTCTTCGGCCAGGCTCGGCAGGAGGATCTGATTGAATATCTACTGCAGCACCTGCCGGCAGACAGAGTCGACGCCCTGGCCAGGAAGTTGCAAATGGACTTGTCTCCTCCGAGATATCATGGTGGTAAAAAAGTCTGGTAAATGGACGAGTTCGATGTGTGCGGGGTCGGGCCACGCCAACAGTTTAGAATTATATAATAATTCCTCTGCGAATGGTCTTTCAGGGGCCCTATAAAGGCTATTTGGGGTCCTAAATGGTTTGTTTGGTGGACATTGACAACTGAACCATAGAGGGCACAGAGGGAGTGATTGGCCAGCCGGCGAAAGATCCACCTCACGGAATGCCGCTGCTTTACGGGCCTTTGCGTGTCCTGCTCAAGCCAGGAATGGATGGCCTCCGCAAAGCCCTCTAATGCCGGCATCGGGTGCTGCTTCCTGATGGCATAGCCGCTGTGCTCGTTGCGCAGGACCTTGCGTATCGTGGTTCGTGAGCGCCCGGTTTTCCTGGCGATTTCAGATATGGACAGACCATAGACACGATGGCTGGTACGGATAAATTCAAATTGTTCCACATTCAGCATACCTCCTTTCCTCCATCTTGGATTGAGTTGGCTTTCCCAAGATGAAGGGGTTGCTGGAGGTGGGCTAATTTCGGTGATCACACCCCGGGCTATCTGGGCATTTTGGGTTATCGCAATCACTGATCTAGGTTTTGAGCCAGGTTCAATTCAGGATACAGACTTAACGAAAATTTTATTCGGGATGTTTATGTTGTAGCTGGAATTGGTGCATTTAGAACACATGCCAGCTCCGCTCATGGAGAAGGGCGTAAAATCTATAATTTAAAACCGCGACATGCGCGTTTTACCATCCATGCTGCACATGCAATAGCGCTATTTGTATTAGAAAATTGGAATGAGCGAAAATGTTGTTAGAAGTACAAAAAAGTTTTGTTACTGTGACGCTGATTTTGTTTCGATCTAGGCTTTATTTAACGGGCGCGTTGGGTGGAAAAATATCTATGCGCAAAGACTAAGCAGGGGACACTATGACTAAAATATATAGGTCTTCTTTCTCTGATCAAAAATCAAAGATGCTCAGGGAGAGACCAGCCGACCAGTGTAATGTAAAATTTGATCCTGAGTTTGCCGCTTTAGGTATGGAGATGGCCGCGTTTCACATAGAGGCTGGGTCGCGAGGCTTCGCGGATTTAGCTCACCATATGGTTCAGGATTTAGGCTTCCGTGTTGTTCCTTATTTGCGTTCATTCTATAAAGCAGCCAGGTCCATGCCAGGCATGGAAGAGTTGGCTCAAGAAATGGATACCGATCAGTATGTAGACGCTTTCAATCTCGACAAATTTCTTCAGGTTACCCGGTTGAAGAGTAATTTTGAGAAATGAAAGGTATTGGACGCTCATTCTTCGCGCCAGTGATCCAAACGTTAGCTTAATCGAAGGCAAAGCAAATATATTACGGGAAGTGGAATGATTGAAGAAGTTGTCGGGAAAAAGGTTTATGGCACATGGATAGATATGCTGCAAAAGTTGGTGCCTGAGGGGATAACGCATAGGCTTGCTGTTGTTATTGCAGGTATGCTTCGCTACGCTGAAATTGTTTCGCACGAAAAGCAGGACAAGAGTCTAAATGCAAGAAAGCTTGCAGAGTTTTTTGAGTTGTCGTATGAGCAAATTATGGAAGATGATATTGAAGGAATACTCTCCTTAACTGAATATTTTTTGAAAGATGCAAATGTAAGCTATAAGCGGTTCAATGCAAAGGGCGATGAATATAGCATTGCAGAATCAGCAGTTTATGAATTTTTTAGTTGGGAAAATATGCCATGGAAACGATAATAATCGATAGAATACATCAATAGTTTTAATTTTGGGTTGTCACTACGATGCCCCCCGGAGGATCTCAACCAGGAACTGCTGCACCTGGACAAACTGGACTGGGAAAACATGGATGGAGAACATCTTGGTGATTTACTGTTGCGTGCGCGACAGCACACTCAAGTGACAAGTATGTTTTCGGACGAGATGTCAGCGTCAACTCCTCCGGATGAGGCAGAGGACAATGACACTTTTCAAGAATCCGAGTAGAGATGTTGTCCGCCAGAAGTATTTTTTTGATTTTTGAGGACTACCGCGATGTCAATTGATTCAGCAAGGATTGTCTGCACTGGGTGCGACTACGAAACACGCGAGATGTACCGTCCTTTTCGGGTTCGCTATCAAACATCGAGCGGTGAGATCGTCGAGACGGGCCGTTTCAAAGGGTGGTGTTACGACTGTGCAGGCTATTCCGATATCGAAAAGATGCATCGCAGCAAATTGCACCACGAGTTGGATTCGAAAGAGCGCAGGCGGCTTGAAGCACGCCGTCGCCAGCGAGAGTTGCATCGGGGGCTTTTTGCCAAATTTCGGCATCGCGAAGAGAAGAGGCATTTGGAGTCGGAAATTCGATGGCTGGATAAAGCTATAGCCGAACTCAGCGCATTGCTTGAAATTGCGAAGAGGCGGAAATCGAACGCTCGGTGTCTCACATGCTGGTCTGAACGGACCGCTCCGGTCACATTCGATCCTGAAACCAACATTGCATATGATTTTACGCACGAGTGCGGCGGGCATTTGCAGATTATTCACGACCAGTCAGGGCCACGATTTTACTTCCGCATGGTGACGTTTGTTTTGAACGAAGAGGGGGAGTTTCTTCGGGAGGAGTTTCACGATTGACAGATTCCGGTGTTGCTTTTCGCTGTGTGAGTTGACCGAAGATGGGGGTGCGCCACACGTCCCGACGAGCGGGATCGGGGTGGTGTTGCGTATTTCTGGCCTCGGTGCAAAGATTCAACCACAGAGGGCACAGAGAGGATACAGGGACAGGCTGGATTTGCTTGTATGCAATCGTATCCAAAACCCACCACTCTTGATTTGGATAAGGATGTCTTCATCCACTTTTACATCCTAAAACCGGCGGACGCGGACGAGGCGGCTCTCTAGGCTTTCGTGACATTCCCTTATATTTCAATTCCTTGCAGTAAAAAAACTTACGGATGGATGAGCCTCATTTTCAAATGGCCGAACGACAACTTGCAACGGGACGCTCATACTTCACGCCAGTGATCCAGACGTTAAGCAAAACCATCGAAAACCCAAGGGAAATCATGAATATTGAAATCGACGGGCATATATTTCGGGCTGATTTTGAAGATCAGAAGTCACCAGAAACATGCAAAGCATTTCGTAAAGCTATGCCATTTGTGGGGAACATTGTCCACGTTCGCTGGAGTGGTGAGGGAGTATGGATCCCATTGGGAAGCATGGATTTTTCGTTAGGGTACGAAGATGCTACTTCCTACCCATCACCCGGACAAATATTGCTGTACCCAAAAGGAAAAAGTGAAACTGAAATATTAATCGCTTATGGATGCGTACATTTTGCATCCAAGGCTGGCGTTTTGGCAGGCAATCATTTTGCCACAATTACGAATCAACTTGAAAAGCTTAGAGAGATTGGCATCTCCACGCTTTGGGAAGGGACAAAGAGTATAAAGTTCGTTGCATAAAAAAATTCTGACACATCCCGCCAACGCGCACTTCGGCTAGTTCAGCGTCGCTGAGCTTCGTCGGTATTTATCTCTTTTCTGATAAACGCTGAAGCCCTCACCAGGCCGCGAGATTTGATCTGCATTCGTCCGTAGGGTCGTCTTTTTCAGGGCAAAATCATAGAACCAAAGATTTAACCACAGAGGGCACAGAGAGAACAAAGAAACGGTGGGGCCAGAGTTTTCAGACCACCATGTCAGGGGCGAAGTTGGGCGGAATGGTGTGGAGAGACCGAAGACGGGCGTGCGCCACACGCCCCTACAAGTATGATTCATTTGGTGCCGGGGAGTGGCGGTTTCGGCTGGCCGGGGCATGCGCGGATGCGTGGTGGGGCGATTTTTAATAGTGCGGCTTGCTGGGCACGCGTGGGGGCACTTGCCAGTGGGAATGGGCGTTGCCGTGGTCGAACACTGTAGGGGCGCATGACGTGCGCCCTCTTGTACGTTCGGACTGAAGACGGGCGTGCGCCACACGCCCCTCCACGTATGATCCGTTTGGTGCCAGGGAGTGGCGGTTTTGGCTGGCCGGGGCACGCGTGGGGGCACCTGCCAGTGGGAATGGGCGTTGCCGTGGTCGAACACTGTAGGGGCGCATGGCGTGCGCCCTCTTGTACGTTCGGACCAAAGACGGGCGTGCGCCACACGCCCCTACAATGGACAACCCAGGTACAGCCTTCCCGCACATCGTCTTCCTCGTAGAGGGCGCATGGGGATTGGGTTTGCAAGATAGGTGCGATGGCGCTGTTTGTCTTTTTTGTAAGACATGGGGTATTTTGCGGCTTATTTATACGACTCAGGAGGGCGTGATGGCCAAGCCCAAATTCCGCACCTGTTCCCGCTATACCTCCGGCAGACGGTCACCTTATTGGGACTTTTGATCCGGACCCCGCGCCTTGAGCAAAGGATTCTTTTAGCGGGGTCGGGCCACGCCAACAGTTTAGAATTATGCAAGAATGCCTCTCTGGATGGTCCTTCAAGGGCCCTATAGAGGCAATTTGGGGGGCTCAATGGTTCGTTTGGTGGGCATTGACAACTGAACCATAGAGGGCACAGAGAGCACAGAGGGAGTGATGGAGAATTATTTGTTGAGCGACCAAAGGCATTTGGACTGAGTGGTCACCCTCGCGTGTACTGGACGGTCATTTTGCGTGAAATACACAAAGATGAAGGGGTTGCTGGAGGTGGGCTAATTTCGGTGATCACACCCCGGGCTACCTGGGCATTTTTGGGTTGTCACTACGACCATCGATATCATCAAGATCGATAAGCAGTTCGTGGACGGCCTGCCGGGAAACAATAATTCCGTTACCCTGGTGCAGACGATCATCATCATGGTACACAATCTGGGCAAGGAGGTCCTGGCCGAAGGTATAGAGCGTGAAGAGCAGAGGCAAAAACTCCTTGAGCTTGGCTGCGATTATGGCCACGGTTTTTGTGGAGCCGTCCGATGCCAGTGGAAAATAGTACATTAATGTGGAGTTGAGCTCTATCCAACAACGGAGGTCTTGATGAAAAAAGAAATGCAGGAAGAGCTGTCAAGAATGGCAGTGTCCGAGACTAGTGCTCACGCCTATCATGAGCACTTGAGCTTTCTCCTGGACCGGGTGAACAAAAAGATGGTCTCCCGGCAAGATCTCGAGGATTTGATCGGCCAAAACCCCATGAACATAATGTTTGACAATCACCGCAATCACGCGGTGTTCATGGACAATGTCTTTCAATTGGGCTTGTTTTCTCTCCTGGTCAACATTGTCCCCTGGGTCTATCGGGCCTACTGCAACCACGGATTTTCCGCGAACTATTTCCCGGTCCATCTCAGGGCCTGGAAAGAAACGCTGGAGGAAACCTTCAGTCCTGAGACCTCGGAGCCCCTATTGCGGGTATACGACTGGATGCTTTCCCATCACGAAGATTTTTTTGCGCTGTCCGAGGCGCCGGCTTCTACAAATGCCGCCTCATCTGCTCCAGAGAGTGAGGACAAGGATCGGTTGCTGCAAGCTCTTATTGACGGAGACCGTAGGACCGTTTTGCGAATAGGTCATGAAAACGCGGAAACACCGAAGGATCTAAAGTCCTTTTATCACAATCTCTTGCAGCCGGTTATGTATCGGATCGGTGAATTGTGGGAGCAAGGTGAGATTTCCGTTTCCCGAGAACATCTGGCCTCTGCTCTGGCCAATACGGCAGTGTCCAGCCAGTATGTCCGGGTCATGTCCGATGTTGAACCGTGGAAGGGAAAGATCCTTGTCTCGGCAGCCTCAAATGAGTTCCATGTCCTTGGGGCCCAGATAATTGCCAATTGCCTAGAGGCCGAAGGATGGGAAGTGGACTATCTCGGGGCGAATACCCCTTCAGAAGATCTTGTGGGCTATATCCGGGATCAACGTCCGGATGTAGTGGCCCTATCTGTGACCATGCCCTTTAACCTTATCCAGTGCAAGGATATCGTCGAGCACGTCAAGAAGGAGTTTCAGGAGTCCCGGCCCAAGATCCTGCTCGGAGGTCTTGCCTTTGCGACTCATTCGGAACTCGTCCAGCGGATCGGCGGAGACGGATACGCCGAGGATTGCACTCAGGCAATCGAGCTTGTTGAACAATGGAGCGGAGCCCCATATGTCCGTGAGTGACCTTATTGCACGTTATCCCGATCTCATGGCCCGATGCCTCAATCTTTCCGGAACGACCATCCTCATTACAATAGATGAAGAATACAAGATCACCTTCTGTACAGACTCTCTTGTTCAGCAGCTGCATCTTCTCCACAAGCCCACGGGAACACATCTTGGATCTGTCTTGTGTCCCCTGGAAGAGGCAGAATTTTTTCTCACCATCTCTAACTCGTCGAAAAAGTTTCTTCCCCAGCTATTCAGGCTCTGCGAATCGAACGACCTCTACCGTTGCTACACATTCCCGATTGATACGGGCTACCTTGTCTGGGGCGACAAGATGGGAAGCACGGAAAATGAAATTCTGGAGAGCATGTCCCACCTGAACAACGAACTTTCAGACATGAGCCGGCAGCTCAGCAAGGCCAACCGGGAGCTCAACAAGAAAAACCAAGAGCTGGAGTGGGCCAACGAGAAGATCACCCGAATTTCGCGAATGGATTACCTTACTGGCTTGTCCAACAGAAGCTATTTCCAGGAACGCTTGAAAGAGATATTCGCTTTAACCAAACGGCACGGGCTAGAATTTACCATCCTTCTTGCCGACCTGGATCACTTCAAGCGAATCAACGACACCTACGGCCACGACATGGGGGACAAAGTGCTACAAGCCTTCGGAACCCTCCTTGCCAATGAATGCCGCACAGAAGATCTGCCTGCCAGATACGGAGGGGAGGAGTTTATACTTGTGTTTCCCAAGACACATGCGTCCGGGGTTATAACTTTTTATGAACGTATTCGGAGAGAACTCATCCATAGCGACCTCCTTCCCGACCCGGACTTTGTCACTTTCAGCGCCGGAATAACCGAATATGAGGAAGGGGGCACCGAAATTTCGCTACTTAAGAAAGCGGACGACGCATTATATGAGGCAAAGAAGAACGGACGGGACCGTTACGTCATATCTTCGTGATGAGTATTTTTCAGGATACAGAGTGTAGCTTCCCAGTTTTGCGTTTTGCGGGGTCGTGTTGCGCTAACATGCTAGAATTATATAATAATTCCCCCGCGAATGGTTCTTCAGCGGCCCTATAATGGCAATTTTGGGTGTTAAATACTTCGTTTGGTGGACAGTGACAACTGAACCACAGAGGCACAGAGAGCACAGAGAAACGGAGGGGCCAGAGTTTTCAGACCACCATGTCAGTGGCGAAGTGGGGCGGAATGGTGTGGAGAGACCGAAGACGGGCGTGCGCCACACGCCCCTACGAGTTTGATCCGTTTGGTGCCGGGGAGTGGCGGTTTTGGCTGGCCGGGGCACGCGCGGATGCGCGGTGGGGCGGTTTGTGTATGTACCGTTGCTCATAAAGTTCGCAACAGGAGGAAATATGCCGTACGGCGCTGAAGGCGTGGGAATACTGGGACTTGTAATTGCCTTGTCGATCCTGCTCATTTCAATATGTATCACCATCGCCCCGCTTATTATTTGGCGCAACGGGAACCGGACCAACCGGTTGCTTGCGCTTATCGCGGTGCAAGTGGGCGTGCCGGTGGAGACGGTCAAAGAAACCTTCCATAGAGGAGGTGGCGGGCTGCCCCCGATCATGGCCGGAGTGAATCGCTACCAGGGCGCAGCGGATCGGAAGGGCCGCGATGCTGAGTAGTTCCTTCGAGTTTGATGTTCGGGGGGGCCTCCGAAGATACCATGCATCATCGCATGCAAGACACCATGCATGATACCCGGCATGTACCCCCCAAGTCGCCCCGCAAGTTACCCCGCATGATACCCCGCAAGTCGAAAAGCTGTTTGAAAAATGTATCCCGGCAGCGCTCTGAAGCGACAACTCGCCTGACACATGGGGGGTCAGACCTGCCCAATTTTATGGAATCGCTGCAATAATGGGCTAAAAAAGGCTTTTATGTATCCTTAGAGTCGCCATCTTGAGGGCAAAATCATATTCAAAGATTGAACCACAGAGGGCACAGAGGGCACAGAGCGGGGCAAAGATCAGGCTACGCCAACCATTTGAGTGTTGATTATGACCAGGGGGCTGCATGGGCAAATCGTCGCTTCCACATCAAGCACTTGGCCTGGGTTTCTGGCTGGGCGTCACCGGTCTGGCCGCAGCAGTGGCTGGAGCCGGATCCGTCAGCGCCCCGGCCTTGTATGCTCGGCTGGCCCTCCCTGCTTGGGCGCCGCCGGGCTGGGTCTTCGGGCCTGTCTGGACTGTGTTGTATGCCCTGATGGGCATCTCTGCCTGGGTGGTCTGGAGAGCTCGCGGTTTTTCCGGAGCCCGTTTCGCTTTGCTACTCTATATCCTGCAACTGGCCGTGAATGTGCTCTGGAGTTGGCTGTTCTTTCATTGGCAGTTCGGTTTCCTGGCTCTGACCGATATTTTGCTCCTGCTGGGACTTCTTCTTGCGACCCTGACCGCTTTTTGGCGCATTCACCCCCTGGCCGGTTGGCTTCTGTCCCCCTATCTGCTCTGGGTGGGCTTTGCAGCAGCCCTCAATCTTGCCATCTGGCAGCTCAACCCCGAAATTCTGGGCTGAATAAACCCTGGTGTGTTCATTTTTGGGGAAGAAAGGAGGCGCACAGGGACAGTCTTGGGGATCCACCTGGTCAATTTTGGGTTGTCACTACCAGGGGCTCCATTTGCGGGGCAAAATGGGCGTTCTAAGGTCCAAAATGGGGATCGTGAGTGCGTGTTTTTCTTTGGGCGCGGGGGGGGGGGTGCGTCGGTCGGACCCAGTGAATCTCCGATACCAGATACTTGAAAGATCGATTTCGGTCCTGATTTGGGGGCGGCCGGAAGGGCGTGCGCCACACGCCCCTACAATGGACAACCCAGGTACAGCCTTCCCGTACATCGTCTTCCTGTTTACCGTCTTCCGTTTCCGGCGCCTGGCGTTCCAAAGAAGGGCAATCTGGCAATCGCGGTTTGGCGATCTCCGATACCAGATACCTGAAAGACCGATATCGATCCCGATTTGGGGGCGGCCGGAAGGGCGTGCGCCACACGCCCCTACAATGAACAGCCCAGGTACGGTCTTCCCGCACATCGTCTTCCTCGTAGAGGGCGCATGGCGTGCGCTCGATTTGTATGATCGAGCCGCAGGACAAGACGCGCCGAGGCGATTGTCGCGGGCAGCCGTCAGTGAAGCAGCAGTGCGATGGCGGGCACGGGATATTTGATTGCGAGTCCATGGGAACGGTGGCAGGAGTGGTTTCAGGCTGTATGCAAACCCCGGAACCGGATTGTATGGAGAATTTTTACGAATCCTCATTGGAGACCATATGCCTCATTGCCACACTTCGGGCTCATCCTCGCAAGCGAGTACCCTCCAGGCCATCCTGGAAACCGCTGTTGACGGCATTGTCGTCATTACCCCCCAGGGGACCATCCAGGCGGTCAACAAGGCCATCAGCACCATTTTTGGGTATTCCCGAGAATGGCTCCTCGGCCAGCCGGTGTCTGTGCTTATGCCCGAGCCCTACCGGAGCACACATCAATCGTTTATCCAGAGGTACCTGCAAACAGGCGAAGGCCATATTTTGGGGGTTGGAGGCCGCGAGGTGCCCGGGCGCACATCCGACGGCTCCATTATCCCCCTTGAGTTGGGGGTCAGCGAAATCACTTCTGGAGACGACCATCTCTTTGCGGCAATTTTACGGGATATAACTGAACGCAAAGCGAGCCAACAGGCCCTCATGGAAAGCTACCTGGAGTTGGAAAATAAACAAAAATTGCTGGACAAAGATCTGGAGGCGGCGGCCAATATTCAACTCAGTCTTTTACCGTCCAATTTTTCCCCTCTCCCGGGGCTCGACGTGGGGTGGGTCTTTGATCCCAGTCTTGAAATCGGCGGAGACATTTTCAACCTCGTTCCCTTGCAAACGGGGCATTTGGGGATGTACATCCTGGACGTCAGCGGCCACGGGGTCCCTGCGGCTTTGGTAGCCGTTTCCGCGGCCCAGGCCATGTACCGGCACACCCTGGTGCGCAGCGAATCTTGGCCGGGACGGGAAGGGCCCCCAACTCCTCCGGCAACAGTGCTGGAACAGCTGGACGCCGAGTTTCCCTTGGAACGCTTCGACACCTATTTTACCATGTCCTATGTGGTAATGGACCTCGAAAGTGCAACGTTGCACTATTCCAACGCCGGGCATCCGGCTCCGCTCTTGATCCGCAATTCAGGGGAGGTGGTCTCGCTGGAGACCGAAGGAACGCTCATCGGGCTCGGGGGGCTCCGTCCTTTTACCACCGAACAGGACACGTTGCACCCTGGTGATGTCTTGGTCCTGTATACCGACGGGATCTACGAGCAGCGCAATCCTGCCGGAACGCCGTATGGAAGGGAGCGCATGGTCACGGTTTTGCGCCAAAACCGGAACTCCTCGGCCCAAAATATGGCCGCGGCTCTTCATGAATCCTTGCGCACTTTTGCCAAAACTGACGCGTTCGAGGACGATGTTTCCCTGTTGTGCGTCAAATCCCTGCCGACAGCAGCACATGAAGATAATTGACATAGAAGCAAGAACGAGAGTATACGTTCTTGCGTTATATTGTATTCCCGATGACTCACAGGCTCTATCTTTCAGATAGCTCGCTCCATGCAAATACTTATCGCTTTATGTCGATGTCTTCTGGCCTGAAAGCAAGGCGTTTCTCTGAGGTCGCACTGAGCTAAAACAACGATACCCACCATTTTTTTGAGGTTTTGCATGGACATCCAGGAAACACAACACAACGCCGTCACCATACTCTCTCCCCAAGTACATCGTATAGAGGCTTCCAATGCCCAGACATTCAAAAATACGCTTATAGACGTCATTAGCCGTGGCAGCACTAAGATCGTCTTGGATTTGCATCATGTTGATTTTATGGACAGTTCGGGGTTGGCGGCTTTGCTCGCGATCTTAAAACGCCTGGGTCAAAATGGGCGAATAGCCCTTTTTGGGGTCTCAGCCAACGTGCGTAAGCTGTTTGCGATCACCCGTCTGGATAACGGTATTTTCGCCATAGCCGATACTGAAGAAGAGGCTATCCAACTCCTCGAAAACGCTTCCGGTGCCCATGAGTGACCCCCAAAAAGCTATCACCTTGCGCATCGAAAGTCGCTGGGAATGCGTTCGTCTGGTGGGGTCAGCCTTACGCGGTATCTGCCTGGAACATACCCAGGACCCGGAGATCGCCTCCTGTATTGAGTTGGCTGTCTGCGAAGCCATCAATAATATCATTGAACACGGCTATGGTGGAGAATCCGGTCACGCCATTGTGGTAGAGGTCCATCTTGAGCTTGGCCGAATAGGTATCCGCACCAAGGATACGGGCAAATCTTTTTCTCCTGAAAGGGCTGGAGGCCGGGTACCAGCTTCGGCATGCGATTGCAGCGAAATCCGCCTCCGTGGCCGGGGATTGCACATCATCACGTCAATCATGGACACTTGGTCCTACGAAACACATTCTGACGGGACCAATTTTTTGCAGCTCACAAAATATATCAGATCTACGGTATGAGCCTGCCCCAATCCCTTCTCCGCCCCAAAGTCAGACAGCACCTGATTTTCTGCGTTTGTCTTGTTCTTCTCGCCATTGCCTTGCCGTTTGCATACCAGACCTGGCAGCGGGGCCAGGTATTGTTGCATCAGGGCCAAAAGGCTCTTGCGGCCGAGAATTATGCGCAAGCTGCTACCTATCTGGAGCGGGCCCACCGCGCAGGCCTTGATTCTGTGCGACTCTTGCACCAACTGGCGCAGGCCAATGTCCAGATAGATTGCTGGGATCAGGCCGAAGAGGTTTACCGGAAGATTGTCCATAACAATCCGGACAAACTCGAATTCCAATTGGAGCTGGCCCAGGTGCTTTTCGTTCGCGGCCATTTGCAACAGGCAATGCAGCGAGTGCAATCCATTTTGGCCCAGCGGCCAAAGTGGTCCCAGGCCCTGTATCTCAAAGGCAAAATATATACGAGTGCTGGGGACTTTGAAGCGGCTATTGCAGTTTATCGAAAGATCTTGGGAGAAACCACATGAAGACAATGCACGTACGGGCCATGCTCGCAGGACTTGCCCTGGTATTGTGTGCGCTTCCGGGCCTTGCCGCCCCTGAGGGAACACCGCAGGGGAAGCAGGCGCGGCAACTCAGCTCACAATTGTCGCCAGAGCAATCGGTCCAGGGACAAGGGCAAGAGACGTTTTCCTTTAGCCAAAAATTGCCGGAATGGAAGGCACGCTGGGAATTGGCCCGGCTCCTGAGTTACACGCAGCGCTACGAGGCTTCAATTGCCGAATACGAAAAGGTACTTGAAGCCAAGCCTGATCTCATCCAGGCAAAACTGGAAATGGGGAAAGTTCTGGCTTGGCACGGGCAGCAAGAAAAGGCGCAAAACATCCTGGAATCCTTTTCTCGAGAAGCACTCGACCCCGAAAGCCGTATCGAATTGGCCGATATCTATGCAGCTAAAAAAGACTACGATCGGGCCATTTCCATTTATACTACCTATCTCAGCGACTATCCGGACCAGGACCGAGTGAGGCTGAAATTGGCACAAACCCTGAGTTGGGCAGGGGAATATGAGGCCTCTTTAAGACACTATGAACAGTTGGTGGACATGCATCCGGACGATGTCCAACTGCGTCGCCAATACGCCCAAGTCTTAACCTGGGCCGAGCGCTACGAGCAGGCCATTCAGCAATACCGCACTTCCCTGCAGGACAAGTAAGTAGCCATGTCACTGCGTTTGCGTTGTTGCACAGTGCTCGTATGCATAGGCCTTCTGGTCTCTTCTTTGCCGGTGCTGGCGCTTACTCCGCCAGGGTCGGAGCCGTTCGCCCCCGGCACCCAGCCCATTGCCCCGAACGAGCATGCCATGAAGAGCCTTGTTCCCGCCAAGCAACATATAGATACGGGCAAAACGAAATTTTTCTTGGCGCGCCTTTTGGGGTGGACCCGCGATTATGAGGGCTCTCTGAACCTCTATCAGGAGCTTTTGAGAACATACCCGGATTGGGATCAAGCCCGCCGAGAAGCGGCCAGAACAGCCTACTGGGCCAAGAAAAACGAATTGGGTGACCGACTCTATCAAGAGCTCTTTACCCCCACGGTGGATACATTACTGGCCCGCGAACTGGAGACCGCGGCTTCCAGGGAGGGGTCCAAGGCCCTCTCGCAACGTTTGCGGGAATATATTCCCCCCGACCCTGAAAGCACGGTGTTCACCGGCTATGAAATACTGCGGCAAACGCAGTCTCAAGCCAGTGCTACAGGTCCGTTGCCCGCCAAACTGCAAACGATCAGGCGCCAACTCCGGGCTGAATACGTGTTTCAAAAGCGGGTCTGGTTGGAATACAAGGCCAAACAGGCCATGTGGAATAAACGCTTTATCCGGGCCAAACGCCGTCTGCAAAAGCTTGTCCAACTCGAACCGGAAAACCGGGAGGCCTGGTTCGACTTCGCCCAAAGCCAATGCGCTCTCGGGCTTTGTGGCCAGGAGGCGGAAACGTATCGCCAGCTCTTAGCCATAGATCCCAAACACAATTTGGCCCAACGGGCCCTTGAGCGTCAGAAAACGCGATCGAAGCCCGCAATCCAGGCCCGATATAGCGCATGGAGGGAAAAGGGTCGGGGCAACCTCGCCCGGATGGGGCGTCAGCAAGCCGATATACGCGTGGATGTCCCCGTGGCCTGCCAGCACGGCGTGACCTTGACCCACAGCCGATTTTGGGAAAACCCCGACTATGGTCCGTCATCCACGGCGCAGGGGCTCGGTGTCCAGGCGCGGCTGAGGCCAAACGCCTTTTGGTCCGCAACCCTGGCCGCTCGGTTCAAGGACTATTTGGACGGGGCCTACGAAGACCAAAGCACAGGGGAATTCGGTCTGCGTTTCAACGCCTGGGACTTGGCCCATGTGGATTTCCAGTATGCACGGGAAAACGTTCTGCCCAACGGTTACGCTTTGGAGCAGGGAATCCAAAAAGACCGCTGGAGAGCCGAACTCGCCCCTATCATTACCCATTCGCTCTCTGGGCATGTGGGGGCGGAATATAGCGATTATAATGATCAGAATGCCGGCTCACGCCTCGATGCCGCCCTCGGTTATGTGTTGACCGACCACCCTCGCCAGTTGGAGGTCACGCTTTCCGGAGAATATCGGGACACCCAGCACGCTAGCCAGGAAACACCGCAAAATATTACCCATCCGTACTGGACGCCCCAGAACTATCTGGGCACGGCCGTGACCTTGCACTGGCAACACGACCTGTCCCGATTCCAATTTTGCGGCAGCCGCAAAAATATCTACGACCTTCAGCTCACGTTCGGAACCGATTCCGATTCCAATCCCTCTCTGGCCTTGAAAGGAAAATACAAACTGGATTTCAAAGATCATTGGGGGCTGGAGTTGGAAGGCATGATCCATGAATCTCAGAATTGGGACGCCAGATCACTGCAGATGAGTTTGACTTATAGTTTCTAACTGCACGGGGTTTGCATGTTCACATCGCGCCTGTGGCAACATATTAAAACCACTATTTTCCCACTGGTCCTTGTGGCCACAATGCTCGCCATTTGTCTGTATCTCACCGGGCGTATCTCCTTATTCTTGATCACTGACTATGCCTGGTATGAAAAGATACTGGCCTCCGGTCTTTTGGGAGCAGAAATATTTCTCATGATCCACGGTTTGGGATATTTTTTAAATGTGTACCGTGTTCTTGGACCCCAAAAACCGGCTCGATTTGACTCCCGAAAAACTCCGGAATTGACCTCGTTTCCTGAGGTGGCCATAGTGGTGTCTTCCTTTAAAGAGCCTCTTTCCGTGGTTGAAGATACGCTGGTCTGCTTTTATAATCTTACCTATCCGAATAAGCGCATCTATTTCTTGGATGATACACGATATGATCAAACCGGATGGTCGCACGAAGAGAACATCGAGTACAAAAACGCTATCGATGCCATGTGCTCGCGTATCGGGGTCGATCTCTTCCGCCGACAGTGGCGGGGGGCCAAAGCCGGAATGATCAACGATTTTCTTGATTTTTTGGACGGTACACCACCCGAAGGATTTCAATTCACTACGAATGCCATTCACGGCCAACCGGGGCAGGAAAAATACATCATCGTCTTTGACGCGGACATGAACCCTCTGCCCAATTTTGTTGAATCTCTCCTGGCGCACATGGAAGCCAACCCTGACCTGGCCTTTATCCAGACCCCCCAATACTATATCAATTATGATCACAACCGAGTGGCTAAAGGCTCCGGCCTCCAACAGGCGGTTTTTTACGAATACATCTGCGAAGGCAAGAGCCAGCAGGATGCCATGTTTTGCTGTGGGACCAATGTCATATTCCGTCGCGAAGCCCTGCGCCATGTCGGCGGCTTTGACGAATCCTCGGTAACCGAGGATTTTGCCACTTCCCTGAAATTTCATGCCAACGGCTGGCATTCAGCCTATATCAATTCGGTATTGGCTTTTGGCTTGGGCCCTGAAGATCTCGGTGGGTATTTTAAACAACAGTTCCGGTGGGCTCTAGGTACGGTGGGCTTACTCCGGCCCATTTTGAAACATTTTTTGCACAATCCTCGAGCGCTGCCCGTAGTGAAGTGGTGGGAATATTTCCTGTCTGGAACGCATTATTTTATAGGGTGGGTGATGTTCATCTTATTCCTCTGCCCTATATTGTATCTTCTTTTCGGGGTTCCGTCCTATTTCGCCAGTCCAGAAGTCTATTTCATGCTCTACTTTCCGTATCTCGTTCTTTCAATAACTGTTTTCTCTTGGACTTTAAGCCAGCGCAGTTATCGAATGCGTGAAATTCTTTCCGGAATAGTTCTCCAGGCCATCTGTTTCCCGGTGTATATGTGGGCTACTTTATTAGCCGTTATTGGCATCCGCGGTAGTTTTAAAGTCACCCCCAAGGGGCACAACAGCTTTCTACCGCTCTGGCAAATTTGGCCCCAGCTCAGCATATGCTTTTTGTGTTTTGCCTCCATGGTCTGGGGTGGATTGCGTCTGTATTATGAACAAGAACCATTTTACGCCTTAGTTGTGAATTCAATATGGTCTCTGTACCATTTTACTATTCTCTCTGCAGTTCTGTATTTCAACCACCCGTATCTCACAAAGCGATAACCGATATGCTGTTTCGCAATATTCCATATGTTGTGGGACCACTACTCGGAATACTTCTCGCCCTCAACACAACTGCGCTCGCCCAGGACACGCGCGTCCCCTTCCTGTTTGGCCTTACACTCCAAGGATTGCCGCTCACCCAGGAACAAATACGCAGCGAGGAAACGGCCGCGGGCATTCCCGCCCGAATGGTGACCTTGTATCTGCAATGGCCGGCGACGCCGCAGAGGGGTTTTTTTCCCCGAAAAAGTCTGGAAGCAATTCGAAAATTGGGCGCAGTGCCCTGTCTCACTTGGGAACCCATGTTCCACGAACAGGGGCGTGAACGCATGGTGCAGGCTGAGGCCATTTTCCAAGGAAAGTATGATCCCTATCTTCGCGCATTCGCCCAATCCGCTGCTGACTGGGGGGATCCTTTTATTCTCAGATTCGCTCATGAAATGAACCTCGCACGCTACCATTGGGGCACGAGTCGGCAGGAGTACGGGCCCGAAAGTCCGCGTTTGTACCGCAAGATATTTCGGTATGTAGTCGATGTTTTTCGGGAGCAGGGCGCGGAGAACGTCCTTTTCGCGTTTTGCCCTAATGCGGAATCCGTACCCAATGCGAGCCACGACCCCGCAGCGGCTTGGAACACCATTGCCGCCTATTATCCCGGACATGAGTATGTTCAGGTTTTCGGTGTCGACGGCTACAACTGGGGACGCACCCAGAAGAAGCAAACCCATGGCTGGACCAGTACGTGGCGCAGTTTCCGGGATATTTTTGTCCCGGCCTTGCGAGAATTACGTGGGATCCATGACCAGAAACCCTTGATTATATTTGAAACCGGCTCGGCCCGGGATGGCGGGGATAGGGATCAATGGTTGGTCAATGGCCTGCAGGTGGCGCAGGAATGGGGCATTCAAGGCCTGAGTTGGTTTCAGGTGGACAAAGAAGTCAATTGGCGGTTGGAGTGGGGGGACATTCCTGAATCCGGGCCGTTGCTTCGTCAGCTCACCGCTCCGGCTTGGCCGTGGATGGAGGGATTAACAGCAGGAAAGACAAAGATGCCCCGCGAGATGGAGCAACCTACGCACACCTGTCCTGACAGGGCATCTTCGCCGGAGAACCGGGGTGGAAGTTCCGAATAAGATTCTGGAGATAGAGCATGATCAGTGTATTGTAGTTGATAAACAATTTTTGTTCCAACGCTTTGATCGCTTTGAGATACAGATCCACTTCCTCCACACTGAGTACGCGGGAAAAAAGTTCGATAGCGACTTCCGGGGTCATTAGTCTGTTTAAATCATCCAAATCGAGGATATGGGAAAAGACTTCCTCCTGGTTTTGGGCATCACGGACGCGTGCATAGAGTTCCATAAGGGCGTTATAATTGGTCTGCACCTGCGCCATGATTTCTTTAAGCACGACGTCGCTAAACGTTGCATACTCTTCTCGAGTGATCACAGCAGTGCGGTAAAAATACGCGTCGAGATGGCGTAAATAGATGCCGAGCCCCTGTTTGACCAAGGCGCTGTCACCCAGAATCTGTACCAGTAAAGGCTCAATCGCGGCGAAATCGTGCAGCTCAACATTGATTGCCCGCGATTCCAATGAGATATGTACTGGATAAACAAGGGGAGTCGGGGCGTCTAAGGCGATCCCGCAGATTTGCGCTTCTGTGGCCGCATCCCATTTTTGCCAAGCTACCACGCCGGAGGCGTGCATTTGTTTCTCGAATTGGAAAGGGACCTGGAGATGGATGGATTCTCCAGGGGTAAGAATATCCCGGAAGACCGCCCATCTGGGCAGGGCGATTTTGAGACCCGTGGCGCTAATATCCTGAATCAGGTACTGAAACGGTTGATAATCGCTGGCCCTGTTGCCCAAAAACGGTAAGACTGCTGAGGTTATACCGTGCCGGGCTTCTCGGCGTTGCTCAGTTTCATTCGTCATATTTTGCGCCTGCACTGTGAAAAAAAGATCGGGGGGTAAAAATGATTGCTTCCTCCCGGGGCCGCTTGGGACGATCCGGAGCATTCGTATTGCCCGAACCGGATACCAATTTCCCCCTCATCGCGCAACAGCACGTTTCCCAGTGCTGCTGTGCTGGGTTCAATTTTGCCAAGTGATATATCCTATGCGACCATATATAATACACCGCCGGCTGACTTGTGTTTTGCAAGCCATTCTGGCCATCGAAATCGTCTTTGCTATCTGGGAGCAACAATGGCTCACAGCGGTAATCACGCTGGGGATCAGCGGTATTACCCTCGGCCCGTTTTTTGTGCGTAAATTTTTCCGCGTCTGTATTCCCCCTGAATTCGTCCTTCTGGGGATTACCTTTGTTTTTGCCTCCCTTTTTTTGGGCGAAGTCCACGGATACTATTCACGCTTCTGGTGGTGGGATATCGCTCTGCATTCCGGGTCGGGATTCGGTCTCGGTATTATTGGCTTTCTCTTGGTTTATGTCCTGAATGAAAACGAGAATATCGGGGTGCACATGAACCCCGGTTTCGTGGCCCTGTTCGCGTTTCTTTTTGCCGTGGGTATCGGCGCGTTGTGGGAAATATTCGAATTCAGCATGGACAGTCTCTTGAAGACAAATATGCAAAAGGCCATGCTCGGCGACCCCTCCGGGCTGACCGACACCATGTGGGATTTGATCGTGGACACCTTGGGTGCGCTGCTTATCTCGGTGCTCGGGTATGGGTACATCAAGACGGCCCAAAGCGAATCTTTCCTGGAACGCTGGATACACGCCTTTATCTCCAGCAATCCCCACCTGTTTAATAAGTCCCGCTAACGCAACAAGACGCACCGCTTGGCAACGACGACGCTTTTGGACGTTGTGTGGCCACAGGGACCTGTACAGCCCTGGGGGCACAACATAGGAACCGGGATCAAGTGTCCAGGGAGGTGTTCCCTCTTTCGGGGGGCGGATAGTGGAGGGCGCATGGCGTTCGCCCTTTCGTGTGGGTGGACCGAAGAGGGGCGTGCGCCACACGCCCCTACGGGTGGGATCGGGTGGTGCTGCGTTTGCTGCGGGGGCGGATCACGCCAAGGTTTGAGGCTCCACATGCACATCTGTGCAGAATGTGGGCGCAGGCAGCTAATGGGGCAGCTTTTATTCCGCCTTGGTGGCCAGATAGAGCCCATCTGACTCGATCCTGACGCGGCGGGCTTTGTACAAGGCCCCAACGGCCTGTTTGTAGGTCTTCTTGCTGCACCCAAAAAGGCTTTGGATGCGCTGCGGGGAGCTTTTGTCCGTGACCTTGAGAACGCCGCCGTTGTGTTCCAGAACACGCACAATGGTTTCCTTGGCTTCAAGCACCTTGTCGTAGCCCGGTTTCTGGAGGCTGAGATCGATTTTGCCATCCAAGCGCAGTGATTTGACGTACCCTTTGATTTGCTGCCCAATTTCGAGGGGCTCATAGACTTCATTGGCATAGAGCAGACCGAAGCAGAGTTTGTTGATCACAGCCCTGTACCCCACCTCGGAGCGGTCGGTAATGACCAGATCCACCTGCTCTCCTTCCTGAACACCAACCTGCAAGGCGCTGAAATAGCGATCCAGTTTCGTGGAGGCGAAAATCCGGCGTCCGGAGGTATCCAGGTCCACATAGACCAGGTAGCTCTGCCCCTTGCGCATGGGTTCCTGCTGTTCGTTTTTGGGAACAAGGAGGTCCTTCGGCAGCCCCCAGTCCAAAAACGCTCCCACCGGATTGACATCAATCACTTTGAGCCGGGCCAGGTCCCCGACTTGGGCCAGGGGGGTCGTGGTTGTGGCAATCAAGCGGTCATTGGAGTCGTTGTAGAGAAAGGCCTGGACCTGGTCCCCGACATGGCACTCCTCAGGCACCTCCCGGGAAGGAAGGAGGATTTCGCCGAGGCCCCCGCCGTCGAGGTAGACGCCAAAGTCAACGTGTTTGAGCACGGAAAAGGTGTTTATTTGTCCAATATTCATCAGTAATTTCTATTCCTTTTTGGTTCTGCTGGCAATGCGGGCAGCCCCTGCAGCCAAGCAGGGTTCTGGGCTGCAGGGGTAAGAAAAAACGTTCCCGGTTTGCCCAGAAGCTCTGGTGGAGAGTCCCGGCAAAAAGCTTGGCCTTTATACGCACTTAGCACAGTGGGCTAAGGTAATTGTCATTATTCAACCACCCCTTGCGTCCCCTCCTTGCTAAGGAGGTGGGTTCGTAACCGTCTGATTTAACGCTAAATATTCGATTCCGGTCGTTGGCACACAGGATAGGTGTACTGTTCATTGAACAAATACCCTCGGTTTTCTCCATTCCCCTCCTTGGCAAAGGAGGTTGGGGTGATGATTCTGAAACCTTATATTTTCAGTACGTTATAGCGCCACTGTGTTAAGAGTGTGCCATGCTCAGGTCAAAAAGAGGGGAGGTACTACCGTCTTTCGGGTGGTGCCTGCGTGCTGCGTAAGAATTTTCCAACAGGTCATCAGGTCCCGCAAAACGTAGCCTGGACCATCTCCTCCGGTCTGGGAGCTGCTCGGTAGCTGCTGCGTCCCTCTTGTTCGTGAAATGGGGTTTGCAGTACCTCGTTCATCTCATGAAAGGGGCTGAAGTCACCCCTCCGGCCAGCTTCAATAACCTCTTCGATCTTGTGGTTTCTGGGAATAAACACGGGATTTACCTGGTTCATTCGTTCCTGTATGGCCGTGACTTCCAGGTCCTGCTGGTGAAGGCGCTCTTGCCAGAGGTTGTAAAACTCCTGGAAGGCCTCGGTCTTTTTGAAAGCCCCCCAGCCTGCCTCCTGGTCCACCAGGGGCGCCAGGGCGCGAAAGCTCAAGGTGTAATCGAGATGCTCGGCTTCCAGATAGCGGAGCCACTTTTGGATAAGCTCGCGGTCGTTGGGGCGTTCGTAGTCAAATATCCCCAATTTTTCCAGCATCTTTATTGTATGCCTGTGTTCGAAAAGGTCCTGAAGGGCTTCCAGTTCCTGGTTCCATTTCCGGAGTTCGTCTTCTGATATGTCCTGGTGCAGAAGAAGCAGGCAATTGCCGAATCTGGAGAGGTTCCAGAGCGTGATCTGGGCCTGGTTGGAGTAATTGTACCTGCCGAATTGGTCGATGGAGCTGAAGACCTGATCGAACCGGAACTGGTCCATGAAGGCGCAGGGCCCGAAGTCGATGGATTCTCCGGCGATGGACATGTTGTCCGTGTTCATCACCCCGTGAATGAAGCCCAGCGCCATCCAGCCGGTCACCAACTCGACCTGGGTCTGTCCCACGTTGCGGAAAAAGTGCAGATCGGCCTGAGGATCGTTTTGAATTTCGGGATAATGCCGTTGGATGGAGTACTCGGTCAACCGCTTGAGATTGTCCACGTCCTGTTTGAAAGCAAAGTATTCGAAGGTGCCGATCCGGATATGGCTTGAGGCGACCCGGGTCAGGATAGCTCCGGGAAGCGGGGTTTCCCTGCGTACCGTTTCCCCGGTCTTGACCGCGGCCAGGGAACGAGTGGTGGGCATGCCCAGATGGTGCAGGGCCTCGCTGACAATGTATTCCCGCAGGACGGGACCAAGGGGGGCCTTGCCATCGCCGTTTCTGGAAAAAGGGGTTCTCCCGGAGCCTTTGAGCTGAATGTCAAACCGGTGCCCGGCAGGACCCACCACTTCTCCCAGCAAGAGCGCCCGGCCGTCTCCGAGTTGGGGCACGAAGTTGCCGAATTGATGGCCGGCATAGGCCATGGCAATGGGCTCGGAGCCAGGGAGCAGGCGTTGGCCGCTGAAGATCTCCGCCAATTGCGTGTCTGATTGGTTTGTGTCCTGGGCCCCTAATTGTCTGGCCAAATCGCTGTTGAAGGTGATGAGTTCCGGTTTGGGGACCTGGGCCGGACTCACCCGTGTATAGAAGGGGTGTGGAAGACGTGCGTAGCTCGTATCAAATTGGAACATGCCCTGCTCACTTATTATATGGTTATCCATCGTTTGTCAGGTAATCATGAATGGTCCTCCCGCAACTGCTTGTTGGGTTCTTTTATGCTAAGGCCCTGGAAAGATGAATAAAAAAAGTAAGAATAGTTCTCAGGTTTATTGAGGGAGTTCATTTTCCGTGGACTGCACAGGATACCTGTCTGTGCACGTGTTTCAAGTCCAGTTCGAACACTGTAGGGGCGCATGGCGTGCGCGTGGGATGGCAGACCGAAGACGGGCGTGCGCCACACGCCCCTACGAGTATGATTCGTTTGGTGCTAGGGAGTGCCGGTTTCGGTTGGCCGGGGCACACGCGAAGGCGGGATGGTGCGGTTTTTAGTGGTGCCGTTTGCTGGAGCACGGGTTGCCCCGGTCGGTGGGATGGGCGTTGTCCTGGTCGAACACTGTAGGGGCGCATGGCGTGCGCCCTTTTGTTCGGTCGGGCCGAAGACGGGCGTGCGCCACACGAGGGTGACTGGGGGTGGCGCTGCAGAGAGGGATTTCGGCGGCCTCGCATTTCCTGCGCTCGTTGGCAATGCCGGTTTTTTGAGCTGCGGGTGGTGCTGGTGCTCTGGAGTACCATCCATTTTTCTGCCCACCCGGTGTTCAATTTCATTTATAGATTCCGGGGAGTAAAAAATGGGCGTATAATTTTTGGTTCGTTGACCCTGCAAATGCATTTCGTGTAATGGCTATGAATGCGGAGATGGCAAAAAAGTTTTGCGATGTTGGGACCGGGGAGAGTGGAATTATCTGGGCATCGAAAAACCGATTGCCAAGGAGTGGATTCGATGAAGGCAGGTAATCCCGTGCAACAGGGGAGGGCCTTGGACACACTCAGATCAGCTTTGGCCCGAGTCAGCGTCGGCGCCATGATTACCGATGCCCAATTGGAGCCGACTGGCCCCTGCATCGTCTACGTCAATCCCGCTTGGGAACGGCTGACCGGGTTCTCCGCTGAGGCGGTAGTGGGCAGTACGCCGCACATTCTCTATGGTCGGGAAACTTCCGCCAATGCCCTAGATGATTTACGCGCCTCATTGAAGGAAGATGGGACAGCCCAGTCCGAGACGGTCATATACCGGCGTGATGGGACGCGCTTGAACATGGCTGTCTCCATTTCCCCGCTGTGCCTCTGCGGTGACGGGGTTGACCATTACTTGGCCCTCCAGTGGGATGTGACCGCCCATCGTGAGACTTGCGCCCGGAATCGCGATCTGGAGGCTCTCACTCGGCTTCAACGAGCGGTGATTATGGAGAATCTGAACATCGATTCTCTTCGGCAGCGAGTAGCGAATGGGGCTCTTGAGGTTACTGGCGCCCACGCAGCTGTTGTGGAGGAGGCCGAAGAAGGGGAAATGGTCTATCGGGCCGTGGCGGGGATGGCTGAAGGGCAGCTGGGTCTGCGTTTACCTATAGACCAGTCAGCCTCAGGGCTGGCCTATCGAAGCAAAGAACCTGTTCTGGTCAGGGATGTGGACCGCGACGATCGCATCCAACTCAAGGCCAAGGCCCGAGAGATCGGCTTTCTCTCCGGTATTATGGTGCCTCTTGCCCAAGCTGGGCGCATTTTTGGGGTGCTGAAGGTCTACGCTAACCAGGCGGATCATTTTCATGAGCGGGATCAGTATTTTCTGGAGGTGGCCTCAGGAGTTCTGGCCGCCAATTTGCACAAGGCGGCAGAGTACGCCTCCTCGGAGCAGCGCCGCACCTTGTTGCTTGACGCCCTCCCAGCGATGATCTCCTATGTGGATTCGGATCTTCGTTATCAGGAAGTTAATGCGGCTTACGAACGTTTTTATGGCCTGGGAACGGAGAGGATTTTGGGCCGTAAAATTGAGGATATCCTTGATCCCGAGATCTTTAGCAACTTCCGGCCGTATTGGGACGCGGTCCTGCGTGGTGAGACGGTAAGCTATGAGCGGGAGATTGTTACCCCAGCGGGAGAACGCCGTATATTTCAGGGGGACTACCACCCCCATCAAGATCATCAAGGCGAAGTGTTTGGCTTCTACGCCATCGTCCGTGACGTCACAGATCGCCATCAGGCCCAGACGGATTACCTGACCGGCCTCCCTAATCGGCGGAGGCTCGAGCGAGATGGTTTCCTCCAACTCACCCAGGCGCATCGCTACGATAAGGATTTGAGTTTCATGATGATCGATTTGGATGACTTCAAGAGCTTCAACGACCAATTTGGTCATCTATACGGGGACGAAGCGCTGAAAGCCGTAGCCGAACTTCTCCGGTCGGCAAGCCGGGACGCTGATATTCCCGCCCGCTGGGGCGGTGAGGAGTTCGCGTTGCTGCTTCCTGAAACTGATCTGGACGGAGCCAGGGAGGTGGCGGAACGTTTGCGAGCCCGGGTGGCGACCCTTGATTTTGGCATGGGCCGATTTGTGACCGCGAGTTTGGGCGTGGCTCAGGCCCGGGCTGAAGACGATCTTTCTGCACTCCAGGACCGGGCAGATCAGGCCTTATATAGAGCTAAGATGGCGGGGCGAAATCAGGTAGCTGCCGAGATCAAGGCGGGCTAAAGGCGCCCCAGATACTTTTGCGGTCGCTATGCACCCGTAGTGAGAAAGCCAAGTAAACAGCGTCATCAAGGGAAGTAGCCAGGCCGGCTCCTGGCGGTCCGAAAGAATGCCAGTGGAAGGCTTTGTGTTGGTGGCCAGAATGGTCATATCGCGCAGCTCGGCTCGATATCGGGATCGCAATGGGTGTTCACTTCTCTGTCTTGGATTTTTCGTCCTGCTTCCTGGTTTCATTTAACTGATACCTGCAAGATTTATTTTCTCGAATTTCCCCCTCCTGACGCTGTCCTCACAGCGTTTTTTTCCATTCTTTATACGAGGCGAGGTCTTCGCCGGCCATATCCAGGGCGAGTTTGATGACCAGGGCGTCATCGATATAGCCGAGGCCGGGGATAAAATCCGGGATGAAATCGATCGGGCTGACAAAATAGATCACAGCTGCGACCACGGCAGCGATGATTTTCCACGGCACGGCTTTGTAGTTGCCGTTTCGATAGTCCCAGATGAGTTGGATCATGGTCTTGATATCATCCCAGAGCTTTTCCAGGGCGCCAGGCGGATCCCCGTCCAGGCTGTCGACCTTCTTGCGGCCTTTCTTGGAGGCATATTCGAGATCGTTGCCGTCCACATTGTCGATGTCCTCGTAAAACCGTTGCTTGGCTTTATCCTGTTGTTTCTGAGTCATTCCCATAACTGTCCTCCGGCTCTATGGCGTGGGATGAAGAGGTTTCCGGTTTTGAGAGTGGCCTGGTCCAAATGCGGCTCTAGGTCCGTCGTAGCCGGTAGCAACACGAGGGGGGAGCGCGCCTGGCTGGTGGCACCACTGCCAAGACACTTTTCGCACGACAGCGCCTTTGGCTCAAGCGTCAGGGGAGGCTGGAATCCCTCGGGTCGCGAGGGCTGCCGTTCGGGGCCGGAAGATTCAACCACGGAGTTGGAAGATTCAGCCATAGAGAGCACAGAGGGAATGCCAACGGCTTCTAGTTAAGGTCGTCTGCGGTAAGCTGCAGTATTACAGGGCCCGTAGGATCTGGGCCAGCCATTGCAGCGGTCCGACCATGACCAGGGCGGGCAGCAGGTTGGCGATGCGGATTTCTTTGATTTCTAGGATAATCAGGCCGATGCCTACAATGAGCAGTCCACCGGTGGCCGAGAGCTGATCGATAAGGGTCGTGGAGAGCACGTTTTCCAGTGAACCGGCGCCGATGGTGATGGTGCCTTGATAGATCAGGACCGGGAGAGCGGAAAACAGGACCCCTGACCCGAATGACGAGGCCAAAGCGATGCTGGCAAAACCGTCCAGGATGGCCTTGGTGTATAAGATAGTCGGGTTGTTGCGGATGCCTTCCTCGATGGAGCCCACGATGGCCAAGGCGCCGATACAAAAGATGAGCGAGGCCGTGACCAGGCCGTCGGTGAATTTGGGATTGGCCGAACCGAGCCGCTTTTTCACGCTGTTGCCGAGGCGGTCAAACAATCTGTCCAGGCGCAGGAGTTCGCCCAGAATACCGCCGAGCAGGATACTGAACAGTACGACGATGATGTCCTGGACCTTGAAGGCCATCTGGAAGCCGAGCAGAAGCACTCCGAGACCAAGACCCTGGAAGACGATACTTCGGAACCGCTCAGGAAACCGGCTGTGCAGGGCGCATCCGATAAGCGAGCCGAGCACGATCGCTCCGGCATTCACGAGTGATCCGATTGGAAGCATGGTGTCCTCTTGGGGCGTTGTTGAGGGGGGGGGAGATGGTCTGCATGGGCGCGAGAAACTCCTCCGAGAGGCTCTCGGCCGGGGACCGTTGCCGCTTGTGTCCATACGTGAGGGTCAGGGCGAGTGCAAGGGGAAGAGGGTGAAGATGGAGGAGGGGAGACTGACACCGGAAGCCCGCGGCGACAAGATATCCAAATCGGGATCGGGATCGAAATCGATTTTTGAGTTATCAGTTATCAGTTATCAGTTATCAGATTTCTGAGACCGCCAAAACGCAATTCCTGGATTGTCCTTCTATGGACGCCAGGCGACTGAAATTGGGAAGTGTTACGTTTTATGTTTTAAGTATTAAGTAATTAAGAAAATTGAGGAATCGAGGAATTGAAGAATTAAGGGATTGGAGGATTGAAGAACGAAGAATTCAGATCCATCAGTCAAAAGCCAGGCAGGCGCCTGGCGGTCCCGGGGAAGGGAAGACGGAGGACAGAGTACAGTAGACGGAAAACAGGAAGCAGAAGGCAAAAAACAGCACATGGCCTGGAGGATTGTAAAAAATGCAAATTTTTTCGTGAACAATGCCGTTCGAGTCCAAATCGGGATCGGGATCGATTTTGCATCCGCGAAGTCTTCCAGTTTCCCCCCATTGTCTAGACAAAATTGGGGCCCAGTTCAGATCGAAGCCCTCTAGCTCTGGGAGGGGGAGAGAGCCTCCCGGCAACTCCCCACCCCACGCTCTTAATTACGTATAAGTGTCTGATACAGCACGTAGTACTTGTTGATATTGCTCACATACCGCACTGTTTCCTGCCCGATGATCCGCAAGGCCGCGAGTTCCACATTGCGGAACCATCTATCCTTATTGAGCCCCATCTCCGCAGCCAGGCGGCGTACCTTCCGGATTTTGGCCGGCCCGGCATTGTACGCGGCCAGGGCAAAACGGATCCTGTCCCGCGGGCGAAGGTCCCCGTCCGAATAGTACCGGTCGATGAGAAACCGGAGATATTTGACGCCAGCGTGGACGTTGTTGTTGAGATTCTGGACGTTGGGAATGTCGATTTTCGGATCACTGGCCGTGGAGGGGAGTACCTGCATCAAGCCCACGGCTCCGGCGTCGCTTCGGGCGTCGTGCTCGAGTCCGGATTCTTGAAAGGCGAGTGCGAGGAGTAAGACCCAGTCGAAATTGTATTTGTCCGCGTAGTTCTGGATGACGGACTTGTACTGTTTGACCTTGTTCCACTGCTCGATCTCGATGGGATTCTTCAGTTGGTCAGCCTTGCTGTAATAGCGGTTGAAATAGATGTTGCCGAGCAGGGTCCCTTTTTTGTGGTCCTTGAGGTAGGCATTCAGGCTTTGTCGCAGTTTGGGGTTCTCCTGGCGCACCATCCAGGCGATCTGTGCTCCCTCGCGCAGGACGAGATCCTCGTGGATGCGGATGTCTGGCAAGACTTTGGACCAGGCCTGGGCGATATGGCTGTCGGCCACGGTTATGCCCAGCGCGCCGCTGTTGACCATTTCCAGGATGCTTTCGGTTTCCAGATTTTCGCTCAAGGCGGTGATGTCGACCAGCTTGCGAGCGTCTTCTTTGAGCCTGTCGTTGAGGCGCTGCAAGCTTTGAAAATAACTGCTGCTTTGGCGAACAAAGACTTCCTTGCCGCTCAGGTCGCTGAGGTGTTCAAGATCCCGGATGGACGCATGGGTGACCACGACCTCGTCAATACCGGAGAGGTAAGGGGTAGTGAAATCGACCTTCCCACTTCGCTTTGGGGTGACGGTCAACCCGGCGGCAGCGATATCGCCATAGCCTTCCCGGAGTCCGGGGATCAATTCATCCCGGGCCACGGGAATGAATTCCAGGACGATCTTCAGGTCCCGGTTGTCGAGATTGCTGTTCAGGAAATCCTGGTACCCTTTGAGCAGGGCATATTCGTAGCCGACGAGGTGCCCCTCGGCGATAAAGAAATTGGTGCGGTTCACCGTGGTCAGGACGCGAATGTACCGCTTGTCGATAAGGCCGGGCAGATCGTCTGTGGAGGTTTCCTGTATGTGGGCGTCGAGGGGAAGCGTGGCCTGCGCAGTCTCGCTGGTGTGTTGCGGTGGGCCGCTTTTATCAGCGTCCTTTGTACTGAGAACATACGTCAGGCCGCCGAGAAGCAGAACACCAAGTACAATCCAACCAACTTTCATCTTCGGCATTTTTGTTATTTTCATAGTTGAACGTATAGCGGATTCTACCGTGGGAGGCAAAGCCGCAAGACAGTGCCGGCGGATGGGTTGTAAGGCTCAGCAATTCCAATCGAAATTGATTTGAGGGTTTCCGATCCCCCATCACGAGGAGAAGAGCTGTGACGGTGTTTGGCGGTCCGAAAGATGCCATCCGACGACGGGGCGGTGGGCGGAGCTCCATAACCGAGCAACCCCGGTTGAACTCCACATCGAGGTCGGAGTCGGCTTTGAAGCCACTGCTCCAGATATTTTCTTGGACCCCGATTTCCGATATCTGCTACCTGAAAGATCAATCCTGGTTTCGATTCCGATCTCGATTTGGAAACGATGCTAGCTTACCGAATTGTACCCAATGTCTAATGGGCACTGTCCTTAGTCATCCACCACCTGTCCCCGTGCGGTTCCTCCTTATTGGTTTCTGATAGGACAGGGAGTACCCAGCGTGCTTGTTCATTTAAGCACAAAATGAATACAGCGTTGCTGTCACAGGAGATGATTATCCAAGCTTGACAGCGTGGGGATGTGGCCCATAAATCCGACCAAAATACTAGGAAAATAACGGGGATGCCGGAGCTAAGAAAAAATATTCTTGGGCCGCTTTGTGCTAAACTTCTCAAAGTTGAACACCGAAACCATGAGAGAGGGTTTTTTTCAGGACTCACAAGCCGGTTTCAGGCCGGGCGCAGATTTTGGGCGAAGAAGGAGCGCTGCGCCGAAGATGTGTGCCACGCCGGGAGGTGCAAGCCTTTGAGCAGGCCGTTGCAAATCTGCCAATGGCAGCAAAGCTGCAAAACGTCCAAACTCGAACGAACTGGTACGTTCGCTGCGACCTTGAACGTTTTGTCGACGTCCCTTGGGATTTTTGAACAACCTGCACTTGAAGGATTTTTTCACCATGCAGTTAGGAAGACTGCAATAGAGAGTTACGTGACATCGACAGCCAGGCAACGAGGGAGGGAGCATGGCAAGTACGTCAACGGTGGGGCAGCGCGTCGGCAGAGGGTTCGGCGTGGTCATACTGGTCCTGATTGTATTAGGAGTGTTTGCATTTACAGGAATCTCCGGGCTGGTGGACGACGCCCGGGAGATGATCTTCGGGAACAAACTGCGGGCGGTGATGACGGAGAAAGAGGTCGACCATCTGAATTGGACCGCCGCGGTCAGTACTTTTCTCACGAATTCCAAGGTCGACTCGCTGGAGGTCCAGACCGATCCGCACCAGTGTGCTTTGGGGCAGTGGCTTGACAGTGCGCAACGGGACAAAGCCGTAGAGGCTGTGCCCGGCCTGGAGCAGGTCTTCAACGACATAGCGGGGCCGCACCAGACGTTACACACCACGGCGGTGGATATTTCCAAAAAATACACTGAAGTGGATCCCAAATTGCCGGCCTTTCTGGTGGAAATGCAGACCGCGCACATGCGTTGGGCCGACGAGATCCAGGACACGCTGCTGGCCAACGAAGTTCGCATCGAGGTCCAACTTGATCCCACGCAGTGCACCCTGGGGCAGTGGTTGCAAAGCGACGCGGCTCAGACCGCGTATACGCGTGGGAGTTCTTCGTTTCAGGCCACCTGGGACGAGCTGGTGGCGGCCCACAAACGATTGCATGAGTCGGCCAGGGAGTTGACCGGGATGTATGCCCAGGTTCACCCTGGCCTTGAAGAATTGCTGCTTGAAAAGAAAAGCAAGCACCTGGAATGGGTCGGCACTTTGTCCTCCAAAATCGTGCGCCTGGATCCGCATCTCGGGCTGCAGACCGATCCGGAGCAATGCGGCTTTGGGCGGCTGCTGGACTCCGAGCGCTGGGACACATTCGTCGAGTCGTTTCCAGAGCTGGAGTCGATTTTTGCCCCGGTTCTGAGCGCCCATCAGGATCTGCATGCCTCGGCGCAAGAAATTGCTGCTATCCTGGAGGACGACGCGCTCTCGGATCAGGCCCGTTTGCGCAAAGCCCAGGCGGTCTTCGAAGACGTCAGCCAACCCTCCATGACCCTTGTGGCCCGGGCCTTTGACCGGGCCATCAGCCAGGAGGACAAGCTGGTTCAGGCCCGGCGGAAGGCGGAGGCGTATTTTTCCAGCCAGGTTTTGCCGCTTCTGAACACGGTGCTTGGGGACCTGCGGACGCTTCAGCAGAAGGCCGAGGCTGAGTTGGCCGGTTTGCGCGAGGCCCGTCGACTTTTCGCTCAAAAGGCCATGCCGGCCCAGCACGAGGTGGTTACGCATCTGCACGAAGGAGAAGATCTGATCGCGGCCAACCTGATGACCGAGGCCGCTTTACTGGGCAAGGCCCGTGATAACAAGGTTCTGCTCGGCAGCATTGTGGTCCTGGGGATTGTATTGGCCATCGTGCTGGCTGTTTGTATCGTCCGCGGTGTGGTGCGGGCCCTGCGACCGATCACGACGCAGCTGGCTCACGCCGGAGCGCAGACCGAGTCCGCGTCGCGCCAAGTGGCCTCGGGGAGCGAGTCCCTGGCCCAGGGCGCCAGCGAACAGGCCTCCAACCTGGAGGAGACCTCCTCGAGTCTGGAGGAAATGTCGGCTCAGACCAAGCACAACGCCGACAATGCCGATCAGGCCGTGAATGCGGTCGAGGAGACCATACAGAGCGTGGATAACGGTGTGGCCTCAATGGAACGGATGAACTCGGCCATCAACCAGATCCAGGAATCCTCGATCGAGACATCGAAGATCATCAAGACCATCGACGACATCGCGTTTCAGACCAACCTGCTGGCACTTAATGCCGCGGTGGAGGCGGCCCGTGCCGGCGAGGCGGGCAAAGGATTCGCCGTGGTGGCCGAGGAGGTGCGCAATCTGGCCAGGCGGAGCGCTGAGGCGGCCCAGCACACCGGAGACCTGCTCAAGAAAGCCCAGGAACACGCCTTGAACGGTGTGGGCGTGGCCGATGAGGTTTCGGAGCAGTTGGAGTCGATCAAGACCAGTTCTCAACGGGTCAATGAATTTGTGACCGAGATTGCCTCGGCCTCCAAAGAGCAGGCCCAGGGCATCGATCAGGTCAACACCGCAGTGGCGGAGATGGACACCGTGGTTCAGCAAAATGCCTCGGATTCGGAAGAGTCGGCGAGCGCCGCCGAGGAGTTGGCCACTCAGGCCGAGGAATTGCAGCGTATAGTGGGCGATTTGGTGGCTCTGGTGGGCACGAAGGGTGAAGGAAGCGGGGCCCCGACTGGCAAACGGTCCCGTTCAACCGACGATCCTGCTTTGCAAGCAACACCACGTCAGTCCCAGAGGAACCCCCGTTCTCGGCATGCGCATGCTGAGCAGGACTCCGATTCCCTCATTTCCCTTGAGGATAAGGACCTGCAGGACTTTTAGCAGGCTGGTACAAATCTCCCAATGGCAGGAAAGCTGCAATACGTTCAACCCCGTACGAACACGTGCGGGGTTGAACTTTTCGGTTCTTTGACGGATCCTGTGGATTTTTGGAGTTTGCCGTCTCTTCTGTGTGCCCACTTTCGGCCCGGTATTTTCTAAATCCCGCCAAAGGGGGATCCTTGCCCCCTCCGGACTCTCAAGAGGAACAGAACTCCAGGTGTCGAAGATGGCCCTTGTTGCATCGGAATCCGCCTGGGAGCATTCAGTTCGCGGTCCGGTTTCCCCCTTTTGGCGGGACCAAGAAAATGTGCGGGCCTTTCGCTCGAAGCACACAGAAGAGACGGCAAACTTTTGCGTCTGAAATTCCATGCCCTGTGACGAAGAGCCAACTTTTTTGTGCCGTCCCTGGCGGGTGGTGCACGACCTGCGTTATATGGGTTTTTTGAACAGGGAGTTCGGAGTTGGGTGATTTAACCATAGAGTTGGAAGATTCAACCACAGAGGGAACAGAGGGCACAGAGTGGGGAATAGATTAGGCTAAGGGAATAAAGAAGGGCAGGTATCCACGTCGCAGCGCAACACAAACGGCCGGAGAACCACGTGGTTTTCCGGCCGCTTGCGTATGGCAGGAGGACGATCATTGTCCGGTGTAAACCTGTTCCATGTTCATCATCTCCAGTTCGTCGTCGGTAAAGGGCTCAGCGTAGACCGCCATCTGGACCAGCGGTTTGGCTGGCGGCTCAAACGGCGTCCACTGTTCCCCGGCTTTCTCCAGAAAAGTCCAGTTGATCTGGTCGGGAACCACCGGGATGACCCCCTCGAAAAAACTGAGTTTCCCGTCCTTGTAGGTGGAGGCATTGAACGACTTGCCCGCAGCCAACTCTTTGAGGGCCTTGGAGGAGTGGCAGCTTTCGCATTTTCGCCCCTGCTCGGTCACTGAATGGGTGAAATAGGGAACGTAGGCCACGAAGGGGTAATTATCGGGGCCAACCAGCGTCTGCATGGTTCCACTCATGAATTTGCCGTTATATTTGACAAGCAGCAGGAAATCCTTGGTTTTGGTGACCATGCTTTTTGGTTTGCTCTTGGTCTTTTGCAAAACACCGAAATGGCAATTGTAGCAGGTCATGGAGTTTTCCACGTGGCAGGCTGTACAGTCGAGTTTGCCGCTGTGGACCATATGCGATTCGGTCGGGGGGATGGCCGGATAGGTGGTGCTGTCCTCGGTGTGGCAATTTGTGCAGGCCGTATCCATTGCCCCTGGCGCGCGCATGCTTTCATAGCAGGTTCCATCACCGTGGACTTCCCTGGCTGAATGGCAATCCGCGCATTGCATGCCGGCCTTGATATGAACGCCGAGGGAGTTTCTGGCGGTGTCGATCCCGATGGTGGCCTTCTCCCGGGCGTGACATTTGAGACAAGTCGAGGATTGCCGTGCCTTGGCCGTGGAGTACGCAAAGCCCTCACCGGATTTTTCAAGATGGCAATCGTTGCAGGAGGTGGCATGGCAATTTTTACATCCCAGGTCCTTGTAGGGGACATTGGTGATGGCGCTGAAACCGTTGTCCGCGTCATACCAGGTGGCCATGCCGCGGGTGGTGTGGTGCAGGCTGGTTCTGAAGCAGTCCTGCTGCTGGTCGGACTGCACCGGCCAGACACACAAGAGGAGAATGCCGCAGGCCAGAATAAAGATCGATTTGCCTTTCATATTTCCTCCTTTGTGTGAACACGGTCTTGTGTGGCGGCTTACGGCGATCCGCCTTCAGGAAGTATACAGTTGGGATTCCAAGAATCATGCCGTGTACGGCACCGGTCTGGTGTTTTCGAATATTCTGAAAATACAGTGAAAATTTAAGTAGCGGAAAGTATGGGGCGTTCAAGGAAAGCGAATCGGCGCAGGTTTGCGACGGCATGTCGCGCAACAGGCACTCGAGTTGAAACAAAATGTTTTGCCCTCTTGTGGTGCTGTGGTAGAAGGAGACAACTCAAAGAAACGTTGTCGGTGGTGGTTTTCGGGGCTGCACATGGAGCGCAGCAGCGCTCCGGTTTCGGATTGTCCCCATCACTGTGAGGCGGGGCAGGTCTATGGCTGATGCAGCGCATCCGGAAACGTCGTACCAGTGGATATTGAATAGCCTGGCTACAGGGGTTTTCACCGTGGACGACAGGTTCCGGATCACGTTTTTCAATACCCAGGCGGAGACTTTGACCGGCTATTCCCGGGACGAGGCAGTGGGCAAGCTGTGTTGGCAGGTTTTTCAGACCAGTCATTGTCAAAACGGGTGCAGCCTGAAAAGGGCAATGCAGGAGGAAACCCGGATTTACAGCACTCGGCTGCAGATGAAGAGCAGGGACAATATCCAGATCCCGGTCGCGGTGACCGCTGCCGTGCTCCAGGATGATGTGGGCCGGGTCATCGGAGGAGTGGAGTCGTTTCAGGACGACCGGGAGCGGGTGGCCTTGGAAAAGGAGGTCACTGGGGCGTTTGGGCTGCAGGATTTCATCACCGCCCATCCCCCCCTGCGCAAGCAGTTGCAGCGTCTGCCGGTCCTCGCCGACGCGGACAAGCCCCTTCTCATTCAGGGGGAGACCGGTGTGGGCAAGGATTTTCTGGCCCGGATCGTTCATAATATCAGCGTGCGGCGCCAGGAGCCGTTTCTGAAAGTCAATTGCGCGGCCATCCCGGAAACAATGCTTGAGTCGGAACTCTTTGGCTGCAAGCGGGGCGCCTTCACCGATGCCAGGGAGGACCGGCCGGGGAAGTTCCGTCTGGCCCAACAAGGGACGATTCTCCTGGACGAATTGGGGGAATTGAGCCCGGCCATGCAGGCGAAGCTGCTCCAGGTCATTGAAGAGAAAGAGTATTTTCCGCTTGGGGCGACCCGAATGGAGACTGTCCGGGCCCGGGTCGTGGCGACGACGAATTGCGATCTCCAGGAAATGGTCGCTGGCGGACGTTTTCGCAAGGATCTGTATTATCGGTTGAAAATGTGTGAAGTGATCATCCCGCCGCTACGGCAGCGAAGCGAGGACCTTCCGCTACTGATCGAATGTTTTCTGGAACGCGCGGCCCGGCTCAATCGGCGGCGGTGCCCCCGGCTGACCGGCAAGGTGCAGCGGGTGCTGCTGTCGTACAGGTATCCGGGCAATGTGCGGGAGATCAAAAATATCATTGAATATGGTGTGCTGCTCTGCGGCGAGGCGATCACTCTTGAGGATCTGCCGGAATATATCCGGGAGGGGGGCAGTGAGAGCGCTGAGACCGGTGGCGATGTCGCGAATGGAGCCGGCCAGCTCGCTTGCGCGGAGAAGACCATTTTGTGGAACGCGTTGCAGGAACACCGCTGGCAGATCCAGGCCACGGCTCGGAGTCTGCGCATGAGCCGGGCGACGCTGTGGCGGAAAATGAAGAAGTACGGGTTGTCCAAGAAATAGGGGGGAAGAGAGTGGTAAGTTTTAAGTTTTAAGTGTTAAGTGTTAAGTTTTAAGAGTTTAAGAAAATTGAAGAATTGAGGGATTGAAGGATTGGGGAATTCAAGAACAAAGAGCTTAAATCCATCAGATGAGAGCCAGGCGTGTAAATGTTCCTGGATGATTTTGAGTTTTAGGGGTTTAAAAAGATTGAAGAATTGAGGTAGGATGAGAAGGCTGGACCACCTGACGAGCTATAGCTTAGAGCTATGCTCACCAAAACAACGCAGTCATATGCTGCAAACCAGGAGGCCCAGCCATGAAGTGCCATTTAGCAAATCATACCATCGGTGTCGATCTCGGTGACAAGCAGAACGTCGTATGCGTGTTGGACTGGAACGGGGACATTGCCACCACCTTTAAGGTGACCAATACCAAGACTGCGATGCGTAAACGGTTTGCTGCCTACTCAGGAGCCTTTGTTGCCATTGAGGCGGGGACACACTCTGCCTGGATTAGCCGCCTGCTCAAAGAGCTTGGTTGCGCAGTTGTCGTTGGCAACCCTCGCAAACTCCGCTGCATTTGGCAGGAGCCGATCAAAACAGACTTTCGCGACGCTGAGATGTTGGCCCGGGTGGCCAAGATGGATCCCAAACTCTTGCGCCCCATTGAGCACCGAAGCGCAGATGCACAAGCCAGGCTGGCCATACTGCAAGCCCGCGATGCGCTGGTAAAAAGCAGGACCTCTCTTATCAACCACGTTCGAGGGACCGTAAAATGCGCCGGGGAACGCCTGCCGAAATGCAGCGCCGCCAGCTTCCACAAAAAAGCACCGGAGCATATCCCCAGTGAACTCAAAGCAGCCCTGCTGCCGTTGATAGAACAAATTGCCAATTTCACTGAAGGGATAAAAAAATACGAGCACGAAGTGATGATTGTGATAACCCAAAACTGACCAGGTAGCCCGGGGTGTGATCACCGAAATTTGACCACCTCCAGCACCCCCTTCATCTTGGGAAAGCCAACTCAATCCAAGATGGAGGAAAGGAGGTATGCTGAAGGTGGAACAATTTGAATTTATCCGTACCAGCTATCGTGTCTATGGTCTGTCCATATCTGAAATCGCCCGGAAAACCGGGCACTCACGAAACACGATACGCAAGGTCCTACGCAACGAGCACAGCGGCTATGCCGCCAGGAAGCAGCAACCGATGCCGGCATTAGAGGGCTTTGCGGGGGCCATCGATTCTTGGCTTGAGCAGGACAAGCAAAGGCCCCCAAAGCAGCGGCATACCGCGAGGCGGATCTTTCGCCGGCTGGTCCATGAGCACGGTTTCCAAGGCTCAGAGCCGGCAGTACGGCGCTATGTGCGCCAAGCAAAAACTCGAATCGGTCTTGGGGCAAAGGGGGCTTTTGTCCCCGCAGAGCCGGACGCGGGCCTGGAAGCCGAAGTGGACTGGGGCGATTTCAAAGCCTACATCGCCGGAAAACTGACCCCGCTCAAGCTCTTCTGCATGCGCTCCAAGTATTCCAGCACAAGCTTTGTGCGGGCCTATCCAGTCGAGCGGCAGCAGGCCCTTATTGATGCCCACATGCAAGCTTTTGCTTTTTTCGGCGGTGTTTTCCCCACGTTGATCTATGACAACATGACCGCTGCGGTCCAAAAGATTCTCAGAGGCAAAAAGCGCATTGAACAGGACGGCTTTGCCAAATTCAGAGCCCACTATACCTTTGATGCTGTCTTTTGTAATCCTAGGGCAGCGCATGAAAAAGGCGGTGTTGAAGGCCTCGTGGGCTACGCCCGACGTAATTTTCTCACCCCGGTGCCTGATGTTGATTCTCTCCAAGAACTCAATGAGTCACTGTTGAGCCAGTGTCTCCTCTATAAAGAGCAGCATATCGTCTCCGGGCAGGAATATACCGTTGGTCAGCGTTTTGAGCATGAAAAGCACCGGCTCCTGGATCTGCCTGCTCAGCCCTACAGCAACACCATTTCACAGTCGGGCAAAGTAAACCATTATGGCACAGTCATATCGGACAAAAACCACTACTCCGTGCCCTCCCGGTATGCGGGGCTGAAAGTCCACCTGAGCCTCGGCGCGCAAAAGGTCGAGGTATTTTACGATGGACGCCGCATTGCCTGCCATGACCGCGTTTACGGGAACAACAAGTGGGTGCTTGACCCTGATCACTACCTGGATCTGTTGCAAACGCGTCCCAGCGCCTTTAGCTCGGCCAAGCCCATCAAGCAGTGGCGTGCTGAGTGGCCGGCAAGCTTTGAACGGCTCCTCCAGCGCTTACGGCAAGCACAGGGGATAGGCAAAGGCACCAAGGACTTTATCAGTGTGCTCAAGCTCTACCGCGAGCATGCATCCGAGGACGTCGAGCGGGCTGTCCAGCGCGCTCTGGAGGCGGGCGTTAGCAGCGGCGAAGCCGTGAGGCACCTTCTCCGGCCACAAATCCCTGAGCCTGTTAGCGGCCCCGTTCCAGGGTGGAGCAGCTTTGTCCCTGCGGATATCTCAGTGTATGGCGAGCTCGGAGGTGTATCATGAACCCCGCGGTCAGCGTCACCCTCAAGGAGAACCTCCAGAGCCTGAACCTCTCCCAGATGGCCAAGGAATTGGAGTCCTTTCTGCGGCAGGCTCGCGAATCGGGCATGGACTATGCCGAGCTGCTTTTGCAGATGACTGACCATGAAATGCGGATTCGGGCTGACAACCGGCTCAAGCGCCGCCTCAAAGAAGCCAAGTTCCCTTTGATCAAGACCATAGAGGGGTTTGACTTTGAGATCACTGCCGACCTGGACAGGCGGCTGATCCGGGAGCTTTGCAGCGGCGAATATGTCAAAGAGCACAAAAACGTAATCTTCCTGGGCAAAAGCGGTACAGGCAAAACCCATCTGGCCACAGCCCTTGGTGTGGAGGCCTGTCGCCAGGGAGTCCGCACTCGATTTGTCACAGCCTGCGGCCTGGTCAACGAACTCATCGAGGCCCGGCAGGAAAAGGATCTGCAGCGCATCCTCAAGCGCTATGGTCGCTATGGGCTGCTCATCCTCGATGAGCTGGGGTACATACCCTTTTCCCAGGAAGGGGCGGAACTGCTGTTTCAGGTGCTTGCTGAGCGCCATGAACGCGGTTCTGTGATCATCACCAGCAATCTCGGCTTTGGGGACTGGACCCAGGTTTTTGGCGACGCCAACCTGACAGCAGCCCTTCTTGACCGGCTCACCCACAAGGCCCACATCATTGAGTGTTCTTGGCAGAGCTACCGGCTACAGGAGGCGCTGCAAGGCCAGGCAAACAACTAAGACCGGCCGCTTCCCCACCCCCGGGGGTGGGGAAGGCTACCCTGAAACAACCCCAGGGGGGTGGTCAAATTTGCGTTATCACGCCTGGTCAATTTTGGGTTGTCACTACGAGCTAGCACCAAATAAAGTCTCATTCGGAAGACTGCGGCAAATTCCTAGGCCTCTTTGCTTGCCGGCAAAACCACACAAGGCCGCAATTGAGGTGGCAGCTTCCACCAAGCGAATAGTACTGAGACACCGGATCAAATGGCAACGATCCTCGAAGAGTGCGTATGGAAGTGCGACTTGCTTGGGACTATAGGGCAATACGGTGGTCCGCCACGTCGGACGTTGACATGCCTTCTCATGGAAGGAATTGAAGAATTGGGGCATTTCAAAGAACGGGGAAAAACCCAAGAAAGAAGGTGGATAAAAGACTGTACCTGGGTCGCCTATTGCAAGGGCGTGTGGCTCATGTCTTGTTTGATGAATCCAAATCGGGATCGCTATCGGGATCGGGATCGTTCTTTCACATAGCTGATATTTGTGTATCGATCCAATTCTTCAATTTTTTCAGTAAATTGATGTCTAAAGCCAGGGAACGATTTCGATAGCGATCCCGATTCCGATTTGGATGGACTTGTCCTTGATACAGTTTCCCCCATTGTCTTCGGATCGTCGGGCGCCGTCTTCTGTCTTCCGCCTTCTGGCAGACAGCTCTTTGAACGCCACATTCCCATGCGGTTGGCCCTTTTTGTCCGACAGGGGCGCCAATGGGATTGGGCTTTACATCAGCGGGGTGTCCCGGCACGAAGGAGGGGAAATCTCGAAAGAAGTTTTCCACTGTTGTTGGAACAGGAAAAAACGATGACTCGCGCAGAGGCGCGGAGGCGCAGAGGATGACGGAAAACGAGATCGGAACGCGGGTGATTGAGGCGGCGATAGCCGTAGACCGCGAACTGGGGCCAGGACTTCTGGAAACGGTCTACGAAGTCATCCTGACTCGCGAACTCGGCGACCGGGGGCTCCAGGTAGAACGCCAAGTTCCTGTGCCGATCCAGTACAAAGGCATCCGGTTCGACGAGGGTTTCCGGGCAGACTTGATTGTCGAGGCCAAGGTAATCGTGGAACTCAAGTCCGTGGAACACGTCAGCCCCGCCCACAAGAAGCAGGTGCAGACCTACCTGCGACTAACGGGCTACCAATCCATTCACCCGACCTCGGACCTCGGCGGGTGATGGCGGCGTTGGCATAGGATACCAAGACGTAAGGAGCGGGATGATGCCCAGCTTTGACTATGATGTGGGGATTATTGGCGGCGGCGCGGCCGGTTTGACAACGGCCTCGGGATCAGCCCGTTTGGGGGCCAAGACCTTGTTGATCGAAAAAGAGCCGGCTCTGGGCGGGGACTGCCTGCACTACGGCTGCGTTCCGAGCAAAACCCTTCTGCATACCGCCAAACTCTACCACCAAGCCCGGACCATGCACCATTTCGGGCTCCCGGAAGTGGAATTGCCGCCGGTGGATTTTGCCCAAGTCGCCGAACGGATCCAGAGTGTTATCGACACGATCCAGAAACACGATTCCGTGGAGCGCTTCTGCCGTCTAGGGGCTTTGGTCGAATTCGGCAGCCCGGAATTCAAGGACGAGCACAGTATCCGCCTTGAGGGACGGACCATCAGCGCCAGAACCTGGGTTGTCGCGACCGGTTCTTCGCCCGCGGTGCCTCCTATCCCCGGTTTGGTGGAAAGCGGGTATCTGACCAACAAGGATCTGTTTTCCCTGCCGCAGTTGCCGAAATCGCTGGTCGTGCTCGGCGCCGGTCCAATCGCCGTGGAGATGGCCCAGGCCTTCACCCGGCTCGGTACTGAGGTCCATGTCCTGCAACGCAGCGGGCAGATTTTGTCCAAAGAGGACAAGGATATGGCGGATATGGCCCTGTCGCGGCTTTTGGCCGAGGGCGTGCGGGTGCATCTCAATGTCGCTGTGCAGCAAGTGGAAAAGACGGGTGACGGTCGGGTTGTGCACTTCACCAATTACGACGGTGAAGCGCAACGCCTCGAGACCGAGAATATCCTGGTCGCCCTCGGCCGGCGTCCCAATGTGGAAGGCCTCGGACTGGACAATGCCGGAGTCGTCACTTCAGCCAAAGGAATCGAGGTCGACGATCGGTTGCGCACCGCCCAGAAACATATCTATGCGGCCGGGGATGTCACCGGCCGGCATCTTTTCACCCACGCCGCCGGTTATGAGGGCGGCATCGTTGTCTCCAATGCGGTTTTCCATGTGCCGCGTAAGGTCGATTATTCTTTGCTCCCCTGGTGTACCTACACCGACCCCGAACTGGCCAGTATCGGCTACAATGAAAAGCGGGCTGCGGCGGACGGGATGGAATTTACAGTCCACCGTCAGGAATTCGCGGCCAACGACCGCAGCTTGGCCGAGGGCGAAGAAATGGGACAGATCAAACTCCTGGTGGACCACAAGGACAAACCGCTCGGAGTGCAGATTCTCGGGCCGCACGCCGGGGAATTGGTCGCGGAGTGGGTTGCAGCGCTCAACGGCGGGGTCAAGACAACGACTCTGGCTGGCGCGATCCATCCCTATCCGACTTTGGCCGAAGTGAACAAAGGTGTCGTCGGCAAGCTCCTGGAACCGAAACTCTTTTCCGAAAAGATGCAGAAAGCGTTGAAGTTCTTTTTCCACTTCAAAGGCCGGGCGTGTGGAATTGATGGGGTACATGATTGAGGGGTTTGTGGATTGAGGAATTGGGAAATTGAGGAATTGAAGGGATGAAGGATTAAGGTGTCAAGGTGTTGAAGAATTTTGAATTATAGATTTTTATACGTAAGGCATTTATAGATTTTTTCTTTGCAGATGTTCCATAAAAATAATGTGGAGTTTTATGTATATGGTATTTGGTAATGGTGAGTGAGTTGGCTTTTTATTGTTTCCTGGTAGTAATTGTGTGTTTTGAAAATTTACTTTTTCAGGTTGATGGACTCTAATGTTGTTTATAGGGTGTTAAAGGTAAAATTTTTTGATGTGATTTGTTTTAAAAATGCGTTCGCGATTAGCTGATGATAAAGGTTGATTGGGGCGGTATCCTGAGCAGATTTGCAAAGAGGGGCCCTTGCTCTGAGTTTGGCGATTCGTTATACTTACAAATAAGCTGGTGTAGGGTGCGTATTCTAGCTATGAATGCAATGTGGAAAAGCAGGGGTTTTTCGTTTTATTTATGAAAGAATCAATAAAATATTTGATGTTCAAATATAAATATATCTTTGTGGCCGTGTTGTTCGGGGTGATGCTCTTTTTTTATTGGCATACATACCAAGATGTTGTCGATCTGATCCGGTCGTCTCACCGTACAGAACGCAGTATGGTTGAAGAGAATGTCTTCGATGAATTGCGCCATGTTGATACGAGTTATAAGATACTTGAAAAATATCTCAATGAAGATATGCGAGAAATATCTTTGCAAATGAGAAATTACTATACAAGGCATGGCGGTATAGAAAGCATTGACTTGGCATATTGGAAAAAGAAGTATCCAGACTATGATTTTTATGTCATCAATGAAGAGCTAGAGGTGGTCGATGCAACTTTGGGTCATGACATAGGTCTTAATTTTAGCAAATTTCCTAGCTTTTCAAGATTGTTGAAGCGGCGTATGCAGGGTGATGCGTTTGTCGCCGATCGCATGGATGCTTCGGTCAAGACGGGAAAGATTAAAAAGTATAGCTATATACCTACTCCTGACCATAAGTATTTGTTAGAGCTTAGTATTGATATCCAGCAGGCCAATCCGGTCGCCAAGAAACTGGATTTATATTCGTATGCCAAGTCGTTGATCCATAAGCATGCCATTGTTGATGCTATTCAAATTTTCAAGATCAACGAACAAGGGACCAATTCGGGGTTGGTGACTATTGGCAAAGGAACGTCGTTGGATACGGATATTGCTCCGGAGGTGAAACAAACTATTGAGCGTGTCGTGCAGTCCCGGCAGCCTAAGACAATTACAGCAGCTCCACGCAACAAAGTCTACAAATATAGGCCCTACCTTTCTGATACGGAGGGGGGCGAACTGGATTGGTGGAATTCGTATGTCATCCGGCTGACCTATAATACCGCTCCGCTGAAGAGTGAGTTGGCGCAGCAAAGGAGTCTGTTCGGGGTTAAAATTGCTCTTCTCGCTTTTGCCTTTCTCCTTTTTCAGGCGACGATGATGTACCTCTTCCGCCATACCGAGCATGTGGCTTCGGTTGATCCCTTGACCCAATTGCCGAATGTCAAGCATTTTAAAATGCAATTTCGCAAGGCGACATTGCGCCAGGCCGTCAGGAGCGAGACAGAAAAAGCAGTTGTCTTGTTCGTAGATCTCGACAATTTTAAAGAGATCAACGACACCTATGGGCATGAAACTGGGGATATTGTCCTGCAGAATGTGGCTTCGGTGTTGCGATCGACGTTGCGGAAGGACGATACAGTCGTGCGAATCGGAGGAGACGAATTCCTGGTCCTGCTTCCAGACATGGCCTCGGACGCGGATATCAGCACTGTGGTTGCGAAAATAAGCCGGGCCCTGCAGTTTTTCCTCCCGGTTAATGGCCAGTCTATCGCCATTCAGGCCAGTATCGGCGTCAGCCTTTATCCGGACAGCGGTCACGCCCTGGACGATTTAATCCGCAAAGCAGATACGGCCATGTACCGGGCCAAGAACGCTGCCCACGCCGACAGCAATTGGGTGGTCTATTCGGAGGGGTAATGGGTGATGCATTTGGAGATTGGGGAATTGAGGTATTAAGATGTTGAGAGCCTGTCGCAATACCCATAGATTAATTCTTGCCTTAAATACAGTGATTTGCTAATGAGTAATGTAATTTCAATGCAAATTACATTACAACTTGGAGCTAAAAATGGCTAGAGGGTTTATTAAAGGGCATCGAGATCAACTCTACCTGTTGCCACCTTCAATTGATGACTGGATATCAAAAAACCACAGTGTCAGGTTGATCGATTCTTGTGTAGAAAATATTGATTTATCAATTTTTTATGAAAGCTACTCCCACGAGGGGAAGCCGCCTTATGACCCTGCTATGATGATTCGTATTCTTATTTATGCATATAGCAAAGGAATACGCTCTTCTCGGAAAATATCTGCTTTATGCGAAGAAGATATTGCTTTCCGGTGGCTTACCGGAAATATAATTCCTGATCATTCTGCTATTTGCCGCTTCCGCGCTAAGCATAAAGAAAATTTTAAGCAGCTTTTTCGAGAAACAATCCGTTTGGCCGCTGAATCCGGTGCGTTAAAAATAGGCAGTCTTTTTCTTGATGGAACTAAGGTGAAAGGCTCGGCTTCCTTGGAAGCCAATCGTAATCTCGAGCATATTAAGCAAGACATTGAACGCATCGTGGACGAAGCTGAGGCAGTCGATGCCAGTGAGGATAAGCAGCTCGGCGAAGATAACCGGGACGATGTTTTGCCCCCTGAGCTTGCTGATCCCAAATCCCGGTTGGAGCGACTCAAGGCTGCCAAGGCCAGGCTGGAAGCTGAAAAAGAGGCTGCGGCGAAAGAGTCTCGAGATGACGACGACTCAAATGGTCCTGGAGCTGGCACCGGTGATGAAAAAACGGCCACTGGCAACAAAGAAAAAGCAAATATCACCGATCCTGACAGCAGAATAATGAAAACACGGAACGGCTGGGTGCAAGGGTATAATTGCCAAGGAGTTTCAGACGAAAATCAGTTTATAGTCGCCAACGCAGTTACTCAAGACTGCAATGACGCCCACCAACTCGAACCAATGCTTCAAGCGGCTCAAGACAACTTGTCCAAGATAGAGACAGGCCAGAACACCGAAACCTTTTCGGCAGATGCCGGTTACTGGGCTGAGGGACTTGATATTTCAAAGATCGAGAGCAATGGCCCAGAGGTGATTGTGGCTACCCGCAAAGGCTGGAAGCAGCGAAAACAAAACCGTGAAAAGTCCCCACCTCGAGGGCGGATCCCCAAAGGGTTATCCCAGCGGGAGTTGATGGAACGAAAGCTACTGACCCAAAGAGGCCAGCGGATCTATGCCAAGCGCGGACAAACGATAGAAGCTATTTTCGGTCAACTCAAGGAATGCCTTGGATACAGGAATTTTCTATTGCGTAGCCTCAAAAAAGTTCAGGGTGAATGGGACCTCCAATGTGCAGTGAGCAATATGCTCAAGCTGTTTCGGTTGTCAGGGGCCACCACCAGTCAGTAGGTTCCCAAAGATAGGGGAAAAGCGCACCCCTTAAAGTCAAAGCTCGATCTTGGGACCCTAAATACCTGTTCACTACTTTTTGGGTTAGTCGAGTTTTACAACAGTCTCTTGAGGGATTGGGGGATTGAGGAATTAAAAGATTGATAAATTGCAAGGTAGAGAATTTAGAAATGCAAAAGACAGGGCATTGAAAAATTACTAAAGAATTTTGATATAGCTATATATTTTGCTTTGGGGTTCTTTTTTAAAATATGCGTAGTAATATCGATTCGTACAAAATTTGTGCAGTTGTAGTTTCTGCTGGGTGCGGTTGTTTGCGCTGTTTTGTGTGGTGTGAACGGGAAGATGCGATAGGCATATACAAAAGCCCCCTGGATTTTTTCAGGGGGCTGTTGTGTGGAATCGGGTCCTGTTTATTCGGCCGTTGAAAATCTTTCAATGGCAGTAGAGCTGCAATACGTTCAAATTTGTACGTACGGATACGTACGTTGCGATATTGAATCTTGTGTCGCCGTCCCTTGGGATTTTTGAACGACCTGCATTGTACGAAATTTTTCAACAGTCAGTTATGGATGTCTGGCGTCAGGTATCGAAAAGATCGGACCAGACAGTATCTCCGTTGGTTCCTTCCTGCATGGCCTTGGTGATTGTGCGGAATGGTTTGGTATCGCCCAGGAGAATAGCGCCGATGATGTGGCGTTCAGCGTCGAAAACGAGTTTGGTGTAGTGGGCTTCGTCGGCATGGACTTTGGCGGCTGAGTGTCCCTCGGCGTCGATGTCCCCGGCGGAGGCGAGATCGATCCCCACAACCTTGAGGGTGTTGGCCATGACCGTGCCCTGATAGGTGACCGTTTCCCCTGCCAGATTTTGTCCGGCCAGACGCCCCTGGTCCATTGCCGCTGTCCATATGCCGTAGAGTTGTCCCTGGCATTCGGCTACGTCGCCGGCAGCGAAGATATCGGGATTGCTGGTCTGGAGGTGTTCGTCCACGACAACGCCCTTGTCTGTGTCCAGGCCGAGCTGCTGGGCGAGGTCCAGATTGGGCCGGACACCGGCGGAAATGAGCACCAGGTCTGCCGACAGCTGTTCACCGCTGTCCAGGTGGACAGTCTGAACACCATCGTTGCCCGTGATGGCAGTCGTTTTGCTGCCCAGGCGAAAGGCAAAGCCCATGCCCTCGAGCATGGTCTGTAATCTGGAGGCCCCGTCTGGATCGAGCTGGCGTGGCAATAAGCGGGGAAAGAATTCGACGACCGTGACCTCGGTACCGCGTTTGCGCAGGCCGTTGCCGGCTTCCAGGCCGAGCAGGCCGCCGCCGATGACGACCACGTGTTTGGCCGTATTCGCGGCCTCACGCAGGGCCAGGGCATCGTCCATATTCCGTAGAGTGAAGACCCCGGAACGTTCGGCTCCCTTGATCGGGGGGACGAAGCTGTGGCTTCCGGTCGCCAGCAGGAGACGGTCATAGCTGAGGGAAGCACCGGAAGCGGTGGTCAATGTCTTGGCAGCGGAATCGGCAGAGGTGATCGTGGTCTGCAGGTGGAGGTCGATGCGCTGTGTGTCGTACCATTCCGGTTTCTTGGCCAGCAGATCCTCGGGCGCGAGTTCGCCAGCCACCACTTCGGGGAGCCGGATGCGGTAGTACAGCGGCAGGGCTTCGTTGCTGATCAGGGTGATGCGGGCGTCGGGATCTGTTTTGCGGGCGGCTTCGGCCGCAGTGGTCCCGGCGATGCCGGCGCCAAGGATGATATAGTGGGACATGGGCGTTCCTTTGGTTGGTATCAGAAAGCAGGTATCAGTTATCAGGAAACAGGTGTCGGTTTGTTGGGATGTTTTAGGTTGTCAGTGTTCGGGATGATTTAGGAATTAGGACCTGCTGGGATTTGGGGATTGCGGGGGGAAAGAAGTTGGAAGACAGCGGGCCTGGTGGACGGAGTGGCAAAGCAAGGAGGTCGTTTCCCGATTTGGTATTCGGCGGACTGCAGGGCGTGCGCCACACGCCCCTACAGAATTCACCGCGGGCAAAGCTGTGGTTGGACTATGGGGAATTCCCGAAATGTTTTGGTGTGCGGCTTTGTTGAAGAAGGGGAACGCTGTATTTTTTTCTTGCCGTGTCACCTGATCCCTGATTCCAGATACCAGATAACTGAAAGATCGATTTCGATCCCGATCCCGAGGTGGAGAGATGTGCTGTTTTGTTTTTTCCTGTCTTTCCCTTCTTCAATTCCTCGATCCCTCAATTTCTCCAATCTTTATTGCTACTTCAAACCTGAAACGCAACACTTCTTTCCTTCATCCCGCCCAAGAGGCCCCGTTCAGGCCGATGGCCGCCAAATCGACCCCGCTCCGGGCGCAGGCGGCGAGCAGGCTTTCCTGTTCCACAGCCGTGCCGAGGGCAGCGGCTTGGTAAGCCAGATCCCGAACTTCGGCAGTCGCATAGCGATCCGGCTGGAACGCCTGGTGGGCGCGCCATTGCGGTAGATGCTCCCGCAGGTGTTCAAGAGCCCGGGGAGAGGGACAAAAGCGCCCCTGGCGTCCGCTTTTGTGCACCAGGTCCTCGAAGATGGCCAGGCCGGCGGGATCCAGATCGCCGAAATGGTCCCAGACGCATTCCTGTGGCAACGCGGCCAACCAAGCAGCAAGGGAGCGCGAGGCGAAGCCCTGGGAATAGATAAGCAGGCCGCTGTCCAGCGTGAGTTGGCGAAACGGGGTCAGGTTTTCACAGGTCAGCACCCGGTCCAGGCCGCGCAGATCAAAATTTTCGGGGCCTCTGGCCACCGATGCGTCCAGTACGGCGCTGCCCAGTGAGGCGGTCACTGCAGCCAGATCAAGCCCGCTGGAGTGCTGGGGCAGGGGGCTGAAGGCTTTGAGTCGCAGTTCACCGCGGGCGCCCTGGCTGCGCAGCCACTGTTGCCAGATCCGTTTTAAAATCGCAGTGCGGGCAATGTATTTGGAATCCCCGAAGCAGGACGCACTGAGCTGTTGCTGGGTGTGCGCGTCAGGTGGTGCGTCTTCCAGCACGCTGAGCAGGGTCAGGCAGTCGTCGGCGTGGGCGGTGACGGAGATTTCGAGCCCGAGAGCGGCAGCCGCGTTTTCGGCCTGCTTTTGCCGGTCCAGCGGCTGACGGCAATGCTGGTTCATCAGTTCCGCGAGGGCCTCGGGTTCGTCGAGTTGGACCTTGCCCTTGGCCGTGTGGGCGTAGCCGGCCTGAATGAGCCCTTCCAGGGCCGGATGGACCGGAGCACTGCCTTCGGTCAGCAACCGCTGCCAGGCCAGGCACAGGGGCAAGATGTCCTCGTTCATGCTCCATGCTCCTGTTCAGCGTGGTAGACTGAAATATGGGTCACACCTTGGGGCAGGGGCGTGAGCATGTGGCAGACTGAAGAGGGGACTTCGATGGTCCGCGGCAACGCGACCACCAATTGGCAGGCCACCTGGTCCAGCAAGCGGCGGATGGTGCCCATGGCCTGATTGTCCAGGCGTTCGGCCTCGTCAAGGGCCATGAGCAAGACGCCCTGCCCCCGGCTGGCCCCCTGCTCCTGGCCAAAATAGAACAACAGACTGAGGCAGATGGCTAGATTGATGCCCAGTCCTTCGCCTCCGGAAAAACTGCTGTCGCGACGATTGCCCTCTTCGTCCTCGATATCCCAGGTCAGTCGGATATAGCTGCGATAATCCAGGATCTGGTCCTCACTCAGGCTGGTCTTGCCGTGGCGGTAAATGGTCTGCCGGATCTGCTGGACAAAATCCTGCAGGGAGATCTCCTGGCCCATTTGCAGCAGGCTGAGTTGGGCACCGCGCAGGTTCTTGAGCCCTTCATAGGCTGGCAGGTTCTGACGCTTGAGACGGATGCGGGCGATCTTGCCGAAGTGCATGCTCTCCAAAATGGCGTTGACCCGATGCAGTCGGCGGTCGAGATATCCGATTTCCTGGTCTACATGTTTGCGAATCTGTTCGACATAGGTTCGGATTTGTTCTTCGACCCCTTTGAGTTCGCCGCGCAGTTCCTTGAGTTTGTCCTCCTGGTTGGTGAGGTCGATGTCGACAGGCATGAGATTTTCCAGGAGATAGGCTGTCCATTGGTCGGGTTCCTGGTCCTGGGGCAGGGTGAGTTCGTACTGCCGGGCGAGGTCCTGCAAACGTCGGGTGAGAGCGTGCCGGAGCTGTTCCCAGGCCGCGGCCGCCTTGAGTCGGTCGTTTTCGTTCTGGCCCTCCAAGTTGGGCAGATCGTGGTCCGGATACTGGGCGATAAAGGCCTCTTTGGCCTGAGCGGCTTCCGCTTGGGCGTTTTCCAGGTCCCGCGATGCGGTGGCCGCGGTTTGGCTGAGCTCTGCGGCTTCGCGTTTGAGTCCGCCACGGGTGTCTTTGTCCCCATCCAGCTTGGTTTCCAGGTGCTGCGCCTTTTGTTCCAGGCTTTGAATGTGGTCTTGCAGGGCTTCGGCACGGCTGAAATCCATCCGGCCCTCGAGGACATCCAGGGGCTCTTCCTGGCGCAGGGCCTCGCATTTGGATTCCCAGCCGTTTTCCTGGCGTTGGAGGTCGTGTTGCTGTTCCTGGAGCCGGGTCAGGGTTTCCTGCAGGGTTTTCCGAGTGGCCGTGAGCTCGCGCTGTCTGGTCTGAAGCGTCTGTTTTTCGGACTCGGCCTGCTGGCGCCTGGTGCTGACCTTATCAAGTTCTCCCGGAGCGTGCTGAAAATCAAAGGCGTGGGCCTGGTGCAGCAGGGTCTGCAAAAGCCGTTGCTGCTGTTTGAGTGAGGGACCCTGGGCTTCGAGTTCGGCGACTTCTTGGGCCAGACGCGAGTGGGCGCCCGGACTTTCGGTATCGGTGTAAGCGGCGAAGCGGTGGAGCAGATCCGCAGCCAGATTCTGTTTGGTCTGCAAGGCCTGGATTTGTTGTTCTTGTTGGGCCAGATGGGTTTCAAAGCGTTGCAGCGCCTCCTGCAAGCTCTGCATCTGCTGCGCCCTGGCCTGCGCCCCGAGCCAGACCGGACCTTGCGGGGTATACCAGGCCAGACCGGCGCGTCCGGCAAGCACCCCCTCATCTGTTTGGGCCAGCCATTCCCATTGCGCGGCATCCGGAGCGCCAGCCTCCGGAATGAGAAAAAACGGTTTGTCGCCGCGGGCCAGATCTGTGGGAGCCGTGCCGGAGGCGGGTTCCAGGGCCTGGGCCAAGGGGCCGAGTCGGTGTTGCCAGTCGGCGGCCTCTTCCAGGGCCATGTGTTCGAAGCGGTTGGCAAAGGGGACGGCCAGCCCGTCCTCCACCAGGCGCGCGGCACTCTCAGGCAGGGGCGGACGTCCTTTGGCCAGCTGCTCCCATTGGGTCTGGAGTTCGGTTTTCCGCTCCCGGTCCACGTGTTGGCGTTCCCACAGGGCGTAATGCTCATCTTTCCATTCGGAGAGCCGTTGTTCGAGCCGGGAGTGGTCCATTTCCGTGTCATCGAGTTCCGGGGCTGTGCTGCGAAGCGTCTGGGCCGTTTGCAGGGCGCGTTGGTGCTCGTTTTTGCGTTTTTCCAGGCTGGCGAGTTCCCGTTTTTTGCTCGGCAGGGATTTGTACTGACTCCAGGTGTCCTGGAACTGGTTCCAGACGGTGTTCAGTTCCCGGCGTGAGCCGATGGCGGGCTGGAACTGCTCCTCCCATTTTTGGAGCTGGACCTGCAGGTCGTGCCACGCCTGGGCTTCTTGCCGCAGCTGCTTTTCCCGCTCTCGGGCCACGGCAATATCCTGCTGCAATGCCTGGAGCTGTTCAGCCGCGGTCTCCAATTCGGTTTCCACCCCACGCAATTTTTCCTCGGCCTCGCTAGATTGGCTGGCGATCTCGGTTTGTTGCTGGCGCAAGGGGGGCACAGCCTGCAAGGCCTTTTGGTACTCGGTGTAGTGGCGGTATTTGGTGTTCAGGTCAGTCTGTTGTCCGAGGTATTTGTCGCGCTCCTGGCGGGTGGTCTGGAGCTCTTCGGTCCGCGCGGCAATGTCGCTGTCCAGGCGGTGCAATTCCTGGGCGATCTCCTGTTCCCGGTTTCTGGCGGTCTGTAGCCGGAGCCGGGTGGTGTGGATGCGGGCGTCGGCCAGAGAGACCCCGAGAGCCAGGGCGGTGAACCGGGCCTGGTCCAGGCGCTGGGTCTGGTCTTCAAGTTCCTGGCGCAGGGCCCGGAAATGTTCAAGCCGTTGTAAGAGCCGTTCAATGCGCTGGCGGTCCTTGATGAGCCGGTCCACGGTGTCGAAGCCGAGTTTTTTGGTCTGGCTTGGCGGGCAGAGCATGTATTCCAGGAATTGCCGTAACTTATCCAGCCGTGGCTGGCTGACCTGGCGCCAGAGGTCGGCGAAATGGCTCTTGCCAGAGCCGCTGAGATCGATGGGAAAGAGCCCTTCGCGGTGCAGGAAGCGGTGGTAGTTGTCCACGGAATCGAAGGGCTGGACCTGGGCTGCTGGCGTGGGAGCTGTTTTGAGCACACGCTGGCCAAGGTGCTGCATATCGGGAGTGATGTAGCCGGATTCCTGGTCCAGGAACAATTCCAGGCCAGGCGCGAGGTGGTGGAGCACAAAAGGGGAGAGTTCCACACCCTCTCCGCCAGGTTTTTGGCGTAACCGCACGCCGATGCCCTGGACGACCTCGTGACCGGTGATCTCCACGCAGGCCCAGGCCACCGGACCGCCCAATTGGCCGGTCAGGTTGCGGGTACTGTGCCCTGAAGCGACGTTGAGATGGATATGTTTGAGATGACAGACGAAAATGGTCTGCAAAGCGTCGAGGATGGTCGTCTTGCCGACAGCATTATTTCCGGAGAGCACGGTCATGCGCGGATGCAGCACCATTTCCGTGGCCGGGAAGAGGTGGTAGCCGACCAGGAACAAACGCTGGGCGGTGATTTCCTCCAGGGCGAAAAACTCGTCAGGCAGGGGCATGGCTGTTTCCTTCGTCCTCGCCTGGCAGGTCCGCATCGGCAAGGGGGCTGTCCGTCTCGTCTTCTGTTTCCGCTTCCGCTTCGGGTTCAAAGGCGTTCCAGACCCTGGAGATCGAGGTGCTCAAATCGACAGTTTCAGGGGATTCGCCAAGGGCCAGGGCGTCACGGGCCAAATCCCAGAAGCGTTGCAGCCCGGGAAGGCGGTAGACCATCAGTTCCTCCCATTGGGTGCGCTGGGTGGGACCGAGCTGGATGTAGCGCAGGCGGTGCAGCTCGTTCAGTCCAGTACGCAGCCACCCCTTGAGATTTTCAAACTGCTTGCGGCTTTCCTGACGCTGCCGAGTCTTGCCTTTCTGGATGGGGTTGAAGACCGTGATGAGCATGGTGAAATCAAAGCTGGCGGTCAGGGTCTCTGCGAGTTCACGGGCTGGGACATGGTCCATGCGTTCCATGCCCTGGCTCATGAAATACCAGGAAAGGTAGAGGCCGAGAAACGTGCTCCCGCGGCCGAGACGGCTGGTGGACACGACCGCGGCCTGGGGGGTGAGGTAATAAAAGGGTTCCCCCCCGAGCTCGCTGCGATGCAACGCGTAACCCAGGCGGCTGAAAAATTCGCGCCATAATTCCAGGTTCCATTCCAGGTATCTGAATTCACTGCCCAAATGTGCGTCAAGGCACACCCCGGCCTGGAGCTTGTGCACAATGGACCGCGCCAGGGAGGCATTGTGGTCCAGGAGTGCATCGATGGTCTCCGGGACGTCCTGAGAAGGGGAATGGTCATGCATGCGAACGCGTCTCCTCGCGCTGGCGTGAAAGGGGGTCGGTATCTGTTGCGGGCCGGTTCGCCTCACCGGGCAGCAAACGCACCGGCATCAGCCGGCAGGCGGGAGTGAGCGCGCTCCAGGGGCCGTCTTCAAACCGCACCCGGACTGGCGGCTCCCATTGGGGCCAGTCCTGCAGGAGATACCACAGACCGAGCAACGGGAACTGGTCGGCATCGGGGAATGGGGCCAGGAGTTCTTGTAACCACGAAGCCAGATCGACGCCGCTGGCGGAAACGGCGCGCCATTGGGAGCGGGCGTGGTCCACAAACGCCTCTTTCCAGGGTGCGTCCTGGCGGCGAACCTCTTGGGGCACGAAGTCAGACAGGGCCTGCAAGGCGTGTTGGTCCGCATACGCGGGGCGGTTCTGGGCTTCGGCCGACCAATCCATGGCCAGGGTCTTGCACCGGGGGGTGGCGAGGGTCGGCATATGGGCCGGGTGGTTGAGGGCTTGTTTGAGCAACGCCTGTTGCAGGGCGCAAAGACGATCCCGAGTGGACAGAGAACCGATGATCGTCTGGTAGTTCAAGCATTGGTGGATGAAATCCACAACGTGGACCAGGAGTTGGTCGACCTGTTCGCTGATGCCGTGCAGGAAATCGAGACTGCGATCGACAAGCGCCAGCAAGTGGGGCTCGTTCAGGTGCGCTTCGCGGCATTCGGTCAAAAGGCGCTGCAGAGGAAGAAATGACGACCCTTCCTGGATGGCGGCCACAAGTTCCTCGACATAGGCGCGGTTGGCCTGGATGGCCTGAACGGCCTGGTCCAGTGCTTCCTGGTCCTTGCCGCCAGCGAGTTCCTTGATCCGCTTTTCCAGAGTCAAAATCCCTTCTTCAATGCCCTGGAGCTTGTATTCGATGGCTTCCCTGTTGGCGCCGAGGAATTGGTAGGCCAAGAAGTGGGGCAGATCGGACTGGTCGCGGCGGCTGGTGATTTCCTTGAGACCGGTGAAGGCGTAATTGATCAGCGCGCAGAGATCTTCGGTGCCGAACTGGACTTCCTCAAGCAGGTCGCGGGCGAGATTGCGTCCCAGGCGGGTCAGGCAGTATTCGTGCCGGGCGCTTTGGCTGATGGCGTTGCGCAAAAGGCGGAAATGCATCAAGCGCTCGATGATGGTCTTGGGGGCCGAGGCCTCGTCGCCAAGTCCGAGCAAGTCCACAGCGCGACTGATCTGGATGGAGAGTTCGCGGTCGGTGATGGTTTGCCGGGCGGTCTGTTCCTCCCAATGCCGCAACCAGCCCAGAACAGCCAAGTGCTGGGGGGCAAGACCCAGTCCTTGGGGGAATCGGTTCAGGACCTGACGGAGGTTGAGCAGGAGATTGTGGCCGGCGTCATTGGGTTGTGAGGTGCCCATGCGCCGGGACATTACACTCTGGACGCTGTGGAAACAAGGTGTTCCACTGCCTCGTCCCGGGCGTGAAACGTGGTGGCAGGAGCAATCGCTTGCGAAAGGCCGATTTCTCAGATATGAAATCCTGTTTCTTTCAAGGGCACGAAAGCGCGAGATCGCCCTCGCTCTACCCATTGTCCCGCCTGATTTCTTTCTTGATTCCTTTGCTTCGATGCTGCGGCGCGACCGCTTTTGTTCCGGCATACACCGTTTGCGCAGTGAGCGGGAACGTTTGGGGCAGGAACAGGCGGACGGCAAGCCGGTGGCCCTTTTCCAAGGGAAGTATGGCGGCCCAAGGTTGCCTCCCTTTGGGAGCGATCAAAGACGCCCCGTTCTCGAAGAGGTAGGCGCTATGCCTTGGGAGTTTATAGCAGGCGGGGCGAGACGGTGATTTTGAACAGTCAGAAAACCCATTTTTTGCCATAACCACGGATTTGTATGAGCGATTCCCATTTTGCACGACAACTGCAGCGCGAAGTCCGGCAGCGGCGGACCTTCGGCATTATCAGCCACCCGGACGCCGGGAAGACCACGTTGACCGAAAAGTTCCTCCTCTTTGGCGGAGCCATTCAGCAGGCTGGCGCGGTCAAGGCCAAGAAGGCCACCCGTCACGCCCGGTCGGACTGGATGAAGGTCGAGCAGGACCGCGGTATTTCCGTGACCTCATCGGTCATGAAGTTCGAATACGGTGATTGCGAACTCAATCTCCTCGACACCCCCGGCCACCAAGACTTTTCCGAGGACACCTACAGGGTGCTGACCGCTGTGGACTCAGCCTTGATGGTCATTGACAGCGTCAAGGGCGTCGAGAGCCAGACCGAAAAGCTGATGCAGGTCTGCCGCATGCGGTCCATTCCGATCATGACGTTTATCAACAAGCTCGACCGCGACGGCCGCGAACCGCTGGAACTTCTCGACGAAATCGAAGACAAACTCGGCATCCAGGCCGTGCCCATGACGTGGCCCATTGGCATGGGCAAGCGTTTTCAGGGGGTCTACGATCTCATCAACGGCGAGTTGCGGTTTTTTGAGACCGCGGAGAACAAAGGCGCCCGCCCGAGGGAGGCCACGGTGGTCAAGGATCTCGAGAGCGAGGAGCTTGACAGACTCCTTGGAGAGACCGCCGCCAATGAACTCCGGGAAGATGTCGAACTTCTGAGCGGCGCCGGGTATCCCTTTGACCACGAGGCCTACTTGGCCGGAAAACAGACCCCGGTCTTTTTCGGCAGCGCGGTCAACAACTTCGGGGTCCAGGAACTGCTGGACAATTTTGTTCGCTTGGCGCCGGCGCCCAAAGCGCGGGAGGCCGAGACCCGAATGGTTGCCCCTGAAGAGCCGGAATTCTCTGGTGTGGTCTTTAAGATCCAGGCCAATATGGATCCCGACCATCGAGACCGGATCGCGTTCATGCGTATCTGCTCCGGGAAATTCGAACGCGGTATGCGGGTGCGGCACCACCGGCTGAAAAAGAATATGCAGCTCGGCAACGCGATCATCTTCATGGCTCGGGACCGGGCCGGAGCCGAGGAGGCGTGGCCCGGGGACATTGTCGGACTTCCCAACCACGGCACGCTCAAGATCGGCGACACCCTGACGAGCAAGGAAGAGCTGAAATTTCTGGGTATCCCGAATTTTGCCCCGGAGTTTTTCCAGCGGGTTATCCTCAAGAACCCCCTGAAGTCCAAGCAGTTGGAAAAAGGGCTGGCCCAGCTGGCTGAAGAGGGGGCGATCCAGTTTTTCCGGCCCATCACCGGGCGGGAGTTTATTCTTGGGGCCATTGGCGCCCTGCAGTTCGATATCACCGCCGGGCGGCTGAAAACCGAGTACGGGGTCGAGGCGACCTACGAGCCGGTCCAGATCTACGCCGTGCGCTGGGTGGAATCGGAAAACAAGAAGCAACTCCAGGAAGTGCGCAAGAAGTACCACAATTCTCTGGTGGAAGACGCCCAGGGCGCACCGGCGCTGTTTTTTCCCACCCGTTGGCGGCTGGAAAAAGCTGAGGAAGATTGGCCTGAGGTGCGCTTTACCCATGTGAAGGAGCATTGAGGCTGGTAGTGGGCCGTTCGCATCAGGGCCGGAATCGCTATCGGGATCGCTATCGAAATCGAAGTGAAATCGTATTTTTCGGCTGCAATAGCTTGGAATGATTGAGGAATTGAAGAATTTAGGTATTGAGGGATTGGAAGAGGAGGAAGGCGGGGGCGTTTGACGGGGAGAGTCGGGAGATCGTCCGTCCATTCAGGTGCCTGGAACGATTGAGGAATTGAAGAATTTGGATATTCAGGGATTGGAAGAGGACGAAGGCGGGGGCGTCTGACGGGGAGCAGTGCGGAAGCCCATATTTCCATCGGCAGGAAAAGAATCGATTCCGACCCCGATTTGGATGGCGGTGGTATCCAGTTTTCCGTTGGCTGTGCTCTGGCCTCAGGCCTCGCGCTACGGGGATGGCTGGGCTGGTGCTGCAAGCCTAGTGAAATGCCTGATCAAATTTTTTTGCCTGTTTGGCCAAGAAAGTTCTTGACTTCTGCGCTTGAAAAGCAGAATTTGTGATTTCAGCGCATCCCGAAAGGGGCGGTTGTTTGTTGGCCGGCGCTGGGTTGGAAACAACATGGTTGGCAGGGAGCTTCGTGCGCAACTTGTACAAGCTTCCTTTTTACGTGGGGCGCTGCGGCGCCAGTTTCGCATTATTTTATTTTTTTGGAGAATTTGTCCATGTCGAAGAACATCTATGTCGGCAATCTGCCCTTTTCCGCCACCGAAGACGAAGTCCGCTCTGCTTTCGGCGCCTACGGTGAAGTAACTTCCGTAAAATTGATCGAGGACCGTGAGACCGGTCGCCCCCGTGGCTTCGGTTTCGTAGAGATGAGCGATGGTGGCGAGCAGGCCATTGAAAACCTTGATGGCCAGGATTTTGGCGGGCGGACATTGAAAGTCAATGAAGCCCGGCCCCGTCCCCAGCGTCCCCGCTGGTAGACCCGGGTTTTCCATACGCTTCGCAAAGCCCGCTTCCCTTGGGAAGCGGGCTTTTTTGCGTTTTCAGGCAGGGCCCGGGAGAAGATGCCTGCGGCAACTGGGGCAGTTTTGCTGGATAGCCCGGTAACAGAGGCATGTGACGTACTGGCCATGCCGCGGGCCGGGCAATGACGGCAAACGCGCCGAATATGGCGAACATGCAGACCGCCCCACCCGTGAGGAGACACCACGTACCCGCCGTTGTTCGGATCTGGTTAGCTGCCTCAAGACGGAGCGCGCACGCTCCGGAAATCTTGTTGTGGGCTGCTGAACCGAAGTCAGGACCTCGCCCCTGCCTGAGTGGTCAGGTCCATTGGCAGATACGTTATTTTTGTGTTCCGCCAAACGGAGGGCGCTGGAACAGGGCTCCGGCCTGTTCGTTGCCAGCCAGTGGCTGGGACGGTGCGTGGTCATACAGGGCCTGGAGTTGGGCGACTTGGTCCCAACTGCCGGCTGCACGGCAATGCCGCAGGCGGTCCAGATCCAGACTGACGATGGTCGCAGTGGGTCGCTCACCGGCCTCGAAGATCCGTTGCCCCTCGGGAGAGACCACCAGGGAACCGCCGGCAAGGTGGTAGTGGCCGTAGTCGCAGGCCCCGTTCATGTAGATATAGTAGGCCTGGTTTTCGATGGCCCGGGCGTATTTGATGTGCTGGTAGCTGTCCGGAATGCTGTCGGGATCCATTGAGAGCTGGATGAGGACCTCGGCGCCCATGAGGGTCAGGGTGCGGCTTATTTCCGGAAAGTCGGCGTCGAAGCAGATCTGCAGGCCGAAGCGGACCTGGGGTTTTTCGATGTCAAAAACGAGATAGTCCCGGCCCGGCAGGGTGCCTTTTTCCAAATCAGTGTCCCAGGGGACCATTTTCTTGTAGGTCCCAGCGAGTCGGCCGTCTGGGGCGAAGACCGGTGCGGCGTTACTGAAGCCGCCACCGGGTTCGGCCAGTTTCAGACTCCCCGGCACCAGCCAGACCCCGAGCCGGGCAGCGAGCCGGGAGAGACGCTGCATGGCCGGTCCCTCAGGATCTTCGATATGGTGCGGGGCGATGCCGAACTCGACGCCGATGATCAGCTGCGGGCGACGCGGGTCGTTGCACAGGGCTTCGGCCTTGGCTTCGAGGGTATCGATATTGGTCTGCGTCTCAGGGCTGATTTCCATCTGGATCAGCCCGACGTGAAGGGGTGTGGACATGGGAACTCCTTGCGCGTCTGAATACGTGGTTTCAATCGCCACTGGTGGTCCTGCGGCACAAAAGCGACCACCTGTTGCAGCCGGATTGGCAGGTTGCGACCTGGATTTTGGGCCGCAGGGTGTTGGGATTTTTGAACAGGCTGTCAGAGACGCCTGGTGCAGTAATCAGCCAACGGGGTTTTCCTTGGGGAGGGCCTCTTTGCCACAGCAGGACGGCCCGGTCAAAAAAAGTGTCTCACCTGTCTCAGGTGTCGCAGGGTAAAGAGCGAGGGAGAGTGCCGTTGACACATGTTCAATGAGAAGACACCGGCAAGGCAAATGCGTGCCCAGGGAGACGTCCTGCGGTGCCTCTTGCGAGGCGCAACGGGCCGCGAGATACCAAGGTTCGCTCCAGATAGGCCTGTTTGCAGGCGGCGTGGGGATCGATTTTTTCAACGTGGTCTGAGCGGCACCTGGAGCAACCAATTGCGAGGACAATCCCCTTTATTCAGGATCGGTTTTTGCGTATATCTGCCTGCACTGCAAGAGGTCAGAATGAAAATCCGGGACGCTGAGCGTCTCAAACGTTTCAGGGGCAGATATGCGAGGAGGACGACGCTGGGGAATTTTGCCGTCGACACGCCGTTTTTGGCGCGAAGCCAGGCGTGAGCCGCACTTTCAACTCCGTGAATGGCTGCACGGCTACGTCTACGGCCGCTGGCCGTATTTGTATATCGGGCTCGGGACCGGGGAGCATCCATTGACCAAGGCGGTTTTGCCGCCTTTGCGCTGGTTGTGCCAACGTCTCGGGCTGTGGGAGCCGAGAAATCCGGACAGCGGTCCATCCGCGGGCGCGAAATCCTTTGCCGACAGCTACCACGGCAAGGTCGTGCCATTGGACAACGCCCAGAGGTTGGTCAGCGTCCAGCGCGATCTCGAGATCCGGAATTTGGAACGGATCATTCCCTACACCACAGCCCGGGATATCGTTCTGCGCGATCCAGAGCACATCGCGGTGCTTCGCTGCCCGTGTCGGGCGTCCCGCCAGGACCCCTGCGAACCCCTGGATGTCTGCCTGATCGTCGGGGAGCCGTTCGCCGGATTCATCACCGAACACCATCCGGACCGGGCCCGTATGATCAGCCAGGAGGAAGCACTGGAGATCCTTGAGGGCGAAGACCGGCGCGGCCACGTCCATCACGCCTTTTTCAAGGAGGCGATGATGGGGCGATTTTACGCCATCTGCAATTGTTGCTCCTGTTGTTGCGGGGCAATGCAGGCCCAGCGCAATGGTGTGCCCATGCTGGCCTCTTCCGGCTATATCTGCCGTGTGGCGGAGGACAGCGCCTGCACCCAATGCGGCCAATGCGTCCGGAAGTGCCAGTTTGCGGCCATTGTCGAGAATGTGGCAGGGACGGTAACGGTCGATGCTGAGAAATGCATGGGTTGCGGGGTTTGCGTGAATAATTGCCCTACAGGGGCGCTGGTGCTGGAGCGGGCCCCGGAGAAGGGGGAACCGCTGGATATGGGGGCCTTGATGGAGCAGGAACTGCAGCGCCTCTCCCGGCCGGCATGACGACTCTGAGGGCTAGCACCCAACCTGCGGACTTCCAGGACAGACTGTGGTTGAATCTGCGGAAACAGTCACGGTGTGACGTGTGTGCTCAGGTCAGCCCGGCCCGGGAAGGGACTCACGGCCGGCCCGGTTGCAGCCCTGCAGGAAGGAAGAGGACCAACGATGATCAAACTCCAGCTCATTTTCCGTGATCGGGTGGGCATTATCGCCGACATCACCGCCATGCTCGGTGAGGATTCGATCAATATCCTGTCCATGGAAGTCGACGCCAGCGGTGATCGGACCTTCGTCTATTTCGAAACCCAGGCCGAAGACCTGTGCTCCTCTGATGATCTCATGCGGCGATTGAAAGAGATTCCGGGCCTGCTCGAGATTTCGACCATCCGGACCATGCCCCAGGAAAAACGGGAGCGGAGCCTGGAGGTCATCCTCAACAGTGTCAGCGACGGGATTGTGGCCATCGACGAGCACCGGCGGATCATCGTCGCCAACCGGGTGGCCCGGAATATTTTCGGGTGCAAGGACCCGGAGATTATCGGCAGGCCGATCCAGGCGCTGAATCTGCCGGATTTGTCCATGCTCGAATGTTTGCGGGGCAAGCGGTACCATAATGTCCCGCGCAAATGTCAGACCCCGGCCGGCCTGTTCCATTTTTTTGCCTCGGCCCAGCCGTTCAAGGATTCCAACGGCCGGATCGTCGGGGCTGTGGAAGTCATGAAGGACATGAAGGAAATCAAACAACTGGCCAATTTTGTCGCTGACCCGGCCCGGATCACCTTCGAAGATATTATCGGCAAAAGTCCGGCCATCACGTCGGCCATCGCCTTTGCCAAGCAGGTTGCCCGCTCGAACGCGGTCATCAGCATCCGCGGGGAAAGCGGGACCGGCAAAGAACTCTTTGCCCAGGCCATCCACCACGCCTCGGGCCTAAGCGGGCTTTTTCTGCCCATCAACTGCGCGACCCTGCCGGAACAGCTCCTGGAGAGCGAATTGTTCGGATATGAGGGGGGGAGTTTCACTGGAGCGGACAAACAGGGGAAGGTGGGGCTGTTTGAAAAGGCCAAGGACGGTACGATTTTTCTCGACGAGATCGCCGAGATGCCCCCGAACTGCCAGGCCAAGCTGTTGCGCGTCATCCAGGAGCGGCGGGTGCGCCGTATCGGCGGCAGCGCCGAAATCCCCATCAACGCCCGTATTGTGACCGCCACGAGCAAGAATCTTGAAAGCATGGTCCGGGACAACCTCTTCCGCGACGATCTCTACTACCGGATCAACGTCCTGCCCATCTATCTGCCGGCGTTGCGGGAACGCTTGGAAGACATTCCGCTTCTGGCCGAGCATTTTCTCTTTCAACTCAACTACAAGTTGAACAAGGGCCACCAATTGCTGACCAAAGGGGCGCTGGAAAAACTCAGCGGACACGCCTGGCCCGGCAATATTCGCGAACTGCGCAATGTGATCGAGCGTGCGGCCATTCTCGGCGGGGCCAATCAGATCAGCCAGGAGTGCATCCTGTTCAGCTTCGAGGTCGGCCAGCGCCAGGAGGACCCCGGGGGGGTGTATCCCAGTTGCTCCGTGGAAGGGCTGCGTGATCAGCTTGACTCCCTGGAGCGCAAACTCCTGCAGCAGGCCCTGGACCGTACGGCCAGCATCCGTCAGGCCGCGCGGCAGCTCAGGATTTCCCATTCGGCGCTTTTGAACAAGATGCGCAAACACAAACTCGGACTGGTTCAGAAATAAACCACTGGTTCTGTTGTGAACCATTCCTGCTTATGTCAATTATGTAAGTTATTTACCTGAAAGGCTCTAAAGCGGGTGGTTCTTTTGCGTACCACTTTTGCTGGACGCGCTTTCGAGGTCTCCTGCCTGGTCCAGAATCTCTGCCGGGTGCACTTCCTGGCACCGGCCATTTCACCGGTCTCCATTTCGCGTTTCTCGATTTCCCGATTTTTTGGCAAAGTTTGTGCATACAGTAAGCAGTGCTCGTCGGGGGTCCTGTCTTTTGGGGCGGGGGGCCGAGGACGGGACCGCCCGGTTGTATTGACAAAACCTGGGCAGATACTCGGTTGTACCCGCTGCGGCGAGAGACACCGCCTTTAGGGCCGGTCTCGCCTCGCAAAGCGGCTGTATTGTGCCACAAACTTTTGGAGGAGATGCAAGATGCGTATTGGTGTGCTCAAAGAGATCAAGGTCGAAGAAAACCGTGTGTGCATGACTCCGGCCGGGGTCGAAGTCATGAAGGCCAACGGCCATACGGTGCTGGTGGAAAAAAATGCCGGCGTGGGCAGTGGCTTTTCCGATGACGACTATATTACTGCTGGTGCGGAGATCATTGATACCCCGAAAGAAATTTTTGACCAGTGCGATATGGTCATGCACGTCAAGGAACCTCAGCCCTCGGAATACGAACTGATCCGGGAAAACCAGATCGTTTTCACCTACTTTCACTTTGCCGCTGATGAAGAATTGACTCGGGCGCTGATGAAGACCAATTCCATCGCCATTGCTTACGAGACAGTTGTCGGCACCCACAATGACCTGCCTCTGCTGACTCCAATGAGCGAAGTGGCCGGCCGTATGGCGACGCAGGAAGCCGCCAAGTTCTGCGAACGGTCCATGGGCGGACTTGGGATCCTCTTCGGCGGCGTGACTGGCGTGGCTCCGGCCAAGGTGCTGGTTATCGGCGGCGGGATTGTCGGCACCAATGCCGCGCTGATGGCCGCCGGCCTGGGTGCGGATGTGACCATCCTCGACCTCGATCTGGATCGTCTGCGCTACCTCTCGGAGATCATGCCCGCCAATTGCCGGCCGCTGAAATCTTCCCCGGCCCTGCTGCGTGAACTGGCGCAGGATGCCGATGCTGTTATCGGCGCGGTTCTGGTCACCGGCGCCAAGGCTCCGAAACTCATCACCCGCGAGATGCTCAAGAGCATGAAGAAAGGGTCGGTCCTCGTGGACGTTGCCATTGACCAGGGCGGTTGCTTCGAAACCTCCCGTCCCACGACCCACACCGACCCGGTCTTCGAGGTCGAAGGGGTTATCCATTATTGCGTGGCCAATATGCCCGGTGCCGTCCCGGTTACTTCGACGATGGCCCTGACCAATGCCACCCTGCCTTATGCCGTGCATCTGGCCAACAAGGGCTGGCGCCAAGCCTGCAAAGATGTGTTCGGCCTGAAGGAAGGCGTCAACATGGTCAACGGCAAAATTACCTACAAAGGGGTTGCCGACGCCTTCGGTCTGGATTATACGCCAATCGACGAGGTCCTGTAGGTACCCGGAAGCGTTATCAAAGCCCGGTGTCGATGGACACCGGGCTTTTTCATACCTCGCGCTGTTCACGGGCCGATTTTTTTTGCAGCGGGGAGCCAGCGTATGTCGTGCCGCCCAATATGGGCCGAGATCGATCTCGAGGCTATAGCTCACAATATCAGCGAAATTCGCAACGCCGTCGGTTTTGGGCCCCAGATCATGGCTGTGGTCAAGGCCAATGCCTACGGCCACGGCGCCGTTGAAGTGGCTCAGGCCAGCTTGCGAGCCGGGGCGTCCTGGCTTGGAGTGGCCAGGGTCGCCGAAGGCATCGAACTCCGCGAAGCCGGCATTGCGGCGCCGATCCTCGTTCTGGGTACCTCGCCCCCGGAATGCGCTTCGGAACTGCTGGCCTGGGATCTGCGCCAGACGGTTTCCGGCCTGGACGACGCCCGGGCGCTTGCCCGCCATGCTCGGAACCAGGACAAGACGTTGCAGGTGCATCTCAAAGTCGACACTGGCATGGGACGGCTCGGACTTCTGGCCGGGCCGGAACTCGGCGGCGACTTTGATGCGGCCGGGGAAGAAGTCGTGGCGATCCAGCAGCTCTCCGGGATCGCGCTCGAGGGCATTTTCACCCACTTCGCCTGCGCCGACAGCCGGGACAAATCCAGCGCCTCCCGGCAATGGCAGCGCTTCACCGACTTCCTCGAGACCCTCGATACCCGCTCCCTGCCCAGAATTCCCGTCCGCCACGCTGCCAATAGCGCCTCCATCATCGATCTGCCGCGCACCCATCTCGACCTGGTCCGAGCCGGGATCATGCTCTACGGCCTGTATCCGTCAGCTGAAGTCGACCATGCCGGTGTCCGTCTCAAGCCGGCCATGACGGTCAAGGCCCGCATCAGCCAGGTCAAAGATGTGCCCGCGGGGTTCTGCGTCAGCTACGGTTCTACCTATACGACCCCTGCGCCAACGCGGATTGCCACGGTGCCGGTGGGCTATGCCGACGGCTACACCCGTTTGCTCTCCTCGCAGGCGCACATGGTGGTCCACGGACAGCGGGTGCCGGTGGTGGGCCGAGTCTGTATGGACCAGACCCTGCTTGATGTCGGCGGCCTCCCGGAAGTCGCTGCAGGAGACGAGGTCGTCCTTCTCGGCAGCCAGGGTGAGGCGTGCGTCAGCGCGGACGAACTCGCCGAACTGACGGGGACGATCAACTACGAAATCGTTTCCACGCTCATGGCCCGTGTCCCGAGAATTTTTCTGCCTGCCGTAGCGGGGCGTCACAGAGACTGACCCCGCTGGCGAGACCACGCATCCCCCGCCGGACATTGGGGGCCTGCGGCAACTGATTTGTGACCGTCCCCTGGTTTTTTTAACGGTTGCTAGGTGCGATGGGTTTGACGGCCACTCGCGACGCCATACTCCGGCGCGTATGTCCCCTGAGCGGACCGTCTTTCGTCATCAGGCCCAACCGAGGTTGACCAGACGCCTCCCGGGCCACGTTGTCTCTGTCTTGAGTCTGGTCCGTTTTCCTCTCCTCGTCGGAATGCCCCGGATGACCATCCCAGAACAGGCCACCAGGGCTGGCGGGTTCTCCCGCCCCGTTTATATGGCAATGGCCCTGTTGGCATGTCATTTTCAGCCTAACCTCGCAGCTGTGGCTACAGGTGTATCGGTTTTCATCTTTTTCCAGTCGAGGAGGGGGTATGGACGCATTACTATCGTTTTTCAGCACGCTCAGCGGATATGTTTGGGGGCCGCCGTTGCTGATCCTTCTGGTGGGCACAGGGGCGTGGCTGACCCTGTGCTTGAGAGGCTTGCAATTTTCGAAATTGTGGCACTCGCTGTATCTGGCGCTGATCAAACGTAAGGAAGAGGGGGCTGAAGAAGGGGACATCAGCCACTTTCAGGCCCTGATGACGGCCTTGTCCGCCACTGTCGGGACCGGGAATATCGCCGGTGTGGCTACAGCGGTGGCTATCGGCGGTCCCGGAGCGTTGTTCTGGATGTGGATCACCGGTCTGGTCGGGATGGCCACCAAGTATGCTGAGGCTGTCCTGGCGGTCAAATACCGCATTGTGGACGCTCGCGGCCAGATGAGCGGTGGTCCCATGTACTATATCGAGCGCGGCCTGGGCTGGAAATGGCTCGGTGTTTTGTTCGCCCTGTTTGCGGCCGTGGCAGCGTTCGGTATTGGCAACATGGTCCAGTCCAACTCTATGGCCGATGCCTTGAATTCGACCTTCCAGGTCCCCCACATAGCCACCGGTATCGTGCTCATGCTCGCCACCGCGGCTGTTATTCTGGGCGGGATCAAGAGTATCGCCCGGGTGACATCGGTCCTGGTGCCGATCATGGTTGTTTTCTATATGGGCGGAGCGCTGTTGATTATTCTGCTCAATGTGGCCCAGGTGCCGGCGGCCTTCGCGCTGATTTTCAAGCACGCCCTGAGCCCGACCGCGACAACCGGCGGTTTTGTCGGTGCCTCGATCATGCTGACCATCCGCATGGGTGTGGCCCGCGGTGTGTTCTCCAATGAATCCGGTCTCGGCAGCGCCCCTATCGCGGCTGCGGCGGCCCAGACCAAACACCCCGTAACCCAGGCCCTGGTGTCGATGACCCAAACTTTTATCGATACCATTATCGTGTGTACCATGACTGGACTGGTTCTGGTCATTACCGGATTGTGGTCCAGCGGTGAAAACGGTGCGGCCCTGACGAGCCAGGCCTTTGGCGCTGGAATGCCGGGCGGGGAGCTGATCGTCACCCTCGGCCTGATCCTTTTTGCCTACTCCACCATCCTGGGCTGGTGCTACTACGGCGAAAAATCGATTGAATACCTGCTGGGGGAAAAATCCATTGTACCCTATCGGGTGCTGTTCGTTATTTTCGTCGGTGTGGGCGCGGTTCTCAAGCTCGATCTGGTCTGGGCCCTGGCCGATGTCTTCAACGGACTGATGGCCTTCCCCAACCTGATCGCTCTGTTGGTCCTGACACCGGTTATTGTCAAAGAGACCCGGAATTATTTTAACAATAAGAAATAGCCGGCAGGAGCCGGAGGTCTACAGCGGGGTGTCAAGCGGCACCCCGCTTTTTTTTTGCAGCAGGGGACGGTTGCAGGTCTTTCGGCACCCGGAGGAGTCGCGCAGGTGGTCACGTTTTCCCACCTTGGATCGCCATGCAAACCGAGCGCGTGACACGAAAACAGTATTCACGAGCCAGATTCGAAAGAAGCGGGTGCAGTGGAATCAGCCGGGGTGGACAAAATTTATCCCTTCTGTATACCTTGAGATACGATAGAGAGTGATCAGGCTGTTGCCAGGAGCCGGCAACGTTCTTGTGTTCATGCTCAGGCACTGATCACCACACATGATGAGTCGAGCGGCTTGAGGAGGAGTTGGTTATGGATGTCAGTATTGTCCAAATGCCTGCTGGGAAAACCAGGGAAGCGCTCTCTCTGGTGGCCTCGGCAGGACTGCATACCTCGGATCTGACTACGGATATGCTCCAAGATTTTCTGATCGCCTTGGACGAGAAACAGCATGTGCGGGGCGTGGTCGGTATGCAGGTCCTGGGAGAGGTCGGATTGCTCCGGGCCTTGGCGGTCGCTCCCGATTGCCAGGGATGCGGGGTGGGCAAACAATTAGTTCGGGGATTGGAAGTCCACGCCGAACGCAAGGGCGTCTCCGAGTTGTACCTCCTGACCCTGACCGCGGACTCGTTTTTCCGCAACCTCGGGTATCAACCGACCGAGCGCTTGGCTGTGCCGGATTGTGTGGCGTATACCGAAGAGTTTCAAACCTTGTGTCCGGCATCAGCGGTCTGTTTGTGCAAACAACTCAGTTGTAGACAGACTGGCACCGCCTGACGCGAGGGGCTCCCGACGGTGGACAGCAGGCTCCTCGGATTTGCCGGAAGACTGGCAGAGGCCATGCTCCCCGGTTGGGAGGCTCGCGCAAGTCTGTGAGGGTATGTGGTGTTCAATCAGACACGTTTCTGGAAATGTATTGGTATGGTAGGGCTCGTGCCCCTGTTGGGAATCGTTTTGGGATGCGGCACTGACCAGCGGATCGACGCTTTGCCCCCCGGACGCCGTGCTGGTCGCCTTTGGCAACAGTCTGACCGCAGGCACCGGTGCCCCGCAGGGGGCTTCATACCCTTCCGTTTTGGCGCAATTGACCGGATACACTGTGCACAACGCCGGCGTTCCCGGCGAACTCTCCAGAGAGGGACTCCAGCGCCTGCCCCGGGTCTTGCAGCGGTATGAGCCGGATGTGGTCCTCCTGTGTCATGGCGGAAATGATCTCCTGCAGAATCGGTCCACTGCCGAACTCAAAAAGCACCTCCGGGCCATGATCCACCAGATCCGTGGAGCAGGCGCACGGGTGGTCCTTCTCGGGGTTCCCCGCTTTGACTTGGGCCTTTCCACTCATCCGCTGTACGGCGAGTTGGCCGAAGAATTCGATCTTCCGGCTGAACTCGATGCGCTTGACGCGATTCTTGCCACGCCGGGACAAAAAAGCGATATGATCCATCCCAATGCAGCGGGATACGCCAGACTGGCCCGGGCTGTAGCCGAGCTTTTGCCGGATTCGGCCTCAGCAGGGTAGCTGCCATCGCTTTTTCAGACGGCCTCTGCTCAAGGCAGAGTTACGGGAAATAGAAAAATCCCCCCGGGCCCTGAAAATGGGCCCGGGGGGATTTTATGTCGACTGGAATCGATCCGTCGATTCGAATATTAGCGGCGGTGCTGGCTCGGGCGGCGGCCAGAGCGGCGCGGTCCTTCGGGCTTTTTGTGCTTGCTTGAGGTCCGCATGAGTTCGGGCGGAGCCAGATGTTCCATCTGATCGATCGTCTTGCGTTCCAGACGTTTGCCCAGATTGCGCTCAATGGCCCGGACGAGGTGCATGTCGCCTCTGGCGATCAGGCTCATGGCCAAGCCGGAGCGATCGATACGCCCGGTGCGGCCGATACGGTGGGTATAATTTTCCGCGGTGTCCGGCATGTCGAAGTTGATGACCCGGGCAATGCGCTCGACATCAATACCCCGGGCGGCAATGTCCGTGGCCACGAGGATCGTGAACCGGCCAGAGCGAAACCCGGCCATGGCGGTGCGCCGTTGGGCCTGGGAGAGGTTGCCGTGGAGATCCGCGGCTTTATATCCGCTGGCCTTCAGTTTCTGGGCCAACTTCCGGGCGCCGTGCTTGGTCTTGGTGAAAACCAGGGTCAAAGCGTCCGGCTCGTCTTCCAGGATTTTGAGCAGCATGGGTGTCTTGTGCTGTGCCTCAACCGGATACAGGGCCTGCGAAATGTTGGCCGAAGGCTTTTCGTGGTCAATACGGACTTCGGCCGGATCGACCAGGAGTTTTTCGGTCAGAGCCCGGATGTCCGCAGGCATGGTGGCCGAGAAGAGCATGTTCTGGCGTTGTGCAGGCAAGTAGCTCAGAATACGGTGGATATCGGGCAGAAAACCCATGTCGAACATCCGGTCAGCTTCATCCAAAACCAGCATTTCGACCTGTTTGAGGTTGAAACTGCGGTCGGTCAGGTGGTCGAGCAGGCGACCCGGGCAGGCGACGATGATTTCGGCGCCGGAGCGGATTTTGTCGACCTGCGGCTTTTTGCCCACGCCGCCGTAGACGGCAGCGGCCTTGAGGCCGGTGTGGCGGCCGAGCTGGTTGCAGACCTGGACCGTCTGTTCGGCGAGTTCACGGGTCGGGGAAACAATAAGGGCGCGGACGCGGCGACGGGGGCCGCTCATGAGCCGCTGTAAAATGGGCAGGACAAACGCGGCAGTCTTGCCGGTGCCGGTTTGGGCGAGCCCCAAAACATCTTTGCCTTCCAGGGCCAGGGGCAGGGCCTGGGCCTGGATGGGGGTCGGCTGGGTGAAGCCGCAGGCGGCAATGCCTGTGGTAATTTTCTCGTGCAGTGAAAAGGCATCGAAATGCATTGAAGTTCCTTCTGAAAAACGTGTTGGCCGCGGTGACTGGTATCGTGTGGGGATGCCCCCGGTCCTTGTCCATGATGGACGGGACCGACGCCGGTCTCATCACCACTGCGTTGGATAGCGGCCGGAAAATCCAAACGTGCAGTCGAACACACAGATGCGCCCACGCCAAAGGAGCAGGCGCGGCCCTATGCGGGTGCGGTACAAGTGATCAGCGGGAACTCATGCAGGATCGTCGAGGCGTGGTAGAACACGCGGCAGGAAGCAGGCAAAAGAAGTGCCGGGCACTTGGAGAGCGGCAAAGAGAATTCTTTTACGTGGGATGTTCCGGCTTGGCAAGCCTTTTTTTCCGGTTCTTTGACGGATCCTGTGGATTTTTGGAGTTTGCCGTCTCTTCTGTGTGCCCACTTTCGGCCCGGTATTTTCTCAATCCCGCCAAAGGGGGATCCTTGCCCCCTCCGGACTCTCAAGTGGAACAGAACTCCAGGTGTCGAAGATGGCCCTTGTTGCATCGGAATCCGCCTGGGAGCATTCCGTTCGCGGTCCGGTTTCCCCCTTTTGGCGGGACCAAGAAAATGTGCGGGCCTTTCGCTCGAAGCACGCAGAAGAGACGGCAAACTTTTGCGTCTGAAATTCCATGCCCTGTGACGAAGAGCCTTTTTTCCCCAGGCCAGTTTGAGGGTGGATCGCTCTCATCATAGGCGATGGTATTGCCGTCCGTGTCCTTTTTCGAGTACGCTTGGGTTGAGAGTCTGTTTTCTCACAGACTGCCCTAGGCAATGCTTGGATCAGCGCATCGGCACGCCGGGCGCTGAGGTCCTTGAGACTGAAAAGGAGGGGGCTATGGCCAGAAAACTCGGTATCTGGATCGACCATCGAGAGGCGGTCATGGTAGTCGTAGACAACGGGGATGTGCGCATCAAACGCCTGGAGTCCAATGCGGAGAGCAACGTGAATCCCTCAGAGGGGTGGAAAGGGTCCGGCACCGGAGTCCCCCAATCCATTTCCCAGGAAAAAAAGGCCCAAGGCCGGCGGAGGCACCAATACCGCGCCTATTACCAGAACGTTCTCAAGGAGATCCGGAAAGCGGAGCAGGTCTACTTGCTCGGGCCGGGAGAGGCCAAGCGGGAACTGAAAAACGAAATGGACAAGCACAAGGACCAGCAGGGCAAGCTGTTGGCGGTCGAACCATGCGACAGAGTTATTGAAAGCCAGCTGATCGCCAAGGTCAAAACATTTTATCGGGTCTGACAGGCCGTCAAAAATTCTTTGCAATAGCGTCACCTTTTGACGGCACTCCTTTCCAGGGCGGGGCAGGCTCGCCACACATTGTGCTCATTAGTTGAGATCCTGGACAAAAGGCCCTTTCTTGCGCCGGTCCGAGGGGATCCAATTGAAGTCGTCCTTTTGCAGTAGCAAAAGCACTGGACGCCCACCCCAGAGCCGGGGACGGATACCATAGCTGGTGTCCACGTATTGGTCGTCGTGCGGGACTAATCCCTTACGGACGGCGGCCACCGGTTCGATGCCGCGCCGCCGCAGCTCGCCGATGGGAATCTCCGGCGGCAGAGAGCGGATGTCACCGAAATCGATGAAGCTGCCCCCCCAGCCGGACATGGTCAGTCCGACCCCGGCCAGGGCCCCGATGATGCCGTCATTGGTGCCGCCGTGCCCGGAGAGGTGGATCGGGCGGGCGATGGCATAGGCCTCGTCCTGGGAAACAATGCGCGAACTGCAAAGACGGCCGAAGTTTTCGATATCCGCGCAGCGGTTCGTTTCACACGCGAGACAAAGTCCGGGATCACTGCCGTCCTGGAAATAGTTCTGGATATGGCCCACAGCCGCTTCTCTGAGCCGATCGACATCTGCCGTGCTCTCGACCTCGACAATGACACAGGCGGAGCTGTTGTGGGTCGTAAACGGGATATCCGGTAACTGAGGGAATTGCTGCCGCACGACACCGGTGACCGGGAAATCCGCCTGGATGCTCTGGGCAAAATAGCGGGCGTATTTGCCGGTACCGAGGTCCGAATGCAGGGTGTCGGTGTCGTCGAATCCAATGTAGCACTTCATACCATTCTCCTCGCGTTATTTGAAAACAGGAAGTAGCCCGTGGGCCCGCAATCGTTTGAGAACCGGCGGGACCAGAAGGCTGCCGAGGACGGCAAAAAAGAGTCCTCCCACAGCTTTGATCGTTGCGTGGAGCAAAAGCACCCCCATATCCATACCCACCAGCCAGTCGATAAAGACGTTGGCCAGAAATTTCCCTGCCCCGGCAGCGAGCCCGAGCAGGGCGCATCCCCACACCGACCCGGCCCAGCGCGGCACAAGCGTGCCTCCGAAATCCACGGCCAGGGCAGGGAAAAGGTATTTGGTCAGTTGAAGCGGCCCCCCTTTGCCTAACCCCAGAACCACGACCATGAGTCCGGCCCAGAGCCCGACGGTGGACGCGGCCCACCGTTTCGGGACCACAGCTTTGGCCAGGAGCAGGAAAAAGGCGATAAAGAACATGGAATGGCCGGAAATGTTCAGATGCCAGCGGAAAAAGAGCTTGGCTGCCACAATCAATACGGCGCAAAACCCCAAAAAAAGGGCGTTTTGCAGCGAATCTACAGAGTGAGTGCGTCTAATCATACGGCCAGATCCGTTTGCGTGCCGGCCCTGGAAAACCGCGGAGTCTGGCGGCCAGAGCGAGTTCGTGGGCTGTTTTCAGGCATTGGAAAACAGTAGGAAACAGCAAGCTGTGCGCCAGATCCCGCCATCCGGCCGGGGAGAGCATGTCCTTTGGTCGGAGCCGGGCGCCGCGCAGGAGTTGAACCCGGTAGATTTCACGGCATTCCCGCAGGAGCATGGGCACAAACGTCACTGCGGTGCACAGGGCGAAGGCGGTCTGCTGTGGCAGGAGCAGATGCGCCAAACGCCTGGCCTGAGCCCAGGACAGACTGTGGTAAAGCACGATTCCGGGGAGAAAAGCGAGCCAGATCTGGAGGGCGACCCTGGCGCCTTCGCTGATAACTCCCGGGCTTGGCCCGAGGCGGAGTATATACAGGCCGACAATAAGCACAAATTGGGGGCCGAAAATCCAGAATTTGCGGGCAACGTCCCGCAGTCGCGGCCGGCAGACCAGGAGAAAGACGGCTTCGCATCCCGCGCAAACAGCCACCAAAAACCAGGAACGGGAAAGCAAAGCAAAGCCGGCCAGAGCGGTAGCGATGAGCAGCTGGAGCCCGGCCCGGAGAAGGGGGGCCGTGCCCGGGGCCGCAAAGTGGTTGTGAATGGGATCAGTTGGCGCGGACAAGACGGCCTCCCTGAATACGTATATGGGTGTAGGCGTTCTCAGCCGCGGTAAAGGGCATATCGTGCGCGGTCCAGATCACGCCCAGTCCGTTATCGGACCGTTCCTGGTCCAGAAGCTCGAGGATCGTGCGCTGATAGGCGGTGTCGAGGCCGGCACCGGGGTCGTCGAGAAGGACAACTTCCGGGGCAAAGGCCAGGGTGGTGGCCAGGGCGAGCAGCCGTTTTTGCCCGTAGCTTAAGGCAAACGGGGGAATTTCCTGCCTGTCCTGCAGGCCGATGCGAGCCAGCCACCTTTGGGCCCGCCGGGTACGTTCCGGAGCCGGAATCCCGAGCCGTTTCAAGGCAAAAAGCATTTCTTCGCGGATAGTGGTCTCAAAGAATTGCCGTTCCGGATTTTGGAGAACCAGCCCTATCTTGCCGCGTGTCTGGTCCGGCCTGGGAGGCTGGCCTTTGAAAAAGATCCGGCCCGCCTGAGGCCGACCGAATCCGGCCAAAGTCTGCAGGAGCGTCGATTTGCCGGCACCGTTGGCCCCGGTCAGCAAAACGAGTTCCCCGCTGTGCAGACTGAGATCGCCGTCTTGGACAAGGGGAGGACACCCTTGGGGAGCCAGAGTCAGGCCGGTGCAGGTCAAAAGCGGGGGCGTCGAGCCTGGAGAGGGGGCGGCATTCGGCTGGAGCGGCGGCGCAGAGGGCGGTTTGTCTGCGGCACAGAGCGTTCCGTTTTCCAGGCGCCAATACCCATCGGCCACTGAAGCCAGAACCCCGGGATGCTGTTCGAAAAGCACGGCACTGCCGCCGTTTTGGGTGTGCCGCTGAATGTGGACGGCCAAGTGCTCCCGACCCGGGGCATCGAGTTGAGTCCCTGCTTCGTCGATCAAGAGCAGTCGGGGCGCGGCGGCCAGGAAGGCGGCCAGGAGCAGGCGGTATTTCTGCCCCATAGAAAGGCTGCGGGTCGGCGTGGACAGGGACTGGGTCAGGCCCACACCATCGAGAGCCAAACGAACTGTTCGCTGCATGACCTCTAGATCCCAGCCGAGGTTTTCAAGATAAAAGGCGCATTCTCCTCCGATCGTGGCGGCCAGGAGCTGCGTTTCCGGGTTTTGGAGAATGACCGCCGGACGGGGATCAGCGACTTGGATACGCCCCTGGAGGCAGGCATCGGGCAGCAGTCCCGCTGCCGCCTGCAAGAGCGTGGATTTGCCGCTGCCGGTGGGGCCGGAAACGATATGGCATTCACCACCAGGAATGGTCAGGGCGACGTCCTGCACAAAAAAGGGGCTGTCCGGTGTGGCACGCAGCCCGAGGCGTTCAGTGTGTAAAAGGGGCGTGGACGCGGTCATGGGCTGCCAGGGGTTGTGATTTGCGGGGACGGGAAAAGCGCCCCTGCCTTTTTCGCGAAAAAGGCAGGGGCGCATCTGGTCTAGAAGCTGTATTCCACACCGCCGTACACGGTGCGTCCGGGACGGGGCAAAGCGTAGTTCTCGGCGTAGGCCTCGTCAAAGAGGTTGTCCACACCGGCATAGAATTCCCACCCGGTCTTCGGCAGGGGCTTGGACAGCTTGAGGTTGACGACCTGGTAAGGGTCGAGGGTGATGGTCTTGCCAGGACTGTCTTCATCCTTGGAAAAGTCGTACCGCTCGCCCACATAGAGGTAGGAGCCTGAGATTTTGAGGTCCCAGGGGCAGGTGTAGGTCGCCTTCAGCGAAACCTTGTTTTCCGGGCGGTTCTGGAGTTTGTCCGAATCTCTTTCGTCGGAGCGGTTTTCCGATTGGAGGTAGGTGTAGGCCGCCTCCAGGCGGAGATTGTCCACGGATTCGTTGGCCAGGGTCGCCTCGATGCCCTGGAAGCGGTATTTGTCCTGGTTTTTATAGGGTTCATCCCCAATTTTTTCGATAAAATCTTCGGCGTCGATGTGAAAGAGGGTCAGGCCGAGCTTGGTCTGCCACCCGGGGATATCCTGTTCCACGCCAGCCTCGTAGTGCCAGGTGACTTCGGCTTCCAGGTCCGGGTTGGCGTCATCGCCCTCATACAGGCGACGCAGGGAGGGAAAGCGGATTTTCCGGGCGTGGTTGGCCTTGAGGCGAGTGGTTGCGGTCAGATCGTAGTGACCGCCGAGTTGGTAACTGAAGTCGGCTCCGGTACTGCCGTTGTGCTTTTCCTGTTGGTGCCAGCCCGCACCGGCGACAAGACCGAGGGCATTGGTCGGGGCGACCTCGTACTGCAAGGAGGTGGAATAGATGTTGTTGTTCTTGTCTATTTCATTGAGTTCATCAATGGCCCCTTTTTCATACTTCTCCTCCCGGCTGTCCCAATTCCCCTGCTCTGCAGAGGCAGCGAGGGTGGCCACGCCGAGACGGTGGAGATCCAGGGCCACCTGGCCGGCCAACCCGTAGCGCGAGGTGGTGCTTTCCGTGTGCCGCCCTTTGTCCTGGGTCGTGTAGGTCTTGTCGTCGAAGCGATCCACGGTCTGCTCGAGTTGGGTGGCGTACCCCCAGGTCTTGAAGGAAAGCGGCCCGGAGAGGTCATGGCTCAGGGCGAGTTGGCCGCCGATGCTGGAGCGGTCAGTGACCCGCTCGAAGGTGAGTCGTGTGGGGTCGTCATTTTCGTATTTTTTGTCCGTGAATTCATCGACCAGGACTTCATGGGGTCGGCCGTATTCGCCCTGCTGCATTTCCAGGTTCAGGGCCAGGGTGGTTTGGTCCGTGGGCGTGAGTTCCATGCTGGTAAAGAGGTGGCTGCTTTCGCGGTCGCTGTTTTCCCGCTCGTCACCGCCTTCGAGACGGGAATCGACGTCCGCGCCGTCGGCCAGGGGAAAGTATTCCTGGTTGTAGGTGCTGCCACTGATGAAGATGTTGCCGTTTTCATTGCGCGCGGACAGGGTGCCGCGGCCGAGGTAGGCGTCGCCCTGGGCGGCTTCGCCGTTGAGCGAACCGTGGACGCCCTCGGCGCCGCGTTTGGTAATGATATTGATCACCCCGGCGTTGCCCCCGGAGCCGTAAAGGACCGAACCGGCCCCGCGGGTGACCTTGATCCGGGCGATGTTCTCGACCGGAATGAAACTGGGGTCAAACTGATTGTCGTAACTGGAATTGATGGGGATGCCGTTGAGAAGCAGCTCAATCTGCCGGGTGCGCATGCCGCGCATGTCGATCCGCGGGACGCCCTTCTTGCCACGGCGGACATAGATGCCAGGGACGAGATCCAGGGCTTCGTCCAGGGTTCGGGCATTGTCCTCTTTGATGTCCGCGGCGGTGATGACATCGACGCTGCCAGCGGCTTCGACCTGGGAGGCCGGGCTGGAGACAACGATCTCCCCGAGTTCAAAGACTTGGTCGTTCGCCGGAGTCTCCTGGGCTCCGGCCACCCCAATGCCGGCCCAGAGGCAAACCCCGAAGGCCATGAGCGCGATCTTGCTCAATCGTGAGTGCATACCTTCCTCCTATCCCACTGAATTTATAGATGCATCATGATTACGGCTCTTATGAGCATAAGTCAATGCGTGCATAGGAAAAAAGGAGGGAGTGTTCAGTTGAGGGTTGTAAGTGTTGAGGAAGACAAGAGAATTGAGGAGGGAGGGGGCAGGTATCAGGCACCAGTTATTGGTTAACGGGGAGGGATGCCGGCGTCGAGCTTTGGTTGGATACCAAAAGACCCGCCTTGCAAGGCGGGTCTTTTGTCTGGCTGCGAGGGCCGTCCCAGGCTGGAATAGGTATTGTCAGTCAGGTGTCCGCGTTAGGCGCCCTGCTTCCAGGCTTTGACCTTTTCCGGATTCTCTTCCACCCAGCGTTCGGCCGCTTCTTCCGGAGTGGAATCCTCAATCCAGAGCATGACCTGCTGGCATTCGTCCAGGGTCCATTCAAAGTTTTTGAGGAAGTTGTAGACTTTGGGCATATCGTTTTTCAGTTCCGGACGCACCACGGTGGCGATGTATTCGGCTTGACCAAAAGTGCCCTTGGGATCCTTGAGATATTTCAGATCCCAGCGGCTGAACATCCAGTGCGGGGTCCAGGCGGTGACCACAACCGGCTCTTTTTCCTCATAGCGGTTCTTGAGCACGGCGGTCATGGTCGCGCCGCTACCGGCAACGAGTTCCATGTTGTCCATGTTGTATTGGTCCAGGGCTTTTTCTGCCTTGCCCATGATGCCGGCGCCAGGGTCGATGCCGATGATTTCTTCCCGGAATTTCTCGGCATTGGCGTTGAGTTCGGCGATGCTGTCGATCTCGACGTATTCCGGAACGGCCAGTCCGATTTTGGCGCCATTGAGGTTTTTGTTGATGACTTCGACCTCGTCCTTGAGTTTTTCATGGTATTCGCCTTGAGTGACAGGCAGCCAGCCGCCGGTGAATCCGTCGACGTCGCCGGTGGCGGTGGCCTGCCACATGGCGGCGGCACTCACTGGTGTGATCTCGACATCATAGCCCATATCTTCCAGAACGGTTTGGACCACGTTGGTGCTGGCCACGGTTTCCGCCCATTCCACGTAGGCGAGTTCTACTTCAGGCTGGGCCTGGGCTACGGCCGGACAAACGAGAAAAAGAGCGACGAGAACACCGATGAGATTACGCAAGCGCATGCTTTGCCTCCTGGATTATGGTTGCAACTTCGGGCGATGGACGGGATCGATCCCGACGCTATCTGCGCCGGGTCTTCAGAAACGGAAACCGCTGGCTGGTCGGTTCCCGTTTCTGACCCGGCTCACCCAAACCTAAGAAGGATTCCGTGAACCGGACCACGTATCGGTCCGGAAGAAATCCAGAGGCATGCCTACCGTCTGTTCCCGCTTTTTGGCTAATGAATTCTCGTGATAGGCGGTATCACGATCTGTTATCCATCCAGGAACCGTTTATTGGGCGGCCCGGGCGAGGTCACCAAGGCGCTGCAACCCGTGCTCGATGGTTGCGTCCCAGACGCCGCCGCAACTCAAGCGGATGAAATGGCTGAAATTGTCCTGGGTGGAAAAGATCGGACCCGGAGCGATACTGATCCCGTTTGCGACTGCCCGGGCAAAAAAATCGACGGCATCGATGTCTCCAGGCAATTCCACCCAGAGGACACTGCCGCCGCGGGGGTGGGTCATGCGCGTGCCGGCAGGGAAATACCGCCCCACAGCCCATTGCACGGATTGCATCTGGCGCGACAAAGCCTGGCGCAAACGGCGCAGATGACGGTCGAAATGGCCGGAACGCAGATAGTCGGCGACCGCCATCTGCGTTGGGGTTGCTGAGGAGATGTTTGAGGTGGCCTTGATCTCGTAGGCCTTGGCCAAGAAACGACCGGGCATGAGCCAGCCGACTCGGTAGCCTGGCGAAAGGGTTTTGGAAAAGGACCCGCAGGAAAGCACCAGGCCTTCTGCGTCCGCCGCCTTGTAGCAATGCGGCCGCCTGGAGCCGAAGAACAGGTCGCCAGCGACGTCGTCTTCGATCAGCGGCACTCGCCGTCGGGCCAGAATGTCGACAATCTCCCGCTGGGCCGCCTCCGGGGTCTGTCCGCCGTCGGGGTTGTTGTAGTTGGGCGCCAGGATGCAGGCGGTGATGTCGAAACGGTCTACAGCCCGGCGCAGATCGGCCGGATTGACGCCGTGTTCGGGATGGGAGGGGATCTCAACGGTCCGCAAGCCGCAGTTTTCCAATAACTGGAGAAAACAGAAGTAGGTCGGGGATTGGATGAGGACATTGTCGCCAGGAGTGGTCAAGCTCCTGATGGCAATGGACAGGGCCTCCATGGCACCGGTGGTGACGAGAATCTCGTCGGGATGGACCGCGATCCCGGCTTCCATGGCGTGCAGACAAATCTGTTTGCGCAGTCCGGCGTTGCCCTCCACTTGTTCGTAGGCGACCGCGCTATGGGGATGGTCGCGACAGACACGGCCCAGGCAGCGGTGCAGCGCGGCGGTGGGCAGCAACCGTTCATCGGGACAGATGATACTCAAGGGGATGAGATCCTTGTTGCCGACTCCCTTGAGGACCTCCCGTATCAGCTGATTGCGGGTGGCGGGGCGTGAGGCCAGATCCGGGCGGGGTGGCGCTGGAGGCGGGGGCAATTCCTGGACGTGGTCAAGGACAAAATACCCGGAGCGGGGACGGGATTCGATGATCTGTTTGCGTTCGAGTTCCTCGTAGGCCCTCGTGACCGTGGCGATACTGCTTCGGGTCTGGCGTTTGAGTTCGCGAAGCGAAGGGAGCCGGTCACCGGGCCCGATGGTCCGCGTGGCGATGAGTTCGAGGATGTGCTCTTCAATATCTTGATATTTGGGCTTGTTCATCTGTACCGTATCTGATTTGTCGAAATTGTATCTGTCTCAGGTGCAGTTCGCGTGCTACCTATATCCCCGCAGTCGAAACGGTACTGGTGGGGGCTGAAATCGCGCCCGCGGTGTGGAAAAAGGGCGTGGACGCCCTTGGGTGTGCCCCAAAGAAGTTGCCTATGGGGTCCTGGAGACGCCAGGGAGGGGCCAGGTCATAGGCGAGAGCTCGAGGCACCGGAGCACGGATAACAGGGTGGTACTCCATCCGTGAGCGTGGTTCAACCATGGTGCAGGCGCCGGAGTAAAGCGGTGCCAGACCGAATTCTCTGCCGGCTGGGAGCTGAGGATTTTGGCGTACCCGGCTGGGGTCCCGTTGGTCGTTTTTTCCTCAATCTGATAAGGATCTGTCATGTTTTCAGACTCTATGGCCCAGGCCGGGGGGAGTACCGAACACGCCTCGTCCCGGTTGAGCGCCTTGCGGCGCGCCTTCCAGCGCACCCTGCCGATCGTCCTCGGCTATCTTCCGGTCGGTTTCGCTTATGGGGTCCTGGCCCAGAAAACCGGCCTGAGCACCTTGAATTCGGTGGCCATGTCGGTCCTGGTCTTTGCCGGATCGGCCCAATTGATTGCTGTGGGGCTTTTTGCCGGCGGGGCGGGCGCGGCCTCGGTCATTGTGACCACATTCATCGTCAATTTGCGCCATTTGCTCATGTCCGCGGCCCTGGCGCCGTACGTCAGGGCCTGGACCAAGAAAGAGCAGGCCGTCTTTGCCTTCCAGCTCACGGACGAGACCTTTGCCCTGCACGCCAGCCGATTCCCGCAACAACCACCGGTGAAGAGCGAAGCATTCGGGGTCAATGTGATCGCGCAAAGCGCCTGGATCGGCGGCAGCGTCTTGGGGGTTCTAGCCAGTGGATTGATCGCTGACGTGAAGCCCATCGGTCTGGATTATGCCCTGCCGGCCATGTTTATCGCCCTTTTGGTGGCCCAGGTCGATTCCTGGGCCAAACTTCTGGCCGGAGTGACGGCCGGAGCGGTTTCAGTCGGGTTGGTACTGGCTGGAGTAGAGCAGATGAATGTCATAGTGGCCACGGTGGTGGCAGCAAGCATTGGATTGGGAGTGGAGTCATGGATCAGCACGCGGTCTTCCTGATTATTCTGGGCATGATGGCGGTGACCTATCTGCCCCGGGCCCTGCCGATGACGGTGTTGTCCTCGTTCAGTCTGCCCGATTGGGTGGTTCGCTGGCTCGGATGCGTCCCCGCGGCGGTCCTGGCCGCCTTGTTGTTCCCGTCGCTTTTGCTCCGCGATGGCGCTGTCAGCCTGGGGCTGGAGAATATTTTTTTGTGGGCCGCTGTGCCCACGTTTGTGGTCGCCAAATGGCGGGGGAGCTTTGTCGGGGCTATTGTGACCGGGATGGGCGTGGTAGCCCTGGCCCGGCTGGCAGTCTGAGGGCAGCTGGGTCTCGCTGGTTCCGGGTGTGGAGCACACACTTGAGCCGAGTAGAGACACCGTTTCAAACAGGGCTTGTCTTGACGGTCTGCGGCTCTGGGATTTTGAACCCGGCCCGCAAAAACTCGCTCGCGGGCAGCGTACCACTCCTGCCTGCCGCGGATGGCCTTTTCTCCGCGCGAAGGCGCGGCAATACGCAATGAACGTTTTTCGCTGTACTCGCCGAGTATCTGCACTTGAGTTGGCAGGAGTGAACGCTGCCTCGTTCGCTCAGACAGTTTTCGGGCCGGGTTCAAAACCCCCAGAGCCGCGATTGCGAACAAAACCCTTGGAATTCAGTGGGTGGGGGAGCCCGCAAAAACTCGCTCGCGGGCAGCGTACCACTTCTGTCTGCCGCGGATGGCCTTTTCTCCGCGCGAAGGCGCGGCAATACGCAATGGGCGTTTTCGCTGTACTCGCCGAGTATCTGCACTTGAGCTGGCAGGAGTGAACGCTGCCTCGTTCGCTCAGACAGTTTTCGGGCCGGGTTCAAAACCCCCAGAGCCGCGATTGCGAACAAAACCCTTGGAATTCAGTGGATGGGGGGAGCCGCCAGGGACGGCAAAGCCTTACAGCGCTTGCGGGGTCCTGGGGCTAAAGCACATGCCTGGATCATCAAGATCCCGGCTGTAGCCGGTCCAGGCAAAGGCGAGCAGGCAGGGCTCGTAGCTGTCGACCGTGATCCGGTGGCGCCGGCCTGGCGGGTTCAAAATCAGCGACTTGGGGCCGAAGACCCCGACATCGTTTTCAGAAAAGGCCCCGCTGAGGCCGATATAGGATTCGGTGATCGTCTGGTGGGCGTGGGTGGGGTAGGTGGTGCCTGGCGCGAGCAGGACCAGCCCGAGAATCAGACGCTCGGAGACCACTGGCCCGCGCGGCCCCACACATTCGGCATAGGCGTATTTTCGGGCCAGATGGGCGGGCAAGCGCTGGTAGCCGTATTCCCAATGCAAATGGGGCCGCAAGGAATGCAGCGTGGTGACCACCCCGCGATCGGCAGCCGGAGCCTGGTCCAGGGCGCGTTGCAAGTAGGCGCAGACCGGCTTTTCGGCGGGTTCGCGGTGCACTACCGGCGTTTTCGGGTGCATGGTCTGGCTGATGCGTTCGCGAACGTCGCGTTTGTGGCGCCGGATGGGCTTGCTGCCGCCGGCGGACAGGGTGCGGTAGAGCAGGTAGTATTCGCGCAGCAAGTAATACCAGTTGACGGCGTCGGACAGCTCCATTGTGCATCCCTCCAGAATACGGGGCCTCAGTCCCCTTTCCATCCAAAGATAATCCCCTCCGGGCTCACTCTGGCCTGCTTGTCCCCGGGAAATTGCACTCTTTTCCCTGATTTTTTCTCTGTATACAAGGCGTCGAGAGCACCCAGGTTGGCGGACAGGGCCTGTCCGGGGCCCATGCGGTCCAGGATCTCCTTGTACCAGCGCAATCTGAGGGCCGCAGGAAGGGATTCCAATTCCTGTCGTGGGGCAAGCAAGCCTTGTTTCACCACGCGCTCCGCCTGTCTGGCCGCGGTCAGCATCGTGTCAAATGCGGCGGTGTCGGCTTGGGCTTGGCGCCAGGTCTGGGCAATGGTCTCCAGAAAATTCGGATTCTCTTTGATCAGCAGGGGCAGAATCTGGTGGCGAATCCTGTTGCGCTGGTAGGCGGGATCGCGATTGGAACTGTCTTCTTCCCAGCAGAGCCCGGCTGCCTGGACCAGCGCATGGAGGCGGTGTTTGGGCGTGAGCAGAAACGGGCGCAGGAGGCGGCGGCCGGGGTCCCAGGCCGCCATGCCCGCCAGGGCCGGCCAGCCGGTGCCGCGGATAAAGCGCATCAGACTGTCTTCAGCAAGGTCGTTGGCGTGGTGGGCGGTGAGCAGGTAATCGCAACCGCGGCGGTGGGCGATGCCCTCAAGATACCGGTAGCGCAGAAGGCGCCCGGCTTCTTCGATCCCGAGTTGGCAACGTTGGGCGTAGCGCCGGGTCTCGCTGCGACCGGAAAAACATGGGATAGCGAGCTGGTCGCAAAGGGCGTGGACACGCTGGCGCTCCTGCGAGGATTCGGGGCGCAGGCCGTGGTCGAGGTGGGCACAGAAGAGTCTGGCCCCCCATTTGTCGCGCATGGCAGCGGCCCAAGCCAGCAGGGCCACGGAATCGACCCCTCCGGAGACGGCCAGCATCACGTGGGTCCCAGCTAAGGAGATTGTGAGCTCCTCCCGGACGAACCGGTCGACTTCAAGACAGAAATGGGCCTGCCTGGGGGGGAGAGTTTGGAGGCGCAGCATGGCTCCTCAGACCGGGATATCCAGCTCCTTGAGCATGGTGTCGACGGTTTCCACGGCGTAGGCGCGCTGTTCGGGTTCGGCGTAGGCAATGCACGAGCAACGCAGGCGACTGCGGGCTCGGACGAGCAGTTCCAGATTGATCCATTCCGGACCGCATTCCAGGGTCATGACGTAGGGCCCGCAGCTTTCGAAATGGTCGGCCTGCTCTTCAGTGAGCAGGTCGTGGGGCACTTCCAACCAGTAGATGTCCTCCAGGCTGCCCTGGAAGCCGTTGTTCTTGAGGTGCTTGGCAAACCGCTTCAGCGCTTCGGGATCGAGTTCGTCAATATAGTAGTTGCGCATCAGTCGTTTCCTTGTTTGTGCCGAAAGGCGTGGCTTTCCGAGGGCACAGATTCGTTATCCAGGTTGAACAGCCGCCGGGTCAAGGAAATGAATTCCTGGGCCGACTCTTCTTCCCGCGCCCGGCGCTTGAGAAACGTGACCGGCTGGTGGAGCAATTTTTTGGACAGGGAATGGGCCATGGTTTCCAGAGCGTGTTCCACTTCGGGCGTGGCCTGGTCTCCGAGATTTTTCAAAGTCCGCCGGATTTCTTTCTGGGCCAGGGATTCGGCCTGATCGAACAGGTCGACGATGGTCGGGTTGAGTTCCAGGGAGCGCAACCAGAGCTGGAACTTGTCCACCTCCTCCTCGATGATCTCCCGGGCGCGTTCGGCTTCGTCCTGGCGCTGGGCGATGTTTTCCTCGACGACTTCCTTGAGATCGTCGATGTCGTAGAGGTAGACGTTGTCCAATTGGTTGACGTCCGGATCAATATCCCGGGGCACGGCGATATCGATGAAGAACATCGGCCGGTTTTTGCGCTTTTTGAGGATGGTTTTGACCTCGCGGGCCTGAACCACGGTTCGTGTCGCGCCGGTGGAACTGATGATGATGTCCACCTCTGGCAGATGGTCGAACATGTCCTCAAAACAGACCGCCCTGGCCTGGGTGCCGAATTGCTGGGCGAGTTCCTGTCCGCGGCTCAAGGTCCGGTTGGCAACCAGAATTTCATCCACACCGGTGGCCAGCAGATGTGTGGCCGCCAGTTCGGCCATTTCACCGGCGCCCACGAGCATGGCCTTGCGTCCCTGGAGATCGCCGAAAATATGCCGGGCGAGTTCTACGGCCGCGTAACTGATGGAGACCGCGGCGTTGGCGATGCGGGTCTCGGTGCGAACCCGTTTGGCCACGGAAAAGGCCTTATGCATGAGCCGGTTGACCACGGTGCGGGTCAGCCCGCAGTCCACCGCGGTTTTATAGGCGTCCTTGAGCTGGCCCAGAATCTGGGGTTCACCGACAACAAGCGAGTCCAGGCTCGAAGCGACAGTGAACATGTGGCGGATGGCGTCCAGGCCACGGTAGGAATAGATGTAGGGGCGGAGACGTTCGGGATCGCGCTGACAATAGCCGGCCCAGCATTGCAGGGCCTTTTCTTCTCCGGAACCGTCGGCGGAGCCGACAAAGAGGAGTTCGACCCGGTTGCAGGTGGACAGGAGCAACCCCTCACGGATGTCCTCCTTGCGGTCCACCAGACCGAGTTGGTCCGGGGAGGCATTTGTCAGGGCGAATTGTTCCCGGATTTCCACCGGTGCTGTCTTATGGTTGAGGCCGAGAAGGTATATTGTTTTATCCATACAACATTCGCTGTGGTGGTCTTTTTCTGGCACAAGAGAGGTCGGCATGACGCGGGCGGGTGTCCCTGCAGCAGACCCACAACACGGCCGAGTTCCCCAGATTATGGTTGCAGACTGTGGTGGGTGGGCAACAGAAAATTGACCCCCCACAGGGACAGAATCGTGAGCACGAAGATCCAGATGGCCAGTTTCGCCGGTTTCCGCCCGGTCCAGTTCATGGCCAGGCGCTGGTGGAACAGATAAGCGAAAAGAAACCAGATCAGCAAGGAAACGATTTCTTTGGGATCCCAGGAAAAGATCCGGCCCCAGGTAAAGCGGGCCCAGGCAAACCCGGAAAACAGGCCCAGGGTATACAGGGGAAACCCGAGCATGACCGCCCAGCGATTGGCCTGATCCACGCTGGTCAGCGCGGGCATGTCCTTGTTCAAAGAGCTCAATTTGGCCTTGGTTTTGATCTTTTTATCCACGTACAGATAGACGATGCCGGCCCCGAACGCCATGGCCAGCAAGGCGATGCTCAGGAAAAAGGTCCCGACGTGCAGGCCGAACCACAACGAACTCAATTTTGCGGGTACGGCCAGTCGTTCAGTGGTGACGGCCATGGATGAGGTAAAAAGGATCAGGGCCAGTGGGGCGGCGGTGAGGGCCAGAAATTCCAATCTCAGCTTGCGCCAGAGCAGGAAATAGATGGCCAGAAAGGTCCAGGCCAGAAGGCTGATATAAAATTGGCCCTGGACGATCGCCGGCGCTCCCGGGCGGAAAAAGACCAGACCGAGGTCAAGGGTGTGCAGACCGAAGCCGGCCACGGCCAGGGTCTGGGCCAGCTGTTTGAGCCGGTTCCGTTGCCGGATAACCCCGGTGAAATAGAGGATGGTGGCCAGCAGATAGAGGGCTATAATGCAGAGCTCAAAGGTCCTTATAAAAGGCATACAAGTCTCCTACGTGCTGGTGGAGTGCTTGGGGTAGACGTGCTTTGAGGGAATTTTCGCATTTTGTCCAGTCTCTGTCGCGCAGGGCGTCCAGGAGCTCCTCGTCCACCAGGGAGCGGAAAATGTCCCGGTTTTCCGGCTGGGACAGTTTCAAGCCCAGAACCAAGGGCCGGAGGTAGCCAAGCAGGCGACACAAGACGGCGTATTCCCGGCCGAAGGAGGCTTCCAGCTTCTGCCGGGCATGCCGGGCGAGAGCCGGACTGGCGCCTCCAGTGGAGACGGCCAGGACGAGATCCTCCTGACAATGGACCGCCGGGAGGATGAAGGTGCCGTCTTCGGGCTTGTCTGCTACGTTGCAGGGGATATTGCGTTCCCGGCAGCGGTTGACAAGGGCTCCGTTTGCTTCCCGGTTGCCGCTGGCGGCAAAAGCCAGGACCACGCCGTCGAGATCAGCATCGCTGAGGTCGCGTGAGTACCAGCTCAACCCCGGCGTTGCGGCCAGTTCCGGGTCTTCGTCAGGGGCACTGAAGGGATCGACCAGGATGACATGCGCCCCGGCTGAAAGCAATGTGCGGGCCTTGCGGCGCCCGACCCCGCCGGCGCCGAGGACGAGGCACCGTGCGTTCGCGATATCGAAAAAGACAGGGTAATAGCGCATGAGCGGTTTTTACCCGAAAGCGCACGGCTCGTAAAATCAAAATCATCTCTTGCAACCCCCTCTCGGTCTTGCCATTCCTGGATGCCTCGGCTAGCACAGGCGGCAAGGAAGACCGCTTACGGGTAATAGCGGATGGTGAGGGGCATACGCCCGGTGGCATTGCCTGTCGCGCTCTTCCTTCCTCCAAGGTGAGATGGAACAGCAGAAAACAGTGGTGGAACACGGATTTTTTCCCTGTCAGTCGGCATGCCCGGTTTCAGGTGGGGTGCGCTGGAGAGGGTGTAAGGGCGAAGGAAACAGCGATGCACCGTTTTGACGCGATAGTGGTTGGGGGTGGTCCGAGCGGGTGTGCGGCCGCCAAAGGGATAGCTGACGCAGGCGGGGAAGTGCTGCTTCTGGATAAGGCGGCCTTTCCGCGTCCGAAGTTGTGTGCCGGGGTGATCACCGCCAAAACAGTGGCGGTTGTAGAGCGCGTTTTCGGGCTCGACACGGCGAGTCTGCATGCCTGCGGAGCATTGAAGGCAGCGACGCCGCGATATAGGGTCGTTACCCGGCAGCGGGTCCTTTTGGAGGACAGCGCGCCGGACCCGTTTCGCCTTGTGGAACGTCGTTCTTTTGATCATCTGCTTTTGCAGCGCGCAGCGGCAGCGGGGGCGCGGTGTGTGACCGAGACTCCGGTTACGGGAATTGATCCCCGGCGGGGTGAGGTCAAAACAGCCGCCGGAGAGACGTTCCAGGCCAGGGTCGTTATCGGCGCTGACGGCGTGCATAGCCGGGTGCGGCGTCACCTCACCCCCCGGGTCCAGGCCCGGCGCTATTGGCGGCAACGGCTGGCCCATTGCGTGGAGATTGTCGCTCCCCTGCAGGATTTGACCCATTCCCACACCAGCCTCGGGCTGCACCTGGGGTACGTCCGTCACGGCTATGCCTGGAATTTTCCACGCGGCGAGGATATTATTCTCGGCATGTGCGCCTTGCCCTGCCGCGGGGAACGGCTGGATCACGCCTTTCAGGAATTTCTCGGTGATATCGGCTATGTGGGGGCGGCCCCGTTCAAAGGACACCCGCTGCCGTACGGCAATTTTTTGGACACCCCTGTTCAGGATCGGGTCCTCTTGACTGGAGACGCGGCCGGCCTGGCCGACCCGCTGCTCGGCGAGGGATTGTATTTTGCCCTGCGCAGCGGCGAACTCGCCGCACAGGCCGCTTTGTCCCCCGAACACGGTTTTTTTGCCTATGACAAGGCCCTGCATTCGGAGATTTACAGCGATTTCTGCTGGGCGCAACGGTTGCGCCGCACCGCTTTATTTCTGCTCCCGGTGGCTTCGGGACGCCTTGTGGCCGGACTGGCGCAGTGGGCCAGGCGCCCTTTGGAAGAAATGGTTCACGGCTACCGGCGGTATTCCGGACGCCGGGTTGGCGCCCAGGGGTTCGGGGTGGCCGAGTCCAAACCGTGATTGAGACAACGAGCCTGTCCCACCTGCCTTTTCAAGGGCCAGGGACAAATGCGGTAAGGGGCCTGGACCCAGAAGCCTCTCCACAGTCGAAAGGAAAACACTATGCAGAAGCCATCGTGCGGAGTGAGCCTGGAGGGCTTGCCATTTCTCGGTTTTACGGCGCTGACGACGCTGGTACTGGCCATCTTGGGCTGGTGGCACGTCAGTCTTGTCGCGCTTATTGCCACGTTTTTCATCCTCCATTTTTTTCGCGATCCGGAGCGGGTGGTCCCGGACGACCCGGGCGTGGCCGTTTCACCGGCCGATGGGAAAATCATTGCTGTGGATTTCCATCCCGATCCGATCACCGGCCAACGGCGACAACGGATCTGCGTGTTCATGAATGTGTTCAATGTGCACGTGAACCGCATGCCAGTAGCCGGCACGATTCAGAAGATCGTCTATTATCCCGGCAAGTTTTTCAACGCCTCCCTGGACAAAGCCTCCGCAGACAATGAGCGCAACGTGGTCCAGATCCGCGACGCAGAAGGCCTGGACTGGACCTGTGTGCAGATCGCCGGCCTTGTGGCCCGGCGGATTATCTGCTGGGCGGAAACAGGCGACGGCCTCGCCCGGGGGCAGCGGATGGGGTTGATCAAGTTCGGCTCCAGGGTTGACCTTTACCTGCCCGAGGGATATGAAAGTTCTCTTAGAACGGGAGACATCGTCCATGCGGGCCAATCCGTTCTCGCCCGCAAAACCTGATGCACAGACCATCGTAATGGAGAGCGCCGCGCCCGCGCCAACGGCTCACACCGAGCGTATCCCGGGCGCATCTGACATATGCCGGAACACATTGGACCTCGCCACAAAGGGTACTATCTGTTACCCAATCTGCTGACCACAGCCAGCCTGTTTTCAGGTTTTCTGGGCTTGTTGTGGGCGGTGCAGGGGGACTACATCTCCTGTGCCCTGGCGGTCCTGGCGAGCTGTTTCTTTGACGGCATGGACGGCAAAGTGGCCCGGCTGACCCGCTCGAGTTCGGATTTCGGCGTCCAATTGGATTCCTTGGTCGATATGGTCTCCTTTGGAGTCACACCGGCCGTGCTGGTCTATCTGTGGCAAACCCATGTCTTCGGCCGTATCGGGCTCATGGCCTGTTTTTTGTACATGGCCTGCGGCAGTCTGCGTCTGGCCCGTTTCAATATCCAGAGCAGCCGGGTCCCCAAAAAATTCTTTATCGGCCTGCCTATTCCCGCAGGGGCATGCACCATTGCCACCCTGGTCCTGTTTGTCATGTACCTTCCTGAAACGTGGCAGACTTCCGCCCTGCCGGTGGTAACTCTGATTTTGATGTACCTCCTGTCGTTTCTGATGATCAGCAAGGTACGCTACGCGTCGTTCAAGGAAACGGCCCTGGTGCGTTCCCACCCCTTTACATCGTCCGTGGCGGCGATCATGGTTTTCGTTCTCGTGGCCTCGGAACCCCGGTTTCTGGGTTTTCTCTTTTTTCTGGCCTACCTGATCTCGGGCCCCGTCTACACGTATTTGTACCGTCCGCTACGTTCCGCTTCCTTGCTAGGGAGTTCCTCGCGACAGGAACTCTCATAATATTCATTTATCCTCATATCTGCCGACCTTGAGGGCATCTCTTCCCCCACCATATGCTGTGCAGGTAAAGTCGGGTCGCCAATACTGCCCGTCTTGACCACGCTTGGACAGAATACGTGTATGCAATAAACCGCCTGACCGGACCGTGTGTCTCTGCTGCCGAAAGTCCACTCGAAGCGAGGGGACAGGAACCGGACAGGCACAGGAGCATAACAAATGGCTGAAAAATTGATCATTTTTGACACCACACTGCGAGACGGAGAGCAATCCCCTGGCGCGACCATGAACCACCACGAAAAGGTGCGTCTGGCCAGGCAATTGGACAAGCTCGGCGTTGACGTTATCGAGGCGGGATTCCCCGCGTCCAGCCAGGGCGATTTCGAGGCGGTCCAGGCCATCAGTCGCGCGGTGACCAACTGTCAGGTGGCCGGGCTCTGCCGCTCGGTCCTCTCTGATATCGACCGCGCCTGGGAGGCGCTTCAGGACGCGCCCAAGGCCCGGATCCACACTTTTATCGCCACCTCCGACATCCATATGGAACATAAGCTCGGCAAAAGCCGCAGCGAGGTGTTGGACATGGCCCGTAAGGCGGTCAGCCACGCGGCCTCGTATACATCCAACGTCGAGTTCTCCGCCGAGGACGCCTCCCGCTCCGACTGGGATTTTCTGGTCCAGGTGGTTCAGGTGGCTGTGGATGCCGGCGCAACGACAGTGAACATCCCGGATACGGTCGGGTATTCCCAGCCTCAGGAGTTCGCGCGTTTGGTCCGGTATCTGCAGGACAATGTGCCGGCTTTAGGCAATGAGGTCGTGTTGAGTGTGCACTGCCACAATGATCTGGGCCTGGCGGTGGCCAATACCCTGGCAGCGGTCGAGGCCGGAGCACGGCAGGCCGAAGTGACCCTGAGCGGCATCGGTGAGCGCGCCGGCAACGCCTCGGTTGAGGAAGTGGTCATGAACCTCAATGTGCGCAAGGACTACTTCCAGATCGAGACCGGCGTGCACACGGAACAGCTCTTTCCCTCCTGCCGGCTGCTCTCGCTGATCATCGGGCAGCCCATCCCGCCCTACAAACCGGTTGTCGGCCCCAATGCCTTTGCTCACGAATCGGGGATCCACCAGCACGGCATGCTCAAAAATCGCCAGACGTATGAGATCATGACCCCGGAATCTGTGGGCCGCGCCGGCACGGACATGGTACTGGGCAAGCACTCGGGCAAGGCCGCCATCAAGGCCCGGCTGGAGGAACTCGGCTACAGCCTGACGGACGAGCAGCTGGTGACCGTGGTTGAGGCCATCAAACGGCTGGCGGACAAGAAAAAACGGCTCTATGTCGAGGATCTGGAGGCCGTGGTCCTGGAAGAGATCTACCGCCTGCCGGATAAATTCAAACTCAACTACCTGAATACCGTCTCCGGGAATATGGCCCTGCCCACGGCGGCATTGGAATTGACCATCGACGGTGAGGAGCACCGGCTCGCGGATTTCGGAGTCGGTCCCATCGACGCTGTTTTCAACACCATCGCGAAATTGACCAAGCGCTCACCCAAACTGGTGCGCTATTCGGTCAACGCCATCACCGGCGGAACAGACGCTCAGGGCGAAGTGACGGTCCGGCTTGAAGAACATGGCCGCAGCGCGGTCGGCCGCGGCTCGGATCCGGATGTGATCATGGCCAGTGCCCGGGCCTATCTCAACGCCTTGAACCGCTTGGCGAAAAAGGAGGAAGAAAAGATATGCGCCACACTGTAGCGGAGAAGATTTTACAGCAACACACACAGGATACGGTCAGCGAGCCCGGACAGATCGTTCGCTGCGAGATTTCCCTGGCCCTGGCGAACGATATCACCGCGCCCCTGTCCATCCGGTCTCTGGAGAAAATGGGCGCGACCCGGGTCTTCGACAAAGACCGGGTCGCCCTGGTCTGTGACCATTTTACGCCCAACAAGGATATCGATTCCGCCGAGCAGGTCCGCATCGTTCGCGAATTTGCGCGCAAGATGGGCATTACCCATTATTACGAAGGCGGTGAGGTCGGGGTGGAACACGCCCTGTTGCCGGAACTCGGCCTGGTCGGTCCCGGGGATATCGTTGTTGGTGCGGACAGTCATACGTGCACCTACGGCGGTCTCGGTGCCTTTGCCACCGGCCTCGGCAGTACCGACGTCGCCGGGGCAATGGCCCTGGGAGAAACCTGGTTCAAGGTCCCGCCCACCATCCGGGTCGATGTCAACGGCGACCTGGGGCGCTTTGTCGGCGGCAAGGATATCATTTTGCATTTGATTGGCACCATTGGAGTGGACGGAGCGTTGTACAAGGCCCTGGAATTCGGCGGCGGCACTGTCAGGGATCTCGATCTCGAGGCCCGGTTGACCATCGCTAATATGGCCATTGAGGCCGGCGGCAAGGTCGGCCTGTTCCCGGCGGATCAGACAACGCTGGATTACCTCCAAGCCCACGGGCGCAGCGGCGATACCTTTCTGGAAGCCGACGAGGGGGCAGGATATGAGCGCCGGGTGGCCATTGACGCTGCCTCCCTGCAACCCCAGGTCGCCTGCCCCCATTTGCCGGAAAATGTCCATCCCGTGCGCGATGTAGGGGATATTCCCCTGGACCAGGTGGTCATCGGTTCCTGCACGAACGGCCGGATCAGCGATTTGCGCGAGGCCGCGGAACTGCTCAAGGGCAAAAAGGTGGCCAAGGGGCTGCGTCTGATCATTCTTCCAGCTACCCCGGGCATTTATCGCCAAGCTCTGGAGGAGGGACTGATGACCACGTTCATGGAAGCCGGGGCCATTGTCGGCCCGCCCACCTGCGGTCCCTGCCTTGGTGGGCACATGGGGATTTTGGCCCAGGGCGAGCGGGCTCTGGCGACAACGAACCGCAATTTCCGAGGACGGATGGGCAGTCTGGAAAGCGAAGTCTACCTGAGCGGGCCGTCGGTGGCGGCAGCCAGTGCGGTGACTGGACGGATCAGCCATCCCGAAGATCTCTAGCAGCGCGTTGCCAATCTCCCAATGGCAATGCAATGCTGAAAGGATGCCTTGGGAGTATTGAACGGGCTGGACTGCAACGAACATTTCCCAGCAGTCAGCCTCCAGGCTCATAGACAACGCGTCGAAAACCTGATGCCGTTTGAGCGGCGGCATCGCGCAGGAGTTTTCCAAATGCATTATACAGGTAAGGTTCATAAGGTTGGAGCCCATATCGATACCGATGCCATTATTCCGGCCCGCTATCTGGTGACCGCCGATCCCGAAGAATTGGGGGTCCATTGCATGGCCGGGTTGGAAGAGAACTGGATTGATCGGGTCAACAAGGGCGATATCATCGTTGGCGGTCCGAACTTCGGTTGTGGGTCATCTCGGGAGCACGCCCCTCTGGCCATACTTGGCGCGGGGATTCCAGTGGTGGTCGCACACAGTTTCGCCCGTATTTTCTATCGTAACGGGTTCAATATGGGACTGCCGCTTTTGGAGGTCGGTGACGCCGTGGAACGGATCAGCGACGGCGACACCCTGACCGTGGACGTCCAGCAAGGGACGGTGACCAATGCAACAACAGGCGACGTCATCACCTGTCCTCCTGTGCCGGAGTTCATGCAGGAACTGCTGGCCAAGGGGGGGCTTATCCCCTACGTTCGAGACCGGTTGCAGAGCGCCGGGGCATAAGCGGTTCCCGGCCGTTTCCACCGGCCTGCAAGGCCTGGGCGAACAACTTCGACCGCACGGTATCCAAGCGCCAGCCAACCAGAAGGGTTGGCTGGCGCTTCACAATTGGACGCTGCGACGGCTTGCAGCGGGTAGCCCGTGGCCCTTTTCTTGCTCAGGCCTGGGGGAACAGACTGGATATTGAAACTTTCAGAGATGCTACTGGCTCTTGCTGCATGGATTCGGTAGACACCGGCTCCAGCGCACAGGGAGACAATCCGGACGGGAGATATGGCCAAGACAGAACGAGCCGACCAGCTTCTGGTCGAGCAGGGATACGCTGAAGACAAGGACCGGGCCGCCCGGTTGATCATGGCCGGCAGTGTCAGCTGGCAAAAGCGGGAAGGGGTCTGGCTGCGGGTGGAAAAGGCCGGAGAGCGTCTGCCGCGAGCTGCCAGGCTGCATTGCGCCGGACAAGACCGTTTTGTGAGTCGCGGTGGATATAAATTGCTCACCGCCTTGGAAAATTTTGAGGTTGACCCTTCCGGGAAGGTGGCTCTGGACATCGGCGCTTCCACCGGCGGCTTCACCGATTGTCTGCTCCAGCACGGGGCCCGGCGGGTCTATGCCGTGGATGTGGGCTATGGTCAGTTGCATTGGCGGCTGCGACGGGACCCGCGAGTGGTCAACCTGGAACGGATCAATTTCCGGCTGGCTCCTGCGGATTTGCTTCCTGAGCTGGTCGACCTCGTCGTAGCGGATTGTTCGTTTATTTCCCTGCGCTCCATTATTCCTCCGGCGCTGCCGTTTTTGCAGGTTGGCGGCAGTATCATCGCCCTGGTCAAACCCCAGTTCGAATCAGAGGCCGCGAAACGCGGCGACGGGGTCATTCGTGACGCCGATCAGCAACAGCGTATCGTTCAGGAGGTCAGCAGTTCGCTGTGTCAATCGCACGGTCTGCGCCAGCTCGGTGTGGTGCCGGCAGCAGTGACCGGTCCGAAGGGCAATCAGGAATTTCTGCTCTGGCTGGAGTGCTGAGAGCCCTTTCCAGGCCGTGGAGGCAGCACTCGGAAGCGGCTTGGCTTTTTCCGAATACGCCGGTTCTTGGACACCAACGAGAGACCAGCAACCGTGAATTGGTATCGCCTCCCTGGAAAAAGCCGGGAGTTGCCTTTAGGGGGGAGACGCGGGTACATGTGCTTGAGGGCAAGCGCCGTTTTTGTGCTGGACTGAGTGCTGTGTGGGCATCAGCAGCAGGAAAACAGGATTCAGCGCTTTGTGGATGATCTGAGGGCTGACGACAAGGAGGGCGAGATGACCAGGATCTTGATTCTGTATTACAGCATGTACGGTCATGTGGAGACCATGTCCCGGGCGGTGGCCGAAGGAGCCGGCCTTGTGGACGGATGTGAGGTGGTGACCAAGCGCGTTCCGGAACTTATTCCCGAGGACACGTTGCGCCAATACGGGGCTAAAATGGACCAGGAAGCGCCGGTTGCCACTGTTTCGGAATTGCCGGAATACGAGGCGATCATTTTCGGAACCCCGACCCGTTTCGGCAATATGTGCGCCCAGATGCGAAATTTTCTCGACCAGACCGGCAAGCTCTGGCTCAGCGGCGATCTGGTCGGCAAAGTCGGCAGCGTGTTCACCTCGACAGCCACGCAGCACGGCGGGCAGGAAACGACCATCACTTCATTTCACTCCACCTTGCTCCACCATGGCATGATTCTCGTCGGTGTCCCCTATTCCTGCCAGGAACTGCTCAATATGCAGGAGATCACCGGCGGGACCCCGTATGGGGCCAGTACCCTTGCCGATGCGGACGGCAGCCGGCAACCCACACAAAACGAATTGCGCATTGCCCGCTTCCAGGGAGAGCACGTGGCGAGCATCGCTGCCAAATTGTCTGCCTGACGGCTGTGGCTGGGGAGAAACCGTTTCGGCGAGGTCGATAATGGTGGGTCCCCTTGCCGCCGTTCCCAAAACCCCCTTCTTTGCCTTGGTGGAGGAGGGGGTGTTTTTGAGTATGTCTGGTGCGACCCCAAAGATCTGAGCAGATGGATCACGAGGGGCTGCGGCATTCAAAATGGTGGTTGAACGGATCCTCAGGGATCTCTCGAACGGTGACCTGGGTGAACCCGGCTGTTTCAAGCATGCGCAGCGCTGTTTGCCGGCCCCACATCATGCCCAGCCCGGCTCCATTGCCGACCAGGCCGACTGGCATGCAGTGCATGAGACTGACCGTGTACAAAAACGGCCCCATCGGATGGACCTGATTTCCGGCCAGATCGCTTTCAGCGGCGATGTCCACCAGAGAAAAGACCCCGTTTGGGGCGAGCATGTGCCGCACGCCGCGCAGGGCGTGATCCGGATGGGGCTGGTCGTGGATGGCATCAAAAGCGGTCACGTAGTCAAAACAGTCCTGCCAGTCGGCGGCGTCCTCCAGAACGGCGGCGTCGCGGCAGACAAACCGGACATTGGTGAGCCCCCGAGCCGCAGCTGTATTTCGAGCCAGGTCTACGGTTGCGCTATCGATGTCCAGACCGACAAATGTGCTACGGGGAAAGGCTTCGGCCATGAGGAGAACCGCGGTTCCCCGGCCGCAGCCCACATCACAGACCCGGATGCCATAGTGCAGTCTGTCCTGGATAGCGCCCTGGGCGACCGAGGGGAGGAAGGTGGTGAGCAGAGTCTGTTCGTGTTTGGCGTCGGCGAGTTGGGCCATGAAGGCCTGGAAATCGGGGTATCGCTCGTATCCGACCCCTTCGCCGGTGGCGAAGGCCGCGGCAACGGCATCATAGGCGGACTGGGCCAGCAGGGGGAGTTCCTGTGTGTAGACCCCCATGTTGGATGAGGAATCCCGGGTCAGGAAAGCGGCGTGTTCCGGGGGCAGGAAAAACAGGTCCTCGCCATTCGTGTCGTGGCTGAGTTCCACGATCCGGCCGCAGGTCATTACACCGAGCCATTCACGGATATAGCGCGGGTCCAGAGCGGCGGCTTCAGCTATTTGGGAAACACTGGCCGGGGCCGCCAAGCGGCACAGGACGTCGAAGAGCCCGAGACGGTATCCGACCCCCATGGCCAGATTGAGGGCCCCGTGGTTCAGGATTTCCGACATGGTATGGGCGAATTCGCGGCGTTTGGCCTCGGATGGCGTGGACATGCATGCTCCCTGGGCTCAAATGATGAGATCTCTGGATATGCCAGTCTTCCCTCTAGCAGGCCGTTGACAATCTCCCAATGGCAGACATCTGCAATACGCTCAACCTCGTACGTACGGATACGTACGCTGCGACCGTGAACGTTGTGTCGCCGTCCTTTGGGATTTTTGAACGACCTTCATTAGAGGGAATTGTTCACCAGTCAGCTAGCATTTCCGGCCCCTCGACGCCAGGTTCCTCCAAGCCAGGGAGCGGGGGTGGGTCAACGCTGAGGCAACCGCTGCCAGGACGGGGAAAGAGACCTTTGGGTGTCGCTGTCGAGCCAGTCAGCAAATTCCTGGACTGCGGCTTTGATCGTGTCGCGGATTTCGCGAACGGCCTGGCGTTGTTCTTCGTGGGTGCCGGTGACCGCGGCCGGGTCCGGGAACGGGAGGTGCAGGCGGTGCGTGACGCCGGGATAGATCGGGCATTGTCCTTCGCGGCTGTCGTCGCAGACCGTGATGACGTGGGTGAAGATGGCACCGTTTTTGAATAATTCAAAAACAGATTGTGTCGTTTTGTCGCTCAGATCGATTCCCTCTTCGTGCATGACTTCGACAACCAGGGGGTTGAGAGTCGTGGGCTCGAATCCGGCGCTGGTGACCCGGACATTTGTACCGGCGACCTGGCGCAGATACGCTTCGGCCATCTGGCTCCGGGCGCTGTTGTGGACGCAAATAAACAAGACGTTATGCATACAGACTCCTTAGTCCAAACCCAGGAAATGTTTGTTATATGGGGGGGCACTCGGGTGGCACGGACTATAGAAAAGGATTGTGGCAAGGCAGTGACAACGAGAACATTCGAAAAAAAACCGCATTTGCCGGTTGTGCGGTTCGTGACGGTGCTGGCCCGGATTTTTGCGCCGGACCCGAGCCCGTGCTCTCCTGGCCTGCTGTGTGCCGTGTTCGCGTCCCAGGGGAGAAATGGGTTCAACGAGGCTTCCAGCCCCTGGAACCGGTTGGACAGATTCAGGGCAGCGAAAGAAAAGAGATGAGACATGCAAGTGGAGCAAAATGCGACATCGCCAATGGAGGGTGGTATTGGGGTCTTTGATTCTGGAGTGGGCGGCCTTTCGGTCCTGAAGGAGATCGACCGTGTTCTGCCCCATGAAGATCTGTGGTATGTGGCCGACTCGGCCGAAGCCCCGTACGGCGAAAAAAGCGAAGAAGAGATCCGGCAACGTTCGCTGGAATTAGCCCGTTTCCTGGTCCAGCGAGGGGCCAAGGCGCTGGTGATTGCCTGCAATACGGCGACTGCCGCGGCCGCCGAGGAATTGCGTGCCCAATGCCCGGTGCCGGTGGTGGCGGTGGAGCCGGCGGTCAAACCTGCGGTGGCCCTGTCCTGCTCGGGGTGCATCGGGGTCCTGGCCACGACTGGGACATTGCAGAGCAAACGGTTTCAGGCGCTTTTGAAGCGGTATGCCGGGTCAGCCGAAGTCGCGGTCCAGGCGTGCCCGGGATTGGTGGAGCGCGTGGAGATGGGCGACCTGGACGGTCCGGTGACACGGGTGCTTTTGGGCAGCTATGTCCAGGCCCTTGCCGAACGGGGCGCGGACACCCTCGTGCTGGGCTGTACCCATTATCCGTTTTTGCGGCCGCTGGTGCGCGATTGCATCGGAGAGACCATGCCGGTTCTGGATACCGGCCTGGCTGTGGCGCGGCACCTGCACAGCGAACTCAGACGCCTGGAGCTGGAACGGCCTGCGGCGCGTCAGGGGCAGCGGCGGTTTTGGACCACCGGAGAGCCCGCCCGGTGTGAAAGCGTCCTCGGTCGGCTCTGGGGGCGGGGAGCGATCGTTGTGGAACATATCGCCCCGCGTCCACTGTCGTTGTTGTGACCTCTGCCTGAGCGAGGTGCCCCTGGAGAGACGAGAAGCGTCAGCGGCGTTCCTGGTGGCCTTCGCCCAGCGGTTCGCGGATCGGAGTCAGCGTCAAAGCGCGGGCGTCGGTTTTGCTCCGGCGGGGAACGCGACTCGCCACCGCATAGAGCATGGCCTTGGGCTGTTGCTCGGCCTGCTCGCCGTTGTCATCTTCCGGGCCGAACAGGGCGCGTAGACGTAATTGGTGGTACAAGTCGTGTTTTTTGAGTCGCCCGACGACCTCGCGGACCTCGGTTGCGGTCTCGAGCCGGCGCCAGCCGAGGTGGCCTGCGGGCAGATCCCACGGGGTTTTTTCCTCCCGGGGAATGAAGAGCAGGGCTGCGGGGTTGGCCTGTTGGGGGCCGGAAAAATAGACATCGAAAGCATCGAGCTCCTCGAGCAGATCATCGATGCGCAGGTCGAAACCGGCGCGAGAGGCGAGTTGACTTCGACCTCGTCCAGTGGAGGAGGTCACTCGCCAAATCAGCAATCCTACGATTACGGCCGCAGCCAGGACAACTATCCAGGGCATACAAACATCCTTATCCTGTTAGAACAGCTCAGCATATCCTTCTCTGCGTTTTTATTCCTTGTGTATTGGCAGTATCTGGACGAAAAGTCCACACCGTCAGAGCTGGCGGTGTGGACTTTGGTCTGGAATGGTTACGAGTTAGTTGAAGAGCCCTCGCCGGGGCTCGATGATTTTACGCAAAGGGTCCCGGACCGGATGGAGGGTGAGTGCCTTCGGATCACGGGTATCGCGCAACGGCACGCGGGCCTCAATGGCGTAGAGGAAGCCAACAGGTTCTCCGGCAGGCGCGAGGCCTTGTGGGGCGTAGAGTGTGCGTAGCCGAAGCTGACGCAAGGCGTCGTCGGATTTCAGGCGGCGCAGGATCTCCTTGGTGCCGGCGCTGGTTTCGACCCGCCGCCAGTCCGGATAGCCGGTCGGCAGGTTCCACAGGGACATCATATCCCGGGGAATAAAGAGCAGAGCTGCTGGCCGGGCTGGATTGGGACCGGAGTAAAACGGGGTGAAGGTTTGCAGTTGTTGAACAATGTTGTCGACCGTCATGGAGGCTGACTCAGGGCTGCCGAGAACAGCGCGTCCCCGGTTTTCCGGCGATAAAGAGGCACAGGCCACGGCGAAGAGGCAGGTCAGGAACAAGGGCAAAAGGGCGTTGCGAAACATGGGCACCTCCTGCAATGGTGGGGCTCACAAAAGTGGTGCTAGATCTGCCGCGATTGTTCCGGACAGAAGCGGGCTCCCTCCCGGTATCCAAGGCAGTCCTTCAGGTCGGGGCCGCATTGTGGCGCAAAGGCTTGGACAAGCCGGGGGCCCTGTGGGCCATGTTTGCCCCGCGCCGAGAAATGACGTATGGATCAGTCACAGTGTGCGGTAACCTGCGATGTGGGAACACCGTCCGTTGGCAAGAGCTGGAGCAATATTGCGCCGGCTCTCTTTTCGTTGAAGACTCTTCGGATTGAAAGATGTTTCAACAGCGTGCCGAATCAGAAGCACACGGAGCGTTCATGCGATTGCAGCCTTTCAAATTGGAACGGTATTTTGCCAAATACGAATTCAATGTCCGCCATCTATTGAGTTCTTCGGATTGCGAGTCCATGACCGTGGCGGACTTGCTGGACCTGGAGCCCGGCGCTGCAGAGCGTTTTCACAATGTCTGGCTCGGCTATACCGAATCCGAGGGCAGTCCAACTCTGCGCGAGACGATCGCTTCCATGTACAATGCGCAGCAGGCCGACGACATTCTGGTCCACAGCGGTGCGGAGGAAGCGATTTTTTTGTTCATGAACGCGGTCCTGGAAGCCGGGGACCACGTCGTTGTCCACTGGCCGTGCTACCAATCCCTGACTGAAGTGCCGCGGTCCATCGGCTGCGAGGTCGATCTCTGGAAAGCGCGGGAAGAGGCGCAGTGGGGCTTGGATCTCGAGGAATTGGACGAACTGCTCAAGCCGAACACCAAAGCCATTATCGTCAATCTTCCGCATAATCCCACAGGATATCTCATGGAGCCCGAAACGTTTTCGCGGCTTTGCCAGTTGGCTGAAAACCGGGATATCCTCCTGTTTTGTGATGAGGTCTATCGCGAATCGGAATACGATGTCTCGCGCCGTCTGCCCGCTGTCTGTGACTGCTGCCAGACCGGTGTTTCGCTTGGCGTGACCTCCAAGACCTACGGGCTGCCCGGGTTGCGGATCGGCTGGCTGGCCACACGCCGTCGGGATGTCCTGGCCGCAGTGGCCCAGTTGAAAGACTATACGACGATCTGCAACAGTGCGTCGAGCGAATTTTTGGCTGAGTTGGCCCTGCGCCACCGGGAACACCTTGCCGAGCGCAGTGTGCGCTTGATACAAACAAACCTTGCTTTGCTGGACGGGTTTTTTGCCCGGCATGCTGAGCGATTCGAATGGCGACGTCCCCATGCCGGTCCAATCGCGTTCCCGCGTTTGCGTGATGAAGACGCGGACGATTTTTGCCACCAAGCGGTGGAGCAGGCGAGTGTCCTTTTGTTGCCGGGATCGCTTTACGAGTATCCCGGCGGTGCATTTCGCATTGGCTTTGGCCGGGCCAGTCTCCCTCAGGCCTTGGAAGCCCTTGAAAATTTTCTCCAGCGGTAGGTTCAGCGAAAACCCCGTTGCACCGACCGGTCGTCTGGGGTGCCTGACGCAGGGTGACCCGCGAAAAAGTTCCTATTCGGACCGAAAGGAGGAGCAACGGCAAACCGGTCCACCAATGGCGGTCAATCCGCTCAAGCGAAAAGGCAGAACGATTTATGCAATACAGAGTCATGGGACGCACCGGCGAACGCGTAGCCGCTTTAGGTCTCGGATGTATGCGTTTTCCGGTCGTTGATGGTGACGACGGCTGCATTGACGAGCCGCGGGCGACCGTGTTGTTGCGCGAAGCCATTGACGCTGGAGTGAATTATCTGGACACGGCATACCCCTACCACAAGGGGGCCAGCGAACCTTTTGTCGGTCGCGCTCTTCAGGGAGGCTACCGGGACAAGGTCCATCTAGCGACGAAATTGCCCTCCTGGGCCATTGAAAGCGCCGAGGATTTTGACCGCTACCTGGATGAACAATTACAACGTCTCCAGACCGGGCACATCGACTTTTATCTTTTGCACGCCTTGAAAGGGGAGTGGTGGCGGAAACTGCGTGATCTGGGCGTTCTGTCTTTTCTTGACCGGGCCGTTGCCGATGGCCGGATTAAGTACGTCGGGTTTTCCTTTCATGATGAGTGGGCGCAGTTTAAGGAGATAGTCGACGCCTACGAATGGGATTTTTGTCAGATCCAGTATAACTACATGGACGAAGATATTCAGGCCGGCAGTAAGGGTCTTTATTACGCCGCTAACAAGGGACTGGGCGTTGTGGTCATGGAGCCGTTGCGCGGCGGGAGTCTGGCCTCGACTGTACCAGAGCCGGTCCAATCTATTTGGGATGAGGCCGAGCCGAAACGGACACCGGCGGAATGGGCTTTGCGCTGGGTCTGGGACCATCCTGAAGTTTCGGTGGTCTTAAGCGGTATGAACAGCCGGGCGCAGCTCCACGAGAATTGCCGGGTCGCCGACGAAGCTACGCCCGGCAGCTTGTCGACCGACGATTATGAGCGCATCGGCCGTGTTCGACAGATCTACAGGGAACGCATCCAGATCCCGTGCACGAGCTGCGGTTATTGTCTGCCCTGTCCGAGCGGGGTGAATATTCCGCGGATCTTTTCGATCATGAACGACAGGTTCATCTACGACGCCACCCATTGGTCGCAGGTCATGTATAATGTGGCGACGAACAGCGATGAAAACGCGGCCAATTGCGTTCAATGTGGGGCCTGTGAAGAGGTGTGCCCACAGCAGATACCGATTATGGCCAAATTGCAGGAGTGTCACGAAACATTGGCACAGGCGGAGGAATCGGACTGATTCTGACGGCGCAGGGTCCTGATCTCGTGAGGCGTATCGCCCGGGGGGACCCGGGCGATTTTTTTTCCGGAACCATAGTCAGGTTTGCGACCTGGAGTCGTGAAGCTGGTATTCTACCAGTGGCCTTAGTGTGAACCAATTCGCCTAGAGGCAACGTACTCTGGGCATACATTTTTTCTAATGGGTAAGGGAGGCGTCACCGGTGTGCATTGGGACCGGGATGCAGACAACACGGGGAACTAAGAGGTCAAGGACAAAGCACAATGTTGAATGCACTCAAGGATTGCGTCGGAGAAACGTTTTTGCAGGCCCAGATAACGGTCCTGCGCCAGTTGGGGCCCAAGGCTGGGAAGCAGCGTACGGCAGTACTGCTCGCTTCGCTTTTACGTTCGGCTCAGGAGAATTGCCGCGGGGAAGAAGGGGCAGCCGGAGAAATCGCTGAATTGTTGGACCTCGTTGTGGATGACCCGTCCGTCCTGGTCGAGGAGTCCCATGAAAGCGAATTGCTTTTTGATCTTGTGGATGCCATTTGCCGAGAGGCCGGATTGATGGCGTTTGCCGAAAGCGATGATGAGGAAGGGCTGGCTGAAATGGCCTTGACCGAGTTCGTGGCCTGGGCCCGCGGCATCGACGTCTGATCAGCGACGGCATTGCTAGGCCCAGCTTGGACGCTTTAAGCTGGCAACAAGGTTTCAGTCGAGCATCACCTACCGAAGAGAAGGAGAGCACGTATGGATACAATTCCCATTTCTGTTGAAGGATTTGAAAAGCTGAAGCAGGAACTCGAAAATCTCAAGAAGGAACGTCCCGAGGTCATCCAAGCCATCAAGGAGGCTCGGGAGGAAGGCGATTTGCGCGAGAATGCCGGCTATGACGCCGCACGGGAGCGTCAAGGCATGCTTGAGGCCCGGATTACCTACATTGAATCCCGGCTACCGCAGTGCAATGTCATCGATCTTGACACCATGGGCGGCGACAAGGTCGCCTTCGGGGCCACGGTGGAGATCGAAGACATGGAGACTGAGGAAGTCAAGCGCTATACCTTGCTCGGTCCGGACGAGGCCAATGTGGACCAGGGGAGCATCTCAGTATTTTCTCCCCTGGCCAAGGCCCTGCTGGGCAAGCGCGTCGGTGACGAAGCCATTGTTAATGCCCCGCGCGGGCGGATCGAGTACGAAGTGCTTTCTATTGAATTCAAGGGAAAACAGGACAGCTGACCCGCCCACCGCTGTCAGTCGCCCCGTTTGCCGACATGGTTAGCGACGACAAAAAGGCCTGGACCTTGATACAAGGTCCGGGCCTTTTGACATTGTGCTTTCTGGGGCACGGGAACACGGCAAAACGGTTCCCGTCAGCGGAGGCGTTTCGTGCAGGGCAGGCCCGGGAATCAGCCACCGGCGATTTTCACTGTATATCCCTGGGCGCGGAGTTGCTGAGCCAATATGTCCCGGTGCTCTCCCTGGATTTCGATGACGCCGTTTTTCACAGTGCCGCCAGTGCCGCATTTTTGTTTCAAGGTCTTGGCCAACTGCTTGAGGGCTTCTGCTTCAAGGGGTACCCCGGTGATCAGTGTCACCCCTTTGCCCTTGCGGCCCTTGCTTTCGCGCTTGAGGCGAACAATGCCGTCGCTTTCCGTGGCGGCAGCACTACCTTTCTTGTTTTTATGACAAACGCAGCGGGCGGCCGACTGACCGCATTGCGGGCAGAGGCGACCATCGTCCGTGGAGTAGACGGCGCGCGAATTGTGTGGTTTTTTAGGTGCCATAACCGTTCTCTTTTGCTCTTAGTGGATGCTTGGCAATAAGGATCGAGTATCTTCCCAGCCCAGGAGGTGTTAGCCTGCGTCAGAGCAAAGCCCCTGTCAACAAAGACCGGGAAATGCAGAAAGGCTGCGGAATCAACGCATACCCCAAGGAATCGGTCTGTGGTCCAGGCTTTTCTGGGGGCTTGTGCGGGCCCGGTCCCGGAATGTTGCCCTCGGCCTGGAAAAATAGCGTAGGCGTACTCCTGGTGCGTTCAGTCCATGACCGGCTTGCGGGATTGCGGAAGACTCGGCGTCTTGGGGCGCTCGAGGCAGCTTCCAGGCCGCGTTCAACATCCCGGGACCGGTCTGTGGCCCAGGCGTTTCTGGGATGGAGTCTCGGAATTTTTTTTCTGGTTTATAGAGATGTATGGCGGTGTTCGACAGCGTCCGGAGCGCTCTTGCGGGATGCTTGGCACGTGGTTGAGATGGTCTATTCAGGTCCACAGGAGGCGTTATGAACAAAACAGAGGACAGGATCGCCGGCGCTATTGTCGGTGGGTTGGTCGGCGATGCCCTGGGTGTCGGGCCGCATTGGTATTACGATCTCGATGCCCTGCAGCGGGAGTACGGAGCCTGGATCAGTGATTATACCGAGCCAAAACCCAGCCGGTACCATGCCGGCCTGCGAGCAGGGCAAAATTCACAGACAGGCCAAGTCTTTCGCTTTCTCCTCGATTCTCTGGTGGACAACGACGGCTACAATCAGGCCGATTTTACGGCCCGCCTGGATGGCCTGCTCCAAAAGCTCGACGGACGCCCAGCTTCCGGCCGGTATACGGACCAAGCGATGCGCGACGTCTGGAAGGCCCGGCAGCAGGAAGCCCGGAGTTGGGAGGAGGCTGGAAGTTTTGCGGATACGGCTGAAGCGGCCATCCGGGCTCCGTTGACCGCGCTGCGGTTTCTCCAGGATCCGGAGCAGGCCGTGGTCACAACCGTGGCCCAGACCGGTCTGACCCATGTGGACCCCTTCATCCGCGGACAATCCGTGGCCTTTGGCCTTCTTGTCGCCGCCGTAGCCAGGGGCGGCGGGCTCGAGGCCATGCCCCAACCGGTCCTTTCCTGGCTCAAGCCGGTCCAAGGGCTCTTGGCCGTGCCGGACCCCTGCGGCGGGGCGCCTGTGAAGTTCTTTGACGCCCTGCTCCAACCCGGCTGGTCGGCAGCGGCTGCGACCGACCCGGCCATTCGGATTTTTCCACCCCAGAAGGCGTGCCGTCTTTTCGGTCTGGCCTGCACGTTGGGGTTCATGCTGCCGGCGGCCTATTATTTTGTGGCCCGATTCGCGTATGATTTCGAAAATGCGGTTTTAAGCGCCGTGAACGGTGGCGGGAACAATATGGCCCGGGCGGCTTTGACCGGTGCGTTGTCCGGAGCTCAGTGCGGACTGTCTCAGATCCCGCTACGATTCATCGAGGGACTTGAGGCTGGAAATGCGGTGGCAGACAAGGCCCGGACTGTTGCCGAGGCCGCCACACGAGGAATGAAGGAGGTCTAGGCGTGGGAAAAGTGCTTGTTGTTCTGGCGCTGATCGTGTGTGCAGCCGGGGGAATGTTGTTGGCCCTGGCCTTGCTCTCGCATTGGCGAACCCCTTCATTGGGCGGTCCCGAAGCCGGCCTCATGGCCTGTCCTTCGCAGCCCAATTGCGTCAACAGTCTGACCGGGGAGGACAGGCGTGCAGTGGCCCCGTTTGCCTATCAGGGACAAGCGGACCAAGCCTGGGACAGACTGCGCCGCCTCGTGCAGTCCGTGGGCGGAGTGGTCCAGCAGGAGACAGAAGGGTATCTCTGGGCGACGTTTCGCAGCCCGGTGTGGCGGTTTGTGGACGATCTCGAGTTGTATCTGGATCAGAAAAACAAGCTGATCCATGTCCGGTCCGCTTCCCGTGTGGGGTACTCGGATCTGGGAGTCAACGCCAAGCGGGTCGCCCGATTGCACGCCTGTTGGGCAGAGGAACGGGCGAATTGTTCAAAATAGGCGGGGTTCTCAGCTAAGGGAGCATTGGACGCAGTCTCGACCGGCATCCTTGGCTTTGTAAAGATATTGGTCCGCAGACAACAATAGGGCGTCGGTAGACAGGCACTCCATGTCTTCGGTGCAGGCGCATCCGGCGCTGACAGTGAGCGGTATCTCGAGGTCCTCATAGGGGACCGGAGTCGCGGCCACCGCTTTGCGCAAACGCTCGACGATCTCGAAACCGGACTTCAGGGAGGTCTCTGGAAGAATAACGCAGAATTCCTCTCCGCCATACCGACCGACAAGGTCATACTGGCGGAGCATCGATTCCAGGCGCTTTGCGGTGTGGATCAGGACTTGGTCGCCGCAGAGGTGGCCATAGGTGTCGTTGACCACTTTGAAGTGGTCCAGATCCAGGATGGCTACCGTGACCTGGGAGCCGCTGCGTCCGCAGCGCGAGAGTTCCCGGGACAGGCTTTCCATGAGGTGACGCCGGTTGGCCAGGCCGGTCAGCGGATCGAGGCGGGTCATTTCTTCGAGCTGGCACCTGGCTTCTTCCATGCGCTCCCGGGCCAGGACAGTGTCAGTTTCGTCGGCCACTTGGACACAGACATGCGAGACCCGGCCTTGATCGTCGCGCAATGGGGCCAGACTCACGCTCTGTTGCATGTAGTCGTGGTTGGTGTCGAGGTATTTCTCGGATTTGAAGGGGAAAATATAGCTGTGGACATTTTGGGCGAAGAAACTGAAATGGCCGAGCTTGAAGACGCTGTTGACCTTCCAGAAAAAGGCTTTGGAATCCAGTTCGGGAAAGAAATCACGGATCGGACGGCCGAAGACTTCGGCGCGCGTCAACCGGCTGTGCTCCTCCATCCAGGCATTCCAGAAGACGATGCAGAGCTCGCGATCGAGCACAACGATACCCTGATTGAGGATGTCGAAGATCTGGGTTTGGTCAAAAGAGGTGTTGGCCGGCATAGTTCTCTGGAGTTTTTAGAAAAAATCGTTGTGCTATCCTGTCCGTAGCCTGGACGCGACTCTTCTGGGGTCCAGCGCTTCGTCACAGTGGTGTCGGTCTTGGCGAGACCCTGGGCTAATCGAGCCGGTCGAGAAAGGAATCGATTTCCTGGAACAGCCATTCATGGCATCGGGTGGACAGCAGAAAAAAAAGATAGCCGTAAATTTCACGGCCCGCGACCTGGAAGTGGGTCTGGACCATCAACACTGAACCGTCGTGTTCGGTGACTTCACGCTGAAAATGGCCGGACTCCAGCGGTTCGGTGAAGACTTGGGGCGGTTTGAAGGACACCCGGGTCTGGAGGAGTTCGGCGAATTGGCCCAGGCTGGCGCCGATGACCAGGTTGCCGATTTCGAGCAAGGCCTCTTTTTCAAAATTATCAGACTCCATATCCGGCTGGAACCCCCAGTCCTCGCTGAGCATGACCGCGAGTTCCCGGCTGGACTGGCGAGGAAAGGCGAGTACGGCCTCCCCGAGAAAGTCCCCGTAGAAGGCTTCCTGGACAAGGCTGACCTCTCCGTCCTGGCCGAGGCTTTGGATCAGGAAATCGACGACGTCCCGGGGTTGGATGGAGAGGACCTCGGGAACATTCATCTCGAGCCGGGTGTGCAGAACGTCGGCGATGGAAGCGACTGCCCTGCCAAATCCGATATTGACGAGTTCTCCGATGGCTTCGCGGCGTTCTTCTTCAAGATGCATACAGCGCCCTACACGCAGCTCTCGATGAGTTGACGCAACGCATCGGCTTTTGGCGGTTTCATCAGAAAATCCTCGGCCCCAAGGGCGAAGGCTTTTTCTCTGGACGACTCCTGGACATCGGCCGACTGGATGACCACCCGGGCCTCAGGATCCAGCTCCTTGAGGCGGGTCAGGGTTTCGAACCCGTCCATGTCCGGCATGGTCAGGTCCAGCAGGACCAGGTCCGCCCGATGGGCCTGATACTGCTCCAGCCCCTCGCGGCCGCCTCCAGCCTCGGCGATGGTGTAGTCTCCCGGCGGGAGATTGGCTTTGATCATTTTGCGCGAAATGGCGGAATCGTCGATGAGCAGGAGATGCCCAGCCATGCGTTCTTCCTTTACAGGGAGTTCTTGGTGATTCGGGGGCCAAACGGGACCCAGGGTCAGAGGTCGCGGCACAGAAACGGGGCGTCAGCATCCCAAACTTTGAAAATTCGAAATGCTACCGAGATCTCAGATACTCTTGGATAAATATTGTTTCCGTGTAGGCCAGGATCTGTACAGCGTCAAGGCGGTGTTTTTCAGGCGTCTTTGAGCTCGGTGGCCCGAAGTTGATGGCTCGCGGAAAACAGGCGGAAAAAGGCAAGCACCGTCACCCCAAAGGCGCCCAGGGCACTGGAAGCAGCGATCATGAAGGTGATGACGATCTGATAGCGCACCGCATCGGCCGGGGCAGCTCCGGCCAGGATCTGTCCGGTCATCATTCCCGGCAGACTGACCAGGCCCATGACCATCATACTGTTGATTACCGGAATCATCCCGGTGCGCAAACTGTCTCGGACCAGAAAATGGGCCGCTTCCCAGCGGCTGGCCCCCAGGGTGAGGCTTGTTTCGATCCGGTCGCGCTGGGTCAGGACCCCTTCCATAAAACGGTCCAGGGCCAGGGAAATCCCATTCAGGGCGTTCCCCAGGACCATGCCCAAAAGCGGGATAAGGTATTGGGCCGTAAACCACGGTTCAACACGGAGAATGCCGGTGACCGCAGCCCCGGTGACCAGGGACGAGGCGGCGAGCACTGAAAAGAGACTGCTGAAATAAATGCCGGCGAATCGGCGCTTTGTCCGTCGCACGGCCGACACCCCGGCCAGGGAGGCCATGAGCAGGCCCATGCCCAGCACCGGCACCGGGTGGTTCAAGGCGAAAATGGACTCGAGAATAAACCCCACCAGCAGGAGCTGAACGGTCATGCGCAACGCGGCCAGGGCGAGATTGCGGGCCAGCCCCAGGCGAAGCCAGATGGAGATCCCCATATTCAAGAGGATAAGCAGGGCAGCCAGGCCGAGTTCGAAGGGGCCGATGTCGATAAGCGTGGTCATACGGCTTCTCGCAGGTCGAGCACCCGGTGGGTCAGGCGGTGGATTTGGTGCAAATCGTGGCTGGTCCATAAACACGCCCGGTGTGCGGCATCCTCCTGCCAGAGACGCACGGCTGTTTCCACGGCCGCGGCGGTGTCGCCGTCCAAGGATGCCGTGGGTTCATCCAAAAGCAGGATGTCCGGCTCAAGCAATAACGCCCGGATCAGCCCCACGATCTGGGCTTCTCCGCCAGAAAGGGTAATGCCGGGGCGGTGGAGGAAATCGGCTTCTCTGCCCAGGGCGTGGAGCCACTTCAGGGCGTTGGGCCGCGAATACCGTTTTTCCCGGTTGATCTTGAAGGTAAAGGGGAGTTCAAAAGCGTCTTCAGGGGTGGTTTCGTAAATGGCCGGACGCTGGGGGAGATAGACCACGCGGCTGCGGTATTCGGGGACGTGCCAGACGGCGAGTTCCCGGTGCTGAAAGCGGATTGAGCCGGCGTCAAGCCGGTCCAGTCCTGCCAGAGCGCGCAGGAGCAGGCTTTTGCCAGTTCCCGAAGGACCGACCACGCCGAGACGCTCGCCAGGATAGAGATCACAATCCAGATTATGCCACAGCCGGCGTTCACCAACGCTCCGGCTCAGCCCCCGAGCCTGGAGAACAGGTTCAGACAACGAAACGGTCATAGGGAGATCAGAAAGCTTTTTCGATTGTGAGACCAAGGTGGGTTCTCAAACGGGGGGCGTTGTTCGGTGTTGCCACACTGCTTGGGCTGGAAGAGCGGCCTCTTTCAGGGCATGCCCTAGGCAGACGGCATCTCCCTTTCGGTCCCGTTGGCCGTGAATACGAATCACTCCAGGATTTCGAGATGGTCCGGGGCATTGGGCACCAGGCAGAGAAAGACAAAGGCCTCGTCGCCCAGGCAGGTGTAGGCGTGGGGTAGGCCGGCAGGAATGAGAACGACGTCTCCCGCCTGGACCCGCCGGGTTTCATCGCCGAGGGCAAGTTCAGCCGCTCCGTGCAAGACAAATTGTTCGTGCTCCACTGTGTTGGTGTGCCGGGGCATGGACCCGCCCGGTTCGATGCGAAACCGGCGCATGGCGAAGTTGGGCGCCTGCTCCGCGCTGATCAGGACCTGCATGGAGGTTTTCGAACCGGCAGGAACCTCGTGAGCCGGGGCGTTATCGGCCGTAGCCACATAGGGGATATTTGTCGACATTGGGGTCTCCTCAGGGTGACCGCGAGCAAAACGGTGGCGTTCTTTTCGGCCCAGTGTATCAGAGCAGGGTGACGGTCTGGTGGCGGTGGCCGTGCTTTGCCGCGGAGAGATTGTCCAAGATTCTTCAGATCCTGTGCATACGTGCATTAGAGGTTTGTCCCCCCGCCGTCAATGCTGGGCGCGGCTATGCAGCCCGGACAGTGCGCTTGAAGCCGGTATTTGGTGCTTTCCCATGGCGTGAGCTCGGATTGCGCTGCTTAGCCGTCCTCGACACCGCGCTGCACGGGAATTGCGGTCTGGGGCGGAAAAAGATAGCCTCCAGAGCCGTCAACGCCCTTTTTTCCTGACGGCGGCGGCATCTGCCTGAATACAATACCGTTTCCCCCTGCCGTCAGGAGAAGAGACCGAACTCGAGAAGGACGGAGCACATATGCAGATTGCCACGGGATGGTCGACGCAGAAAATTGCCGGGCGAGCGGCACGTGAAGCCATGGCCGGAATAGCGGCTGCAGGGGATCGCCATCCTGATTTCGTTCTCTGTGAGTTGACGGAAGACTATGATGTCGAAGAGGTCCTGGCTCTATTGACCCAAACGTGGCCGGAGACGCCCGTGCACCTGGCCACAACCTGCCGCGGTGTCTTGTTGCGCCGGGGGTGGACGAGCAGTGCGGGACGGGTGCTTGGATTGTGGAGTGTTTTCGATGCCCAGGGGGCTTTCGGCACCGGCGGCGTGCCTCTTGAGGATCGTCCGAGTGCGGCCGCAGCTCTGGCGACCCGGCAGGCCCTGGATCAGGCCGGACGAGCCGGGGAGTTGCCCTCGTTGATCTGGATCAGCACCGCGCCGGGGTGCGAGGAACAGGTCCTGGCCGGTATCGAATCCGAAGTGGGCACCAATGTTCCCATTCTGGGCGGGAGCACTGCTGACAACGATGTCCTGGGGCGCTGGTCCCAGGGGACCAAAGCCGGAACGATGTCCAACGGCGTGGTCGTCTCGGTGTTTTTTCCCTCGGTGGAGATCGGCTATTCCTACCACAATGGGTATCTGCCCCAGGCCCAGTCCGGTACCGCCACTGAAGCCGAGGGGCGCCTGATTCGCTCCATTGACGGCCGCCCAGCTGCAGAAGTGTATAACGAGTGGACCCAGGGTTTGATCGGGCCGACTTTGTCCGAAGGCGGCAATATCTTTGACAAGACGACGTTTTGGCCTCTGGGACGGGTGCGGGGATGGCTGAACAACATCCCGCTCTATGTTTTGGCTCATCCTGAGCGGGCCGAGCCAGACGGGGCTTTGCGACTGTTTGCCGATGTTGAACAAGGCGAAACAGTGGTTTTGATGTCCGGGACGCGCAATGGTCTCATCCGGCGGGCGGGGCGGGTGGCCGAAAGCGCGCTGGACAGCCTGGACGTGCTGCCTTCTCAGATTTCTGGTGCGTTGGTGATCTTTTGCGCCGGTTCGATGGTTGCCATCGAGGAGCATATCGATGAAGTGGCGCAATCCATTCACCAGGTCCTGGGCGATGTCCCCTATCTTGGCTGTTTTACATTCGGTGAGCAGGGGCGGCTCGTGGGCGGGGGCAACCACCACGGCAATTTGATGATTTCCGTGGTCGTCTTCAGTGATCAGGAGGCGGTTTTTTGAGCCCAGGGATCTGCGGAGGCACAAACGCCAAATCAGCCAGACAATACGCGGCATAGTCGCCTGGACTCTAAGGTCCAAATCCATTTGAAGGTGGCACCAGTGACAGACAGAAACCACCCCGGTGCCGGGGTCGACTACGAGGAACTCTACGAGGCCTTTCTTGACCTGGAACGGGTCCGCCGGCGTGAGGCGGAGTCGCGGCAAGTAGCCGAAATTTTGCTTGATGGACTGCGAGATCTGACCAGTGCCACCACGGCCCAGGATGGTCTGGACAGCGTGCTGAGCATTTTACGTCAGGCCGGCGGCTTTGCGGCGGTGTTTGTTCTGGTTGAAGAAGCCCAAGACGTCTTCAAGGTACTCTCCAGTACGGACAGTGTTTTTGAGGGTACTGTCTGGCGCAAAAAGGAGGTGTTCAGCCGCCTGCTGGAGCGGATGAAGCCGCTGGTCGTCTATGACACGCGCTCGGTCCCGGAGTGGCAGCGCCATCCAGGTGTGGTCCGGGAAAGGGCCAAGGCGGCCGTGCACGCCCCGTTCGCATTTGGCCGGGTGCGGGCCGTGTTGACCTGTGTTCGGGAAGAAAACGGAGCCTGTGCCCAGACGGATGCCAAGTTGCTCTACCGGCTGATGCCCCTTTTAGAGCAGACGCTTTTGACCATGCGGCGCATGGACGAGCTGCGTCTGGCTAAAGCGGCCTTGCATGCCAAATCCTGCGCGCTGGAATCCACGGTTCAGGAGAACCGGCTCCTGGCGCGAACGGATTTTTTGACCGACTTGCCCAACCGGCGGGGCTTTTTCGAGGCCGGAGCCAAGGAGATCCGTCGGGCACACCGGTACGGCCGGCCCCTCTCGGTTTTGTTGCTCGATCTCGACCACTTCAAAAAGGTCAACGATGTCTACGGTCATGACGTCGGGGACCATGTCCTGGCCCAGTTTGGACAAAAATGCCGCGGCAGGCTCCGTGAGCACGATCTTATGGCCCGCCTCGGCGGCGAGGAATTCGCCGTGCTGTTACCGGAAACCCCGGTTGCCGAAGCGAGCCAGGTCGCTGAAGGGTTGCGACGGTTTGTTGAAGGCTCCAGCCTTGCCGGGGTGTTGGAAGCCGGAGAGGTTACCGTGAGTATCGGGGTCTGCGAACTCGCGCCCCAGGAAGATTCCTTGTCCGAAGTGTTGAAACGGGTGGACACGGCTTTGTATATGGCCAAACAGGCCGGGCGGAACCTGGTCCGGCCCGAGCAAGCGTTTCCGGCCTCCCGGGCGAGTTGACAGCCATCAGTTATACCCCGCCAGCCGCTGGCCAGTGCAGGACCCCCGTCACCACGGGGGGTGCGAGCGGGCGCGGCAGAATGATCCGTCCTAGCCCATCGCCGTTTCCAACGGCCTCTCCCCGTCCTTCCGCCCATTCTCTGAGCACGGCCGCCGCAACCCAGGCGTCAAGCATGTCTTTGGGACCCGGCGCACAGGCCGAAAAATCGATCCACAGACTGACGTCCCGATTGTCTTGAAGCTGGAGATACGCCGCCGAAGGAAAGACCTCTTCCGTAGCAACAAGATGGCCCAGTACCTCAAAGAGGGCAAAACCGCGTTCCATCCACTCCGGCGCTTGGCCCCGCACCGGTGTCCATTGTGGACGCCCCAGTCCATGGGCGCTGATGACCACCTCGCAATGGCGTCCCCACCCTTTTTGAGTGGTGCGTGGAATCCATTGGCCACTGTTGCGCTGCCAATACCAGTGCCGCGGGCCGGGCAACGGCTGGCGCGGGGCATCCAGTCCAACGGCCTGCAGTCCGTGCGGCAGCCATTGCCGGACCAGGGTTGGGGCTTGGTGCACCGGGTTTTCGAGCCACCCGGAAGCCTGGAGTAAGCCGTGGGCATCGATAACCGCGTAGGAACAGCCGCGTCGGATCTGGATGTCCATGCCGAGATAACAGGCCACAATTTCCCTTTCGAGTGTTTTGCTGACTGGTGAAATATTCCTTCTCATGCAGGTGGTGCAAAAATCCCAATGGACGGCGACACAGCGTGCAAGGTCGCAACGGACGTACCCGTACGTACGAGTTTAAACGTTTTGCAGCTGTCTGCCATTGGGAGATTTTCAACGGCCTGGTAGGGGGGCCAGAGCCCCCTGCTTACAGGGGGCTGGAGAAAAGGAGGTGCTGCCTCAGGCGGACCGAGCCTGTTCTATGGCTTCTTTGATCCGGTCGGCGACGTACTGGGTATCCACATCGGCCTCAGTGTCGAGGTCGAAGCACACGGCGTCCTCTCCCAATAATCCTTCCGGCACCATATCCCCCAATTCTTCAGGGTCTTGGACCATATCCGCATAGAAACAGACCGAGAGCCAGCGGTCCTGAGGGTCATCGTCAATGACATCGATCATGACGAAAAGATCGCGTTGGGACTGGTCGACATGGCGCCCGCGCAGGGAATAGGTCACACCGGGACGGCCCTTGAAAGAGATGTCCACGCCCTCGGCGTTTTCGAGGAGGGATTTCAGGTAGATGTATTTGGGTTTGGCCTGCTGAGGGTCGGTTGTCCAATCGGTCAGGAAGGCGGTTTCCGTGAGATCGTGGCTGGCCTGGTCCATTGCTCGTACTCCTTGGAAAGGGAAGGTTCATGCAGTTCGGCTCCTGAAGGCACCGACCGTCCTCGTCTTGGCACTCGGAAGGATCAAGGCATCACGCCGTGCGAGACGGACAGCGGGAGATGTTCAAGACGTACTGCGGTTCACATGTAGTGGCCGTAGCCGCTCTGACCTCGCTCCGGAAGAGGAGTGGACTGTCTCCGCCATTGGGGAAACGCCACATTGGAATTGATATGTCCCACCCAGACGTGCTTGTAGCAGGGGGGCTCTAAACTGGTCAACGGGGCAAGGAGAAGAGCTTGGAGACCAAAAGAAGGTAGGTGGTAAACGGTTCAGTTTTTTTGCAGCTTGGGCGACGGGACAAGACAGTGTCGGCGTGGAGGGCGGGAAGCTCCACGGTCGGAAGCATGATTTCGGAGTTGGCTTTTGTGGAACTGCCCCCTCAAATCGTACTTTTGCGCCGAAATCACGGTTCGCGGTTTCCTTCGGCCTGCCGCATGCCCCTCCGGATTCTGGCGCCCCCCTTGGGATCAATACGACAGACTCAGCCCGGAACCGACTTCGCGCAGGGGCAACGTCCGGGCGAGAGCGATTTTCGATGCCAGGTCCGTGCAATGGCCGGCGTGGAGGTGGGACAGCCCCTCTTTCTCAAGATACCCGATGGTGCCTGCAAGTTGCGCCGTGGAAGGGGATTGGAGATGGAGTCCGCCGATGATGTCCACCACCCGGCATTCGCCGGTGAGGTGCTTGGCGTATTCGACGATGTTGCAGATCCCGGCGTGGGAGCAACCGGTTATGATGACCAGCCCTTTTTCGCTCCGGTAAGCCAGAGCAGTATCGTCCGGCAGAAAATCCGGTCTCTCGTCGTCGGCTTTGCTGCCGATGGGGTCCTGGGACTCGAAAGGCATCAGGCGGGGAATGGTCCCGAGCCAAGTCAACCGTTCGGTCAACGCCACAGGCTCGGTACTGAAAGTGCAGTTGAAATGGTGCCCGACTTTTTCCCGGCTCAGCAACGCTCCGATATCGCCAGCAGTGGGCTCGAAAACGCTGACAAAGGTCCGGGGATGGGCGACAAGATGTGGTGGGTGGTGTGGCAATCCCTGGAGCCGGGCTTCCGTGATGCGCCGGATGAGTGCATCGAGTCCCCAGGTGTGGTCGAGGTGGCCGTGGGAAAAGGCCAGAAAATCGAGATGGAGCAAGTCGATGCCCGCCCGGACCGCGTTGTGGAGGAAGACATCGCTGTAGCCGCAATCAAAAAGGATGCGCTGTCCCTGGTCCTCAATAAAGATGGACAGGGCCGGCTCGGCCAGGAAATAGCGATCGATACAGGTGCAATTGTCAACCAAAATGGTCAGACGCATAAAATTGGTCCTCGCAGGCAGTCTCGGTGGATACGGTTGCGTGCTTGTATGCCATGTTTTGTGACGGGATTCAAAAGCCAAGGAGTTGCTTTGCCCGACCACCCGTTGCCCTTGTTCACAGGGGCTTGCAGGAGCAATGTGGTCTCGGCATGACAAACTGAGGTGTTTTCACCGGCCCCAAAAGAGACAAGGCCGCCCGAAATTTCTTTCGGGCGGCCTTGTGGGTTCTGGGCTGCAGGACCAGAAGCCTGTCGGGATTATTTTTCACCGTTCGATTCGGTGTCCGGTCCGCTGACCTGCTGGACCAGGGGCCAGATCTCGTCGATACTTTCTACAGTATGGATCTTGATATTCCGGCGCAATTCGGAAGGGATCTCCTTGAAGTCCTTCTCGTTGCGGGCCGGGATGATCACCGTGCGCATTCCGGCGGCTACAGCGGCAAGGATCTTTTCTTTGATCCCGCCGACCGGGAGGACCCGGCCGCGCAGAGTGATTTCCCCGGTCATGGCCACATCGGGCCGGATCGGCGTCTCAGTCAGGGCCGAGAGTACGGCCGTGACCAGGGTGACCCCGGCGGAGGGGCCGTCCTTGGGCGTGGCACCGGCCGGCACGTGGATATGCAGATCCTTTTTATCGGCAAAGTCGTGGTCCAGACCGAGTTTCTCAGCCCGACTGCGGGCGTAGCTGAGCGCAGCCTTGGCGCTTTCCTTCATCACTTCCCCGAGTTGTCCGGTCAGGGTCAGTTTGCCCTTGCCAGGCATGGGCGTGACCTCGACGTGCATGATTTCTCCTCCGGCCGGGGTCCAGGCCAGGCCGACGGCGACGCCGGGGGGCAGTTCCAGTTCCCTCTCGTCTTCCTGATAGGGCGGCACGCCCAGGTATTTGGAGAGGTTTTGCGGTGTGACCCGGAAGGGGCCTTCTTTGCCCTCAGCGACCTTGCGGGTCATCTTGCGGCAAACCGATCCGATCTCCCGTTCCAGGTTCCGTAAACCGGCTTCCCGGGTGTAGTCGCGGATGATTTGGGAGATGGTGTTGTCGCTGATTTTGACCCATTCCTCTTTGAGCCCGTTTTCCTTGATCTGCCGTGGCAGGAGATAGCGCCGGGCGATGCGAACCTTTTCCTGCTCGGTGTAGCCGGGCAAGCGGATGACTTCCATGCGGTCCAGAAGGGCCGAAGGAATGGTGTCCAACATGTTCGCGGTGCAGATGAACATGACCTTGGAGAGGTCGAAGGGCACGTTCAGGTAGTGGTCGGTGAAGGAATAATTCTGCTCCGGGTCCAGGACTTCCAGCAGCGCCGACGAGGGGTCGCCGCGAAAGTCGTTGCCGACCTTATCGATCTCATCGAGCATGAAGACCGGGTTGCGGGTGCCGGCGTTTTTAATGCCCTGGATAATGCGCCCGGGCATGGAGCCGATATAGGTCCTCCGGTGGCCGCGGATTTCGGCCTCGTCGCGCATGCCGCCGAGGGACATGCGTTCGAATTTCCGGTTCAACGACCGGGCAATGGAACGGCCCAGGGAGGTTTTCCCCACGCCGGGAGGGCCGACAAAGCAGAGGATCGGCCCCTTCATCTTCGGATTGAGTTTGCGCACCGAGAGGTATTCCAGGATGCGTTCCTTGACCTTCTGCAGGTCGTAGTGGTCCTCATTGAGGATTTTCTCGGCCTGCTTGATGTCCAGGCGGTCCTTGGAGGTCTTTTTCCACGGCAGTTCAACGAGCCATTCCAGATAGGTCCGGATGACTGTGGCTTCCGAGGATTCGGGGTGCATGGATTCCAAGCGCTTGAGCTGTTTGTCGGCCTCTTTTTTGACGTCCTTGGACAGACCGGCTTTGTCCAGTGCCTCGCGCAGCTCCTCAAACTCTTCGTCCACATCCGCGCCTTCGCCCAACTCGGAGCGGATAGCCTTGAGTTGTTCGCGCAGGAAAAACTCTTTTTGGGCCTTGTCCATGCCCTCTTTGGCCATATTCTGGATCTTGGCCTGCATGGAGGCGATTTCCACCTCGTTCAAGAGCTGTTTGTTGACCAGGGACAGCCGTTCGATGGGATCCTGGCATTCGAGGATGGACTGGGCGTGCTCAGTCTTCATGCGCAGGTTCGAGGCGATCAGATCGGCCAGGCGGCCCGGTTCGTCGACGTTATTCAGTACGGACATGATTTCCGAGGCGTCGATGCCGCGCAGGGAGATGATCTCTTCGCTCTGCTCGCGGGCCGAACGCATCAGGGCTTCGACATCCGGGGTGATTTCCGGCGTTTCGGCTTCGGCAATCAGCTCGACCTCGACCTGGTGGTGCGGGTCGTGTTGCGTGAACTGTTTGATCCTGGCCCGCGAAACCCCCTGGACCAGCACTTTGAGACGGCCGTCGGGCATTTTGAGCATGCGCATGATCAGGCCGACGGTGCCGATCTCATAGAGATCCTCAGGACCGGGGTCGTCGTTTTTTTCGTCGCGCTGGGTGGCGATGAAAATGTACCGGCTGTCGTTGAGCGAGGCCTCCACAGATTTGACGGATTTGTCCCGCCCCACGAACAGGGGCAGAATCATGTAATTAAAAACGACGATGTCCCGTACTGCCAGCAAAGGCAGGGTTTCAGGGATTTCATCCAGGGAGTGCTCGTCGTCGCCGTTGGTTTTCTGGATCACAGCGTGGGTTGTTCCTCCCTGGCTGTCGTCTTCCGAGGCTGCCAGCTGGCCGGTGGTGGGGTCCAGGATATATACCTCAGATGTGCTCATTCGTGTGACTCCTTTATCCTCGTCTGCTTGGCACAGGGTCGTTGTCGGTCGTTGCGGCGGCCCGGATAAGGGCCTCAGGCTGGGTGTTCATTCGTGTTGCGCCCGATTTCAGGCGGATACTGGAAAACAATAAATCATCAGAATTGATTTGCAACCCCGTTGACGAAAAAAAGATTTCCCCCCGGCTTTCAGGGCCGGACAAGGGCGCGGGCTACTGAGAGACAGGGCGGCGGTTTCGTGGTTCCGGTTGTCAGATCAGGCCGCTGCCTGCTCCGGGATGGACTCAGAGCATGTGCGAGGACTGGAAGCTGAAAAACGCTTCTTCACAGACGATGACATGGTCCAGAATGCGGAAGCCGAGTTCCCGGGAGGCGGACAGGAGACGGTTGGTGAGATCCTTGTCCTGGGGGGATGGTGTCGGGTCGCCGCCGGGATGGTTGTGGACCAGGATCAGCCCGGAGGCCTGTTTGGTCAGGGCCAGCCGGAGGACTTCGCGGGGATAGACGGCGGTCTGATCCACAGTACCGGTGAATAGCCGACAAAAATCACAAAGTCGGTTCTTGTTGTCCACCAGGGCGACCCAGAACTCTTCGTGGCTCAAACGGCCGAATCGCTCCCGGGCCATGCGGGCGACGCGCTCCGGGGAGGAGAGGACGTCCCGGCCGAGCAGGCCGCTTTGTTCCTGCCGGGCCCGGGTTTCCTGCAGGAGGGTGAAAAAAAGCCCCACACCGGGGCCGACGCCCGGCACGTCTTGAAGCGCTTGGCCGGAGGCGGTCAGCACAGAGCCGAGGGTGCCGAACCGGGCCAGCAGATCCTTGGCCAGAGGTTTGGTGTCGCGCTGGGGCAGGGCGTACCCGAGTAAAAGTTCCAGAATTTCGTAGTCCGGGACGGATTCCGGCGAGGCGTCGAAGCGGGATTTGAGCCGCTGGCGATGACCAATATAGTGGGGTTTGCTTTCCTGCCGGGGCATGCGCACCTTCCTGTTATGGTGTCCAGTCACTTTGCACAGCGCTTTAAAAGGCGGGTCGGGAACCGGAGAGATGCGATGCCAGCGGGCGGCTGGTCGACTCCCGTCAGCTGCGAAACAGGCGCATCAGGCCGGTGAGCAATGTTTCCAAAGCCTGGTCCGGGGTGCGCTCGCCCGACTTGATGCCGGCCTCGGCCTCCAGGGCCAAGGACCAGATTTGCGTCAGCCGGGGGCCGCCGAGCTGCCGGGCCAGGGCTGCCTTGCGGTTTTTGACCCTGTGCGGCAACCGGATGCCCTCCACCGGCCCGTACTCAAGCTGCCACAAGAGCCGGGCTTCGCGAACCAACAGGCCCAGAAAGGGAAAGACCATCTCGGAATCAGAGCCCAGGCGGTCGTGGAAGACGGTCCGCCAGATCTGGAGATTGGCGCCTCCCTCCTGGAGCGAACTCATGAACGCGAAAATGTCGAGGTCCGGTTCGTGGGTGATGACCTCCAGGTCCTCGAGTTGGAGTGTGTTGCCGCGATCCTTGGCGAGAAGCTCAAGTTTGGCCAGTTCATTGTCAAGGGCGGCGACCTGGAGGGGCAAGCGTTGGGCCGCCTTTTCCTGTACTACGGCCGGAAGCGTTATCGAGCGAGCCCGAGCCCAGCGCTGAAGGTATTCCGGCAGGGCTTCGCGCGTCAGGCCAGGCGACTGCCAGATCCATTTCTTTTGCTGCGCCAGCTTCCAAAACGGGCGGTGCTGCAAACCGGCGGGAATGGAAGGGGTGCTTCGTTTCCATTCGTGCTCAAGGCAGAATATCGGCCAGACCTGGGGATTGAAACTGCGCAGAAGGGGGCTGAACTTTTTCCAGTCTTCAGCTTTAAGGGCCTCGGCCCGGCGGAGGATGACCGCCCGTTTGCCCCCGATCAGCGAGGTCAGGGTCAGGTCTTCCCACAACCGTTCGGGGAACTCTTCGTCCGCCCAATAGATGTGACGGTCCCAGACCTCCCCGTCCTTTTGGAGCAAGGCCGTGAGCCGCTTTTGCAACCACTGGCTGTCGGGGCAGAAACAGAAAAGAAAGCCCGGTCGGGACATGGACGCTCCTTCAGGCGCAGGACTGTTACCACGGCGGTCTTTACCAGGTTGAAAATTTCCCAATGGCAGACAGCTGCAAAACGTTCAAACTCTTGCGTACGGATAGCTACGCTGCGACCGTGAACGTTTTGTCGCCGTCCCTTGGGATTTTTGAGCGGCCTGTATTATATGACATTTTTCAGGCTCTTCGTCACAGAGCATGGAATTTCAGACGCAAAAGTTTGCCGTCTCTTCTGTGTGCTTCGAGCGAAAGGCCCGCACATTTTCTTGGTCCCGCCAAAAGGGGGAAACCGGACCGCGAACTGAATGCTCCCAGGCGGATTCCGATGCAAAAAGGGCCATCTTCGACACCTGGAGTTCTGTTCCACTTGAGAGTCCGGAGGGGGCAAGGATCCCCCTTTGGCGGGATTTAGAAAATACCGGGCCGAAAGTGGCACACAGAAGAGACGGCAAACTCCAAAAATCCACAGGATCCGTCAAAGAACCATTTTTCAACAGTCAGTTCAGGCAGATCGTGAAGTCCGGGGGATGTTCCGTGTCCCCCGGGACCACGCAAGAGGGAGAAATCAGACCCGAGTGTTTCGTTTGGCACGAAAGAGCAGTTCAAAAGCCACTGCCGAGCCGGTCGACGAGCCGTTCGATGAAGTCGTCCACAGCGTCTTTGCCGGCAGCGGTACTGCTCTCATTGTCAGTTTGGTAGGAAACGTTGGTCTGGACCTGGCCGGAGTTCCAGACCCGCTGTGAGGACGCAGACTCGAAGATCTGGGCCTCACCGGCGATCCGAATTTCGGATTTGACGGTGTCCTCGTCGCTGCTTTGCCGCAATCCCGAGTCGGAATAGGAGGTGACCTTGAGCCGGATCAGTCCCTGGGCCGCGTCCCGGCTGACCCAGGTGATCTGGCCCCGGCGGGCCAATTCATCGCGCAGGCTGCGACGGAGATACGGCTCCATCCAGGACTCGGTGCTCGGTTGGCTGACGCTATCCAGAGCCAACCGGGTCATGCCCTGGGGCAAGGCGACCGGCGCTGCAGAACTCAAATGGTAGCCGCAGCCGGCGAGCAACATGAGCACGGCCAGCAGGAGCGTGAATGCGTATTCAGGCCGCGACCACATTGACCAGTTTGCCCGGAACGACAATGACTTTCTTGATTTCCTTGCCGGAGATGTGATGCTGGACGTTTTCATGAGCGAGCGCGGCCTCCTGGATGGTTTCTTTTGCCGCATCCGTGGCTACGGCGATCTTGCCCCGCAATTTGCCGTTGACCTGGACCACAATCTGGACCTCGTCCTGCCGCAGGGCGTCGGGATCGTACGTCGGCCAGCCGGTCTGGGCCAGCGGCGTCGTGTGCCCGAGCCGCTGCCACAACTCTTCGCAAAGATGGGGCGTCATGGGCGCAAGCAAGGTCAGTGTCGTGGCCAGAGCCGAGCCCAGGGCGTGACGGTCCGTTTCGCTTGCCAGCAAGGATTCCCGAGCGGCGGAAATCTCGTTGACCAGTTCCATCACTGCGGCAATGGCTGTATTGAATTGGAATTTTTCTTCCATGTCCGCGGAGACCTTCTGGACTGTGAGGTGCTCCTTGCGGCGTAACGCGGCAGCGGTCTCGGAGAGTTCGCCCGCTGGCAGCGGCGCGCATGCGGGCAGGGTCGGAAGCGTACCGGAGAGGTCCTGACCCATGCGCCACAGGCGGGCCAGAAAACGGTAGGCCCCCTCGACGGCCTTGTCGTTCCAGTCCAGATCCCGTTCCGGCGGCGCCGCGAACAGAGTGAACAAACGGGTGGTGTCCGCGCCGTAGGTCTCCAGCATCTCGTTGGGGTCAACGATGTTGCCCTTGGACTTGGACATCTTGGCCCCATCCTTGAGAACCATGCCCTGGGTCAGCAGGTGCTGAAACGGTTCGTCAAGATCCATATACCCCAGATCGCGCAAGGCTTTGGTAAAAAAGCGGGCGTAGAGCAGGTGTAAAATGGCGTGCTCAATGCCGCCGATGTATTGGTCCACCGGCAGCCAATAGTCCAGAGCCTCTTTGTCAAAGGGGGCCGACTCCAGGCGCGAGGCGGTGTAACGGGCAAAATACCAGCTCGATTCGACAAAGGTGTCCATGGTGTCTGTCTCGCGCTGAGCGATTCCGCCGCATTGGGGACACGTGGTGTGCACAAAGGCTTCGCTGTCCGGAAGGGGGGAACGGCCGTCGGGGTTGGTCTGGACCTCGAGGGGGAGGTCCACGGGCAGGTCCTCGGCGGGAACGGGCTGGACCCCGCAGGTGTCGCAATAGACCATCGGGATGGGGGCGCCCCAATACCGCTGCCGGGAGATATTCCAATCCCGCAGCCGGTATTGCACGGTTTGCGTGCCCTGGCCGTTGGCCTCAAGGTGTTCGGTGATCGCCTGCTTGGCGGATTCGTTGTCCTGGCCGGTGAACGGTCCGGACTGGGCCAGAATGCCGGGTTCCGTATAGGCCTGTTCCAAGGTGGTTTCCTCCAGGCAGGCCTCATTGTCCGGTTGAATGACCACGCGGATGGGAAGATTGTATTTGGTGGCGAATTCAAAGTCCCGCTGGTCATGGGCCGGCACAGCCATGACCGCTCCGGTGCCGTATTCCATGAGCACAAAATTGGCGACATAGATGGGCATCCGCTCCCCGGTGACCGGATTGAGGCAATAGGAGCCGGTGAAGATCCCTTCTTTTTCCTGCTCCTCTATGGAGCGGATATTGCGGTCCTGGTTGCGGATACGCTCGACAAAGGCCCGCACTGCCTCTGGGTCCTCGGCGCGGGCAATGCACGTCTCGACAAGCGGATGCTCCGGGGCCAGGCTCATGAATGTCGCGCCGTAGAGGGTGTCCGGGCGGGTGGTGAAGACCCGGATCGACTCCTCAAGCCCGTCGACCTGAAAATCGATTTCCGAACCGTAGCTTTTGCCGATCCAATTGCGCTGCATGGTGATCACCCGTTCGGGCCAGGTCCCGTCCAGTTTATCCAGGTCCTGCAGCAATTCGTCGGCGTAAGCAGTGATACGTACGAACCATTGGGCGAGTTCCTTGTGCTCGACCTCGCTGTCGCAGCGCCAGCACATCCCTTCTTCGACCTGTTCGTTGGCCAGCACGGTGTTGCAGCCGGGGCACCAGTTCACGGGCGCCTTTTTGCGGTAGATGAGCCCTTTTTCATACAGCTTGAGGAAAAAGAGCTGTTCCCATTTGTAATAGCCGGGATGACAGGTGGCCAGTTCTCGCTGCCATTCCAGGGAGTACCCGAGCCGTTGGAGTTGCTGGCGCATTTCCGTGATGTTGGCGTAGGTCCATTTGGCCGGATGCGTACCGTGCTTGATGGCCGCGTTTTCCGCTGGCAGTCCGAACGCGTCCCAGCCCATAGGATGGAAGACATTGTAGCCGCGCATACGCTTGAAGCGGGCAATGACATCGCCGATGGTGTAGACGCGGACATGGCCCATATGGATCCGCCCGGAGGGATAGGGAAACATTTCCAAGACATAATACTTGGGCTTGTCAGGATCGACTGCGGTGTCAAAATCCCGGTTCCTGGACCATGCGTCCTGCCAGGTGGTTTCTATGTGCTGGGGAGTGTATTCCTCCATGGCGCGTCCTGTATCCTTTCTGCGGTTGTGTTGATGGTCGGGAAAAAGTCCACGGCCTTGTCGCCTCTGGCCCTCGGAGGTCACCGTTTCGGGCAGGCTTTGGCGGCCGCATCCAGAATGCCGTTGACGAAGCCCCGGGACTGTTCGTCACCGAATTCCTTGGCCAGTTCGACACCCTCGTTGATCGCTACCTTCGGGGGGATGTCCGAGCGGAAGTACATTTCATACAGCGCCAGACGCAAAATGGAGAGTTCGATCTTGGCGATGCGTCCCACACGCCAATGCTGCGAGTGGCGACTGATGAGCTCGTCCAGCTCGTCCCGGTTTTCCCAGACGCCCTGGACCAGTTCCCACGCGAAATCAGCGGCTGCCTCTCCGACCTCCTCCTGTTCGATCAAATGGGTGAAGGTCCGTTGCAAAAGAGCCAGTCCGTTGCCGTGCGACTCTTGGAAATTCAAAGAATACAGCACCTGAAAGGCAGTCTGCCGCCCCAGGCGCCGTGCTGATTTAGTGCTTTTGGCCATAGCCTTCCTACAGCTGGCTCATGACTTGAGCCGTTTCAAGGGTTGCCTGTGCCGCTTCCACGCCCTTGTTGCCGGCCTTGCTCCCGGCGCGCTCAATGGCCTGTTCCAGGGTATCCGTGGTCAGGATACCGAAACCGACCGGTATTTCGGCGTCGAGGGCGACCTGGGCCAAGCCTTTGCTGGCTTCAGCGGCCACAAAATCAAAGTGGGGGGTGGCGCCACGGATGATGGCGCCCAGGCAGATAATGCCGTCGTATTTTTGTGAGGCTGCGATCCGCTTGGCCACCAGGGGCATTTCAAAGGCACCGGGAAGACGGATAAGGGTTATATCAGCCCGGTCAACGCCGTGGCGGACCAGATAATCCACGGCCCCGGAGATGAGCCGGTCGACAATGAAGTCGTTGAACCGGGTGGCGATGATGCCGAAGCGCAATCCCTGGCCTGTGAGGTGTCCTTCGATGGTCTGTAGCTCTTGCATGTCGAGTTCTCCTGCTGCGTTCATCGGGCGCCGGTTCGCTGGACCCGGCGCCGTTGATCTCCGCCCCTCTCCCGTTGTTGCACCCAAGGCCTGAAGCGGCCCCGGACAAGAATTGTCCCGGGGGGGCGAGGCGGTCGATTATTCCCCTGTGCCGTATTCCTGAGTGAACATATGGCCCATTTTCTCCTGCTTGGTGCGCAGGTAGCAGAGGTTTTCCTCACAGGGCGTGGTCTCCAGGCCGACACGGTCCGTAATCTCCAGCCCGTAACCCTGCAGGCCAACGACCTTCTTGGGATTGTTGGTCATCAAACGCATTTTCTGGACCCCAAGATCGACAAGGATCTGGGCCCCGATACCGTAATCGCGGAGGTCGGGTTCAAAGCCGAGTTCGAGATTGGCTTCGACCGTATCCTTGCCCTGGTCCTGGAGGTGGTAAGCGCGGATTTTGTTGCCCAGGCCGATCCCCCGGCCTTCCTGGCGCATATACAGCAGGATGCCGTTGCCTTCCTCTTCGATCATGCGCATGGCGTTCTGGAGTTGATTGCCACAGTCGCAACGGAGGCTGCCGAAGATGTCCCCGGTCAGGCATTGGCTGTGGACCCGGACCAGGATCGGCTCGTCTTCGTGGATTTCCCCTTTGACCAGGGCCAAATGGGTATGGTCTTCGATCTCGCTCTCGTAGGCGACAGCCCGGAAGTGACCGAATTTCGTCGGCAATTGCGCTTCGCCCACGGCGGTGACCAGGGAATCGAATTTGGAGCGGTAGCGGATCAGACTTTCAATGGTCGCGATCTTCAGGCCGTGCTTTTCGGCAAAGACCTCCAGATCCGGCATCCGGGCCATGGTGCCGTCTTCACGCATGATCTCGCAGATCACCGAGGCTGGTTTGCATCCGGCCAGTTTGCTCAGATCGACACTGCCCTCGGTCTGACCGGCGCGGACCAGGACTCCGCCGTTGCGGGCGCGCAAAGGGAAGATATGTCCCGGTGTGCTGATATCGTCCGGGGTGACATCTTCCTGGACCGCAGCCTGAATGGTTGTGGCCCGGTCGTGTGCGGAAATCCCGGTGGTCACTCCCTGAGCGGCCTCAATGGAGACGGTGAAGGCGGTGCCGAATTTGGATTCGTTGCGCCGGGGCTGCATCGGCAGTTCAAGGCGGTCGACCCATTCCGGGGCCAGGGCAAGGCAGATGAGCCCCCGTCCGTGGGTGGCCATGAAATTGATGGCCTCAGGCGTGATATGTTCTGCGGCAATGGTCAGGTCGCCCTCGTTTTCGCGATCTTCGTCGTCGACCAGGATGAGCATGCGGCCTTGACGGATTTCTTCAATGGCTTCCTCTGGCGTACAAACAGGCATGGTGTCCTCAGTCTCCGGGGTGTCCCGGTAGTGATAGGTGTTGCAACAAGTTCAACGTCCCGTCCGGACCCGCGGCTGCGCACAGATCCGGTACACGTGGTTCCTGTCTTTAAAAACCGTGCTCGCGGAGAAAATCCAGGGTCAGACCCTGGCCGGTTTCCGGCTCGCCTGCCGGCTCTCCGCTCCAGGGAGCAACCATTTTCTGGACGTATTTTCCGATGATGTCGACTTCCATATTGACCTGAGAGCCGACCTGCCACGAGGCGATGGTCGTCTCCTTTCGCGTGGTCGGGATGATATTTACGGCCAGAGTCGTTGGTGTACAGGCATTGACGGTCAAGCTGATCCCATCGAGGCAGACCGATCCCTTGTCGACCACGAACGGTCCCCATTGTTTGGGGAAGCCCAGGGTGTAGGCGGTGGACTGGCCGGCCGCAGTGATCTGTTCGATGCGGGCCAGACAATCCACATGGCCGCTGACCAGATGGCCGCCGAGCCTGTCGCCCACGGCCAGGGCGCGCTCAAGATTCACGGCATCTCCGGGGCGCAGGCCGCCGAGATTGGAGCGGCGCAATGTTTCGGCAGAGGCGTAGACCGTAAACCAATCCCGTCCAAAGGTCTCCACGGTCAGGCAGACTCCGTTGACGGCGATGCTTTCCCCGTACTCGCAGTCGGTCAGTGAGAAGTGGGGACGGATGCGGAGACGGCTTTCATCGCCTTTTTTGTCCAGGGCGCTCACAGTTCCGACGCCGAGAATAAGTCCGGTGAACATGGATGATCGTCCTTTCGACTACCGCGACCGGGGGGCTGGGATCGATTCGGGGGCACCGTTTCGAGCGGCCCCCTGCTGTGTCTGAGGGCGTAATTCCAGACACATATCAGCGCCGACCTGCCGCGAGCGGGTGAAACGCCAGGGCAACGCCTGCCCCATATCCAGTTCGTCCCGGCCGGAAAAAAGATTGATCGCTGTCGCGTCGCCCAGGATTTTCGGGGCCAAGTACAGGCGTAGTCTGTCAGCAAGACCTTGCTCGGCCAAAGCCAGAGCCAATCGGCCGCCGCCTTCACAGAGGATGGTGTGGCCCAGGCCTTGATCAAAAAAATGTGTCAGTCCGGCCCGAAGATCGAGCATCCCGGAAGCGGTGAGCGGCAGATCCCAGATCCGGCAGCCCAGGGCGCGCAGGGCATCGGCCTGGGGCGTCCGGGATTGGTCGTCAGTCGTCCAGAAGATGGTCTCCTGCGGCCGATGGCGCAGCAGGTGGAGATCGTCCTGGGCCTCAGGCAAGCGGGAGGTGACGACCAGGGCCAAGGGCTGTTTATTCAGGGCCCTTTCACTGCGACAAGTCAGGCGGGGATTGTCCGCGCGCAAGGTCCCGCCTCCAACGAGAACACCATCGACCCGGCCGCGCAGTCCATGCACCTCCTCGCGGGCTTCCGGGCCGCTGACCCAGGCCGAATGGCCGCTGCGGGTAGCGATTTTTCCATCCAGAGTGGCCGCGAGTTTGAGCAGGACACCAGGGCGTTTTTCCTGTTGCCAAAGAAGAAAATCGGCTATGAGGTCCCGGCATGCCGGTTCCAGAATACCCACCTCCACCTCCACGCCCTGGTCACGCAGAAAAGCGGTTCCGCCGCCACCCACATGGGGATTGGGGTCCAGGGTGCCAATGCCCACGCTGCGGATGCCGGCTTCGATGATGGCTTTGGTGCACGGAGGGGTCCTGCCGTGATGATTGCACGGTTCTAATGTGACCCACAAGGTGCATTCCGACAAGTCCACTCCAGCTGCCCTGGCCTGGGCAATGGCTTCGACTTCGGCGTGGGGCGCCCCGCAAGCGGTGTGGTATCCTTCGGCCATAACCGCTCCATTGCGGGTGATGACCGCTCCGACGCAGGGATTTGGCGCGGTTCGGCCGAAGCCGGTTTCGCCCAGTTCTACCGCGTGCTGCATCACCGCTTCTTTAGCGTTCTGCGGCAGGCGTAAATCGCTCATAGACGACACCGGCTTCTTCCAGCATCTCCCGCGCCAAGGCATCGGGATAGCCTTCAGCGAAATAGATAGCCGTAATGTTGGAATTGATAAGCATTTTGGTACAGATCAGACACGGCTGCGTGGTGCAGAAAATCTCGGCGCCCTTGAGAGGAATGCCGTGGACTGCGGCCTGAATAATGACGTTTTGTTCAGCGTGCAGTCCACGGCACAATTCGTGGCGTTCCCCGGAGGGGATCCCCATTTTTTCCCGCAGACACCCGATATCCAGACAATGGGCCAAGCCGGCAGGAGCGCCGTTGTACCCGGTGGCCAGGATACGGTTGTCCTTGACCGCAATCGCCCCAACCCGGCGCCGCAGGCATGTCGAGCGCTCGGCCACAAGATGCGCTATGCGCATGAAATAGTCGGGCCAGGGCAGACGGGGGGTCATGAGGAGAGGTCCGCCCCAGGCTGGGAGATGAATAGCGGGAATTCACCGGCGAAGGCGGCAATTTCCTTGTTGATCTCCAGCAAGCGAGTTTCGTTGTCCATATTGTCCAGCGCGGCTTCGATCCAGGCCGCGATCTGATGCATGTGCTCGGCGGTCATGCCGCGGGTGGTTACTGCCGGTGTGCCTAGGCGGATACCGGAGGTCACGAAAGGAGAACGGGTCTCAAAAGGGACCGTGTTCTTGTTGGCGGTGATTCCGGCTTTGTCCAGGGCAGCTTCAGCATCTTTCCCGGTGATGTTCTTGCGCGTCAGATCGACAAGCAGGAGGTGGTTATCGGTCCCGCCGGAGACGAGGTCGAAACCGGTCTCGGTCAGGGCGTGGCCCAGTGCCTGAGCGTTGGCCACGACCTGCTCCTGATAGGCGCGAAAGCTCGGTTGCAGGGCCTCGCCAAACGCCACCCCTTTGGCGGCGATGACATGCATGAGCGGTCCACCCTGAATACCGGGAAAAATCTGGGAATTCAGTGTCTTGCCAAATTCAGAACCGCTGAGGATGAGTCCGCCGCGCGGGCCGCGCAGTGTCTTGTGGGTCGTCGAGGTCGTGAAATGGGCATGGCCGATGGGAGAGGCGTGCAGCCCGGTGGCGACAAGACCGGCGATGTGGGCCATATCGACCATGAGTTGGGCGCCGACCTCGTCGGCAATAGCCCGGAATCGGGCGAAGTCGATTTCCCTGGGGTAGGCGCTGGCCCCGGCAATGATCAGTTGGGGGCGATGCGTGCGGGCCTGTTCGGCGACCTGCTCGTAATCGATGATCCCAGTGGCTTGATCCACACCGTAGAACACGGTTTTGAAGAGCTTGCCGGAGAAGCTCACCGGAGCGCCGTGGGTCAGATGGCCGCCGTGGGACAGATCCATGCCCATGATGGTGTCGCCTGGCTTCAAGGCCCCGAAATAGACCGCCATGTTCGCCTGGGAGCCCGAATGGGGCTGGACGTTGGCGTACTCGGCCCCGAAGAGCTGGCAGGCCCGTTCCCGGGCGAGTTCTTCGGCCATGTCCACGAATTCGCAGCCGCCGTAATACCGCTTGCCAGGATACCCTTCGGCGTATTTGTGGGTCATGATCGAGCCGGTGGCCTCGCGAACGGCGGCGGATGTGAAATTTTCCGAGGCGATGAGTTCGATCTTGCTCAATTGCCGTTGGTGTTCGAGATCGATTGCCTTGGCCATATCTGGGTCGGTCTGGAGCAAGTGCTGCATGGCGTGGTCCTTATTTCCCGTCGTACTGCTTAAAGAGCATGGTGGCATTGGTTCCGCCGAAGCCGAATGAATTGCACAGCGCGTATTGCACTGACTGCTCTCGGGTCCCGTCGGCGACATAGTCCAGGTCGCATTCGGGTTCCGGGTTCTCGAGGTTGATCGTCCCGGGGATCTTGCCTTCATCAAGTGTTTTGACCGAAATGACGCTTTCGAGACCGCCGGCTGCACCGAGCAGGTGTCCGACCATGGATTTATTGGCGGTGACTGGAATGGATGTGGCACGGTCCCCAAAAACATCCTTGATGGCCCGGGTCTCGCAGAGATCGTTGAGCGCTGTCGATGTGCCGTGGGCGTTGATATGGTCGATATCCTCAGGCTGCACCCCGGCTTCCTTGATGGCTGCCCGCATGCAGCGGGACATGCCCTCGCCGTCTTCCTTGGGGGCGGTCATGTGGTAGCCGTCGGCCGAAGCGCCGAAACCGACAACCTCGGCATAGATGCGGGCGCCTCGGGCCAGGGCATGATCGAGCGATTCGAGCAGGAGCAGGCCGCACCCTTCAGCCATGACAAAGCCGTCACGGCCCTGGTCAAAGGGGCGTGAGGCCCTGGTCGGATCATCGTTGCGGGTCGACAGGGCCCGCATGGCGTTGAAGCCGGAAACGCCCATCGGCGTGATGGTCGATTCCACTCCGCCGCAAATCATGGCCTTGGCCCGGCCGAGCATGATGTCGGTGTAGGCGTAGCCGATGCCGTGCAGGCCGGAGGCACACGCGGAGGTGGTCACCAAATTGGGCCCTTTGGCGCCGGTGCTGATGGAGATCTGCCCCGGGGCCATGTTGGAGATCAGGATCGGGATATAGAACGGAGAGACCCGTTTGGGACCTGATTTCATCAATTTGGTGTGGAATTCCTCAATGGTTTTCAACCCCCCGAGCCCGCAGCCCAAAAGCGTCCCGACGTCACCTTGTTCCTCTTCCGGAATCTGCCATTGGGCGTTTTCGAAGAGCATCTGCGTGGCCGCTACGGCGAATTGGGTGAAACGGTCCATGCGCCGGGCCTGTTTGCGTTCGATAAAGTCTTCTACATTAAAGTCAGAGACTTCACCGGCGATGGTGGTGGCGTATTCACTGGCATCAAATTGTGTGATCGGGCCGATCCCGGATTTCCCGGCCAAGAGATTGGTCCAGGTCGTTTCCAGATCGGCGCCAATGGGCGACAACGCCGACAAGCCGGTCACAACTACCCTGTTCAAATTCATACTCTCCCCGCTACGCAACTGCTTGAGATGGCGAGACGGCCCAAGCAGGCTTTGGCAAAATTTCTGTGCTCTCGTTTTGTTCTGGGCTCTACCGCGATGCTGGCTCCAGCCGGAGCATAAACACCAACCCGGCGTCCGCATGGGCGTGCGTCGGGTTGGTGCCGGCGACGTGTCGCTCGGCGCTCAGGCGGCGTCCGAAGCGAGTGGAGCTCGAACAAATACAGGCGGGCAGCCGATAAAGCGGTGCCCGCCTGGCGTCTCTATTAGCTGTTGGCTTCGATGTAATCCAGAGCGGCTTTCACCGTCGTCAACTTCTGGGCTTCCTCGTCATCAATTTCAATGCCGAATTCATCTTCCATGGCCATGATCAATTCGGTCAGATCCAGGGAATCGGCGCCAAGGTCCTCGACAAAAGAGGCTTCGGGTTTGACCTCATCATTGGAGACACCGAGTTGTTCGGCAACAATTTCCTGAAGTTTTTCAAAAGCAGCCATATGTTCCTCCTCAATGTGTGTTGACGTGTTTGTCCACCTGAAAGCAGGCAGGGTTCAGCAGGCCGCCGGCAATCACCAAATGGGCGGCAGTGCAGCGTTGAATTCAATAGATCCGGACAGATTTGACTGCGGCAAACTTGAATTTTTCTGCACCGACTGGAGATTTTTGAGCAGCCTGCGGGAAAATGTGTTCAAAGTTCAGGCGCGCTGGGGCAGAATCTCGGCTCACGCATTGTTCGCGCCGGGCGACCGGACTAGTTGAGGTGCATGCCGCCGTTGACGCCAAGGACCTGGCCCGTGATGTATCCGGCCTCGTCAGAGGCCAGAAAGGAGACGGTGCCGGCGATATCTTCCGGGCGACCGAACTGCTGAAGCGGGATCTTTTGCTGGTACTGCTCCTTGAGCGAGTCGGACAGGGCGTCGGTCATATCCGTGGCAATGAATCCCGGGGCTACGGCGTTGACTGTCACGCCTCGGGGGGCCAGTTCCAGAGCTGCGGTCTTGGTCAGTCCGATCAGACCGGACTTGGCCGCGACATAGTTGGCTTGGCCGGGGTTGCCCGTCTGAGCGACAACCGAAGCGATATTGATAATCCGCCCGCTGCGGCGCTTCATCATGATTTTCGCGGCCTGCTGCAGACACGCAAAAGAGCCGGTCAGATTGACCTGGATGACCTGTTCCCAGTCCGCCGGTTTCATGCGCACCAGCAGACCATCCTTGGTAATGCCGGCGTTGTTGACCAGCACCTGCAGGTCGACCTTGCCAGCAATATGGTCCCTGAAGAAAGCGGCCACAGCCTCGGTGTCACCTATATTCAAGGACAAGGCGCGGGCTGTGCCTCCCTGAGAGGCGATATCGTCGCAGACCGCTTGCGCCTCGTCAGGCTTGCTGACGTAGGTCAAAAGGACCTCGAAACCGTCCTTGGCCAAACGGGTGGCTACAGCTTTGCCGATGCCCCGGGACCCACCGGTGACCAGGGCTGCCGGGCGAGGAGCGTCCATGGTGTTCTCCATTTCGTTTATCGTCGTCGGTGGCTGGAGCGTTTTGTACCGCAGCGCCGCACGGAAGCGCTTGGGAGTGCGAAGATAAAGGGGGTGTTATCCCGGGTTCCGTGCGTTCCATCCGCTCCTAAAACAACTCACGGCCGTTTGCAATCAATGCCCCCGGCCAAATTTGAGCAAGGCTGCTCCCCAGGTGAATCCGCCACCAAACGACGCCAGCAACACCGTGGCATCTTCAGGGATATAGCCTTCTTGCAACGCTTCGCTTAAGGCCAGCGGAACTGAAGCCGCGGAGGAGTTTCCGAAGCGGTTCACGTTGACGTAGACCTTGTCGATGGGGAAGGCGAGCTTCTTGGCCAGGGCTTCGA